>QHQA01000124.1 GCA_003219695.1 Verrucomicrobiota bacterium
CACCTCGCATAAATAGTCTTCCTCGCCGGAAATGATGAAACGTCTCTTACTCATATGCTGTTTGGCGATGGTTGCGGTCGGTCTGCGGGCCGCGCCGCCTGTCGGAGGTGAATACATAATCCTGGTAGGCGGACCGTCGATGTATCAGTGGGAAAAATACAAGGCCTTTCCGCACGACCATTGGTGGGCAAACTTTGTGCGGGCCGCGCGTCTGCGCACCGAACAACTGCGCAGCGAGGTCGGTCCGGATGCCAAAATCACGTGGCTCATTTACAAGCAGGGCTACATGGACCGCGCCAAGCAGGAGCACCAGGATCTGATTAGCTTGATCGATTCGGTCCGCGACAAATTTAATATCAATCTGGTTTGGTTTGGCCCGGGCCAGGAGGTCATCAATTATCTGAACGACGGACAGCCGCGAGACCAGCTGAAGATCGTGGATTTCGAATATTTCGGGCATTCGAACCGGGCCTGTTTCATGTTCGATTACAGCAATAACATCGATAGCGCTTGTAAATCCTGGCTGCACGAAAACGATCTGAAACAAATTGGTCGTCGTGCCTTCGCCCGTGGCGCGTATTGCAAGAGTTGGGGCTGCCACACCGGCGAGAGCATGTCGAAGAAATGGTACGCCGCGACCGGGACGCACATGATTGGGGCCCTCGGCAAGACCCAGTTCATGATGGAAGAACTGCCGATCCTCGTCTCCGAAGGCGGCAGGTGGGTCAATTGAACGGTTGGGGAAACCGCGAAATGGACGGGCAGGCCCGAGAGGGCGAGCGAGCGGGAAGCGAGCGAGTCAATTGATTTCCAATTTGCGATTGCCGAGTGCCGATTTCTCTGGTTTCGCAACGATTGCTGTCATTCTGAGCGAAGCGAAGCTGCAACGCAGCGGACGAAGTCCGCGAGGCCAGGCTTCCAATCTCTGATCGTCTGGTCGGAGTTGTGCCGCTCCTTATTCGCCAAAATTAACATCGACAGCGGTCAGGCTTTTTGCGATGAAGAGAGCCGGGTTTGGTAGAACTCAAGACAAATCTGGATCGAAACAACAGCATGAATTGGACTAGATTCTTCATAGCCTTCATCGCCGCTTTCATATTTTTGTTCGTCTTTGGCTTTCTTTGGTACGGCACGCTAATGCAGGGTGCGCATCACGAAGTACCAACACTTTTGCGGCCAGAAGCCGATTTTAAGAGCTATTTCGGATGGCTGATCCTTGGCCACATCGTCATGGCGTTCTTTTTCACGCTGCTGTGTGCCCGCTACGTTCCAACCGGATGCCCAGGCGCCGGGGCACTATTAGGCACTCTGGTCGGACTAGTGTACGCAGGGCCGCATTTGATCTCATTCGCGGTCCAACCTTTGACGGCAAAAATCGTTTCGGGCTGGATCGTGGGCGCGGTGATCCAATTCGCCGTGGCAGGTGCAATTATCGGCGCGATCTACAAGCCTGGCGCGCGAAAGACAACCTAGCTTTACCCTGCGCCGCAGCTTATGAAGAAATTCATCCTGGCGTTTATTGCCGCATACATTTTCCTGTTCGTGTGGGGCTGGCTGCTGAACGGCGTGTTGCTCAAAGATGTTTACGCCGAAACGCCAAACCTCTGGCGCCCGCAAAGTGAAATGATGAGTTTGTTTCACTGGATTCTTCTCGGGCAGGCGCTCATCGTTTTCGCGTTCGTGATGATCTACGTGAGCGGCTTCGCAGGCGGCGGCGTCATTGCTGGTGTCCGGCTCGGCATTTTGTTGGAAATCGCAGCGATCGGGATGCGCCTGGGATTTTATGCGGTGCAACCGATTCCAGGGAAATTGATCCTCTACGGTAGCATGAGCGGCTTGATCGAAATGATTATAGTCGGCGCGATTGTCGGCGCTATTTACAAACCGGCGGCGACGCAAACGCCTTAGCGGTTATCGAAATTCCAAGTTGGGCGTTGGACGTCAAGCGTTGAGCGTTGGAGCTTGATTTGATGAGCTTGGAAACTCCAGCCGCGCTCGGGTACCGCATGCCCGCCGAATGGGAGCCGCATAGCGCCACATGACTCTCGTGGCCGCGACGCGAGGGGATCAGCGGGCGATCTCTTTATCCATGAGATGCCTCTGCCCGAATTGACTAAACTAAAAAGAGCCGCATTGCGGGAAGTGATTCGAAAGTTTTCCGCGGAACTCCAAACTCGATATTACCTCGACAACTAGCGCGTGCTATCACCGAAGGTCGTTGGATTAGGGCTGCCTTGGACGAAAAATGTTTAACACTTCGGGCGCCGGTTAATGGGGTGTCTTCCGCTCGTCCCGCGCTCGCGGCGATGTCATCTTTGAAGATTGCCTGTTCCTCGGAAAAAAGGTAGAAGCAGCGTAGATTCTACTTCCATGGCACACGACGTTTTTGTCAGCTATTGGTCAAAGGACAAATCAATAGGTGATGCTGTCTCTGTAGCTTTGGAGTCTCATGGCCTCAGTTGCTGGATCGCGCCGCGCGATATTCTCCCGTCGAATGACTGGGGTGGTTCCATCATCGAAGCCATCGAGGACGCGCGCGTCATGGTGTTGATCTTTTCGGCAAGCGCCAACGCCTCGGTGCAAATCAAGCGCGAAGTCGAGCGTGCTGTCACGAAAGGCAAACCGATTATTCCCTTTCGTATCGAAAACGTCGCTCCGACGGCGTCACTCGAATACTTCATTTCCACGCCGCAGTGGCTGGATGCGTTTACACTGCCATTGGAAAGGCATTTAGAATATCTGGCGAAAGTAGTGAGAAAGATTGTGGGCGGCCCGGAAATTTCTATCTCGCCGCTCGTCCCCGAAACCGAACCTCGCGAAAAAGCCGAAGCGGAAGAGGCAAGGATAGCTGAAGAGAAGCGGAAAGTCGCCAAGGCAACGGAAGCGGCGCGGTTAGCTAAGGAAAAAAGAAAGGCAGAAGACCGAGAGAAGAACGAGGCCGCTGAACGCGCCAAGCTCGCCGAAGAGAAACAAAAAGCCGCAGAAGCAGCGCGCTGGGCCGAAGAAAAACGCAAAGTTGAGGAACAAGCAAGGGTCGCGGGAGAAAACAGAAAGGCCGCCGAAGATGCCGAACGTCCACGACTGGCTGAAGAAAAGAAAAAAGCCGCGGAAACAGTCGAAGCTGAGAATGCTGCGGAAGACCAACGCAAAGAGGCTTTGGGTAAGATTGCGGCGACAGATCCGATTAAGAAACGGGCGGCTGTCATTTCCAAACTTGCGTCGGCGGTCTCGACCCAACTCATTCAGCATCCGCGGTTATTTGTCGTAAGTATTGTTGTCCTTCTTTGTCTCGGTGGCGCTGCCGCGTGGTACTTCACAACTGGCGAAGAACTGCTCACACTCCGCGGGCATTCGAGGGCGGTTAACTCAGTGGCCTTTTCGCCCGACGGGACGCGCATTGTAACTGGCAGCGATGACCAATCAGCCAAGGTGTGGGATGCGCAAAGCGGTAAAGAACTGCTCACGGTCGGGCATGCGTACACTGATTCGCGCTTTAACGCGATTTACTCAGTTGCCTTTTCGCCGGATGGCAAGCGCATTGTGACTGGCAGCGCTGACACGACAGCCAAGGTGTGGGATGCGCAAAGCGGCAAAGAAGTTCTCACACTACTCGGTGGTAAGCACTATTATGGCTTTACCTCGGTTGCCTTTTCGCCTGATGGCAGTCGTATAATAGCTGGTGATTATCAAGAATACGAAATCAAACTCTGGGATGCGCACAGCGGGCAGGAACTGTTTACGCTTGGCGGGACGTACAAGTACGTTAGCTCAGTTGCCTTTTCGCCGGATGGCAAGCGCATCGTAATGGGGAGGATAGCACATAATATAGCTGAGGTGTGGGATGCGGCGCAGAGCGGTAAATCACTGCTCACGCTTGAAGGGCATTGGCACTCCGTTACCTCAGTGGCCTTTTCGCCGGACGGGACGCGTATTGTGACTGGCAGCCTGGACAGGACAGCTAAGGTGTGGGATGCACAGAGTGGTAAGGAACTGCTTACGCTCCGTGTTGGGAGCGAGGTGTACTCGGTTGCTTTTTCGCCGGATGGCAAGCGCATCGTAACTGGCAGCGACAAGACAGCCAAGGTGTGGAGGGCTGACAACAAATGATGGGGAAAAGGCCTTCTCTGTGAAGATCGTGAGCCGCGGTCCTGACGCCCAGGCCAGTATTCCGATGGCCCGAGAGAGCACCAACTGATCCGCGCGAAACAATTTTTGGAGGAAGTCGCTGTATTCGAAATTGCACGTTGAGCGTTGGACGTTGAACGTTTCTTTCGATGCATCCAAAGAAAACTCCCGCGCAACTCGGCTATCGGATGCCGGCGGAATGGGAACCGCACGCAGCCACCTGGCTGTCGTGGCCGCGACGCGAAGGAATCAGTTTTCCCGATTCGTTCGATCGGGTGATGCCAGCTTTGCGAGCAACGGTCGAAACGCTCATTGGCTCGGAACAGGTTTGCATCAACGTTTGTAACGGCGCGCATGAAGCCGAGGCGCGCGAAGCTCTGGGCGGATTACCCATGGAAGCAATCTCGTTTCACTTGGTCCCGACGAACGAGCCGTGGTGCCGCGACCATGGACCAATTTTCCTGACGCGCGACAGCGATCCAAAAATTGCCGTGGTGGACTGGGACTACAACGCCTGGGGAAATAAATATCCGCCGTTTAACCTGGATGAAATCGTCCCGACGCGCATCGCCGAGATCCTCAACGTTCCGGTTTTTTATCCGCGCATGATTTTGGAAGGCGGCTCTATCGATGTGAACGGCGCCGGCGCGCTGCTCACCACCGAGTCCTGTCTGTTGAACAAGAATCGAAATCCGAACCTTTCGCGCGACGAAATCGAACAACGCCTGCGAGATTACC
The DNA here is from genome assembly GCA_003219695.1 of Verrucomicrobiota bacterium. Taxonomy (GTDB): domain Bacteria; phylum Verrucomicrobiota; class Verrucomicrobiia; order Chthoniobacterales; family UBA10450; genus Udaeobacter. The sequence goes on from QHQA01000124.1 coordinate 4,864, forward strand.
TGGGTGTCCGCGACATTCTCTGGCTCGGCAACGGTATCGCCGGCGACGATACGGACGGCCATATCGACGACCTGGCACGGTTTATCTCGGAACGAACCGCCGTGACTGTCGTCGAAGAAAATTGTGATGATGAAAATTACCAGCCGCTCCAACAAAATCTGGCGCGTCTGCGCGAGATGAAAATCGGTGGTCGCAACATCGACATCGTCGCGCTGCCGATGCCGAAGAAGATCGTGCGCGAAGGGCTACGCTTGCCGGCGAGTTACGCCAACTTCTACATTGCAAACAATTGCGTCCTCATGCCTACATTCGCCGATTCTGCCGATGAAATCGCGTTATCGATCCTGCGCGAATGTTTTCCGCAGCGTCACGTCATTGAAATCGATTCCCGCGAACTAATATGGGGGCTCGGCACACTTCACTGCCTCACGCAGCAACAGCCGGCGCTATGACGGAATGTGGGAGGGCCTTGGCGTCCCGACCGTCGCGGCGCTAAGGCCGCTCCCACATTCTTACTCGGCAACCGGCCCCGGCGTGTAACCGCTGTCCAAAATTGCGTCGTGAAGATCGGGCGGATGCGTTCGACGCGCGTCGAATGTGACAATGACGCGCTCATGCTTGAGATCGACTTTTACATCCTTGACCCCTTTGACCTTCATGAGCGGCCCACGGAGTTTCCGGACTGCGTGATGACTATCTTCGCCTTCGGTAGCGATCTCAATTGTTTCCAGGATCGCGTGATCGGCGCGCTCCGGGAAAAAGGGATCGGCTGGATCAGGATCGTTTGGTCGGGCGGGGTCCATCGTGTTTGATTTTATCTATCTAACGTGTGAAAGCAGCGCAGTGGTCGCCTCTGGCTCCCTATTGTCATCCAGAACGAAGTGAAGGGTCTCAGGCTCGATCACGCATCACCCAGCGCGGCATAGTCGCAACCAAAGTAGCGCAGACTTCCACGTCTGCTGTACCATGGGTTTCCAAACCCGCACGCTGCGCCACATCGCGCGCTCTGCCGATTTGGAAATCGGCGACACAGCAGGTTTCGAAACCTGCGCTACGTGCCCTGGCCCGCCGGGAAATTTGCACAGGCTGCGAAAACTCTCCCGGAGCGGTGTTACAAATCCAAATCTCGCGACGACAATTACCGGCGAGGTTCCCCGGGTGGAGTTGGCGTCGCTGCTACTTCGCGCGCCACCGGTTCGAGCACGCGCCAGACGTTCTCGACAAGAATCCTTTGGCCCTCCGCGCTTGGATGAATGCCATCGGACAGATTCAATGAGGGATTTCCTGTCACGCCTTCGAGCAGGTAGGGCACTAACGTCGCTCCATTTTTCGCAGCTAGATCCCCAAACATTTTGCCGAACGCGGAGACATAATCATCAGCCGTGTAACCGGGGAGCTGCATCCCTGCGATCAGCACGCGCACATTCGGGTTTCGCGCTTTCACTTTGTCGATGATCTGCTGGAGATTGCTTTGAATCTGATCGATCGGCAGGCCGCGGAAGGCGTCGTTGATTCCGAGTTCCAGAATGAAGATGTCGATGCTGCGTTTCAAATGGGGCGGGAGCCGTTCCAAGCCGCCTTCGGTGGTGCCGCCGGACGCGCTGGCGTTAATCACTTGAAAGTCCAAGCCGGCGGCATGCAGCTTTTTCGCAAGCAGAGCCGGATAGGCTTGGCTCCGTTTGAGCATGAATCCGTCCGACAAACTGTCGCCGAAAACGAGAATGGTCTTCGTCGGGGCGGCATGGAGGGTTTGAGCGTACAAGATCGAACAGGCCACGCTAAGGATCGCGACAGAGTAGTTCATCGCAAAACGCTTCGACCTTCAAGCTTCGACGCTCAATTTATAATCGGGAACGAATTCTGCCCTGGACGCTGGATGTTGAGCGCCCGCCGCGCCGTAGATCCCACGGCGACCGCAGGCGGGTTGAGTGTTGGACGTTGAAGGTTTTCCGCGTAACGGTTTAACTCTTCAACGCTTTAACTTTTTCCTATGGCCAATTTCGCTATTAACGGTTTCGGGCGCATCGGGCGCAATGTCCTTCGCGCCATGACGCAAAAACAAGTCGAGCAAGTGCTCGCGATCAACGATCTCACCGACACGCACACGCTGGCCCATCTGCTTAAATGGGATTCGGTGCACGGCAAATTCGACGGCGAGATCGGGTACGATGATGAGAACATCATCGTGCGCGGTCACAAGATCAGAATTTTAAAGGAGCGGGATCCAGCGAACCTGCCGTGGAAGAAACTGGATGTGGATGTGGTGCTTGAATCGACCGGCTTGTTCACCAGCCGCGAGAAAGCCGAACTGCACCTGAGCAAGGCGGGCGCGAAACGGGTGCTGATCAGCGCGCCGGCGAAAGATCCGGATGTCACAATTTGCATCGGAGTAAATGACCAGATATACGACCCGGGGAAGCACAAAATTGTTTCCAACGCGAGCTGCACAACCAATTGCCTCGCGCCCATGGCAAAAGTTGTTCACGACAACTTCGGCGTCACGCACGGTTTCATGAGCACCATCCACAGTTACACCAACGACCAGCGCATCCTCGATTTTCCGCACAAGGATTTGAGACGGGCGCGGGCTGCGGCAATCAATATCATTCCTTCCACGACCGGCGCGGCGAAGGCCATCGGCGAAGTCATTCCGGAATTGAAAGGAAAACTGAACGGCGGCGCGTTCCGTGTGCCGACGCCCGATGGGTCGGTCACGGATTTCACTGCCGTGCTGGAAAAGGACGGGACCGCCGAAGAGATCAACGCCGCATTCAAGGAAGCTGCGTCAGGCAAAAGTTATAAGGGCGTCCTCGAATACACTGATGAGCCGCTCGTGTCCGAGGACATCGTCGGCAATCCGCACTCTTGCATTTTCGACAGCCAGCTTACGCTCATGCTTGGGCCGCGCTTCGTGAAAGTAGTGGGCTGGTACGACAACGAATGGGGCTATAGCAATCGCTGCGTGGAATTGATGGAAATGCTGGGAGGATAGAGCCATGGGCCGAGTTATTGCGCATGTAACCATTCGCAATGTTATCGATCCCACCAAGGAACTGCATTGCGACGCGCTGGTCGATACCGGTGCGACCATGCTGACACTGCCGACAAGATGGCGCGAGCGGCTCGGCACTTTTCCGCACTGCCAGAAAGTTAATATGCAAGTTGCCACGCAGGAGCGTGTGGAAACTGAAGTGTGTGGTCCGGCCGAAATACAGATTGAAGGATTTCGACCGGTGATGGGCGAGATATGCTTTCTGGACATGAAAGGTGAGAATGGCGAGCCCGAGCCGCTGGTTGGTTACATCACGCTGGAACAGTCAGGGGCGGCCGTCGATTCGTTGGGTCATCGGTTAATCCGTGTTCCGTACGACCTCAAATAATGCCTAAGCTCTCCCTGCGTGATCTCGACGTGCGCGGAAAACGCGTGCTGGTGCGCGTGGATTTCAACGTGCCGACCGAAGTGCGCGGCCACAAAATTCGCGTTATGGATGACACGCGAATCCGGGAGAGTTTGCCGACGATTAATTACCTGCGCGAACACGGCGCAAAAACCATTTTGATGTCCCATTTTGGCCGGCCCAAGGGAAGGCCGGTGGAAAAATATTCGCTTCGCCCGATTGGCGAGTATTTGCATTCGCTCATTCATCAACCCGTCATTTTCAGTCACGACACCATCGGGGAAGTGCCGCAGAAAATCGTCGAGCATATGGAGAATGGCGACGTCGCGCTGCTGGAGAATGTCCGCTTCCAACCGGGTGAAGAGGCGAATGATCCAGAATTTGCCAAGGCGCTGGCCGAGCTTGGCGATCTTTACGTGAACGACGCGTTTGGCGCCGCGCACCGGGCGCATGCATCCACGGTGGGCATCACAAAATTCATGCAAAAATCGGCGATGGGCCTTTTGATGGAGAAAGAACTGAAACACTTGCGCGATGGCCTCGAGAAGCCAGCCAAGCCGTTCGTGGTGATTTTGGGCGGAGCCAAGGTGTCCGACAAGATTGGTGTTTTGAAAGCGCTGATGGAAAAGGCGGACACAATTCTTATCGGCGGCGCCATGGCGAACACCTTCTTGAAAGCGGAGGGAATTCCCGTGGGCGCAAGCCGGGTCGAACCTGACAAGGTCGATCTCGCGCGCGAACTTCTCGATCTGGCAAAGGAACGCAGCGTGAAGTTTTTGGTCCCGATCGACGTCGTGGAAGCGGATGAAATTCGGGCTGGCGCAAACATGCGAAACACGAGCCGGCTGTCGCCACGGCATGGGATCAGCGATGAATGGCAGGCAGTCGATATCGGCGCGGCAACCGTTGCACTTTATCAGGAGGAGATCGCCAAGGCGGAAACCGTTTTGTGGAATGGACCGATGGGCGTCTTTGAAATTCCCGAATTTGGCGAAGGCACAATCGCAATCGCCGAAGCCATGGCGCAATCGGGCGCCACGACCATCATCGGCGGCGGCGACTCCGTGACAGCTGTCAAACAGGCCGGGCTTGCCGACAAAATGACTTTCATTTCCACCGGCGGCGGCGCATCGCTTGAATTGCTGGAGGGCAAAGAGCTTTCCGGCGTGGCGGCGTTAACCGAGAAGGAGTGATGGAGTGCTGGGGTAATGGAGTAAGGGTCCCATAGGTCCCATTCGCCTCATTTATTTAACGGACAATGAGAAAAAAAATCATCGCTGCCAATTGGAAGATGAACATGACGCAGGCGGAGTCCGCGCGATTTGTGGAGTCGTTCCTTCGGGACTTGGGCGAAATCACCGATGTCGAAGTGGTGATCGTTCCGCCCTTTACGGCAATTGCGAAAGTGATCGAAGCACTTGGCAGAGCGCAAAACATCAAAGTCGGCGCGCAAAATATGTATTGGGAAAAAAGCGGCGCTTTCACCGGCGAGATCAGCGCTGCGCTGCTGCGGGATTTATTTGTGCATTACGTCGTACTCGGGCACAGCGAACGCCGCACTTTGTTTGGCGAGACCGATGAAATCGTGAATCCCAAAGTGCATGCGGCGCATGAGGCGACATTGCATCCGATTGTTTGCATTGGAGAAACGCTCGAACAGCGCGACAAGGGGAATGTGGAAAAAATACTATCAATCCAACTGCGCGGCAGCCTTGCCGGTCTGAAGCCAAAGGAATTGCAGGAAACGGTGATCGCATACGAACCGGTGTGGGCGATCGGCACCGGGCGCAACGCCACACCGGAACAAGCGCAGGAAGCGCACGCTTTTGTTCGCAAAACCTTGCGCGAGATGGCCGACGACGCAACCGCCGAACGAGTGCGGATCCAGTACGGCGGCAGCGTGAAACCGGAGAATGCGCGCGAACTAATGAGCCAGCCGGATATCGACGGCGCCCTCGTCGGCGGGGCCAGCCTGGACCCGCGCAGCTTCGTCCAAATCGTCAAGGCCGCGCGCGAACGGTAGAACGCAGCTCGGTCTGATTGGGTGAATCGCGCGTTTTTTATCGTCGGTCCAACTGCAACCGGAAAATCCGATCTGGCGGCTGATGTCGCGCACTGTCTCGGCGCAGATATTGTCAGCGCGGACGCGTTTCAAGTTTATCGCGGACTCGATCTGTTGACCGCGAAGCCTGACCCGGCAACGCTGGCAAAAGCGCCACACTGGTTAATCGGCACAACGCCGCTTCACGAAGAAATGAACGCGGAAAAATATCGGCGCTCTGCGCTGCGAGCGATCGGCGAAATCCATTCCCGCGGGAAGCTCACAATTGTTGTGGGCGGAAGCGGGCTTTATATCAAAGCGCTCACTCATGGTTTGACCCCGTTACCAGAGGCGGACCCAGAGTTGCGCGAAAAATTGAACGCCATGAGCCTGGATGAATTGTGTGCGCAACTTGTCGAAGTCGATCCCGAAGCGGCGCGGAAAATCGACATGAAAAATCGACGCCGCGTTATCCGGGCCCTGGAGATTTGCCTCGCTACGGGAAAGCCAGCTTCCGTACAGCGCAAGCAATGGGCTGTAGCCGCCTCGCTGTGCGAGGCGCAACGCATGGGTGTTACGACATGTCGGCGAAGCGCTTCGCACAGCGAAGCGGCTACAGGCGTCTTTGTCTTTCGCGACCGGGAAGAACTTTACGAACGAATCAATCACAGGGTCGAAGCGATGTTTGAAAAGGGCGTAATCGAAGAAGTGCGCGCAGCCGGGGCGACAAGCGCGACTGCATCGCAGATGATTGGCTTGCGTGAGATCCGTCGATTGCTCGAAGGCAAAATGTCGCTCCCGCAATGCATCGCGGAAATTCAGCAGGCCACCCGCCGTTATGCCAAACGACAGTTGACCTGGTTTCGGCGGCAAATTACTTTTGAACCACTGAACCTGTCGCTATTCAGTCACAACGAAGCCGTGAAATGGATTTCATTGCGGGCGCAACCTCGAACGCTTTCGGGACATCGGGATGATTGAGACGCGTCCGAGAAAAGCTGTAGCCGGGAGCGTTGACCCCGGCAAGCCCGAAGCTTCGCATATCAACGCCGCCGCGGTCACCGCCCGCGGCTACAAGCTGGTCGCTGACCCCAGCCGCTTGCTGCAATTTGCACTTGGAAATGATTGAGACGCGTCCGAGAAAAACACAGGAGCGCGCGCTCCTGATCGGTCTGGAAAAACAAGGGGTCTCAAAATGGGACCTGCGGGATTCCCTCGAAGAGTTGCGAGAACTGGCCAACTCCGCGGGGGCCGAAGTGGTCGATACGGTGACGCAAAAATTGCAGAAACCGACCGCGCCGTTTTATATCGGCCGCGGCAAAGCGGAGGAGATCAAAGATTCGTGTCAGGATCGACAAGTCACCTCGGTGATTTTCGATGACGAACTCTCGCCCGCGCAGGGACGGAACCTGGAGAATTTGTTCGCGCGCAAAGTCCTCGATCGAACACAACTGATCCTGGATATTTTCGCGCAGCGCGCGCGCAGCCGGGAAGGCCGATTGCAAATTGAGCTGGCGCAACTGCAATATCTTTTGCCGCGCCTCACCCGAATGTGGCATCACTTGTCCCGGCAAACGGGCGGGATCGGTACGCGCGGCCCTGGCGAAACGCAGTTGGAAGTCGATCGGCGCCGTGTGCAGGAGCGGATCGCGCGATTGGAGCGGGAGTTGGAAGCGGTACGCAAAACGCGCGCCATACAGCGACAAGGCCGAAAACGCCATCAATGGCCGGTCGCCGCTGTGGTCGGTTACACGAACGCCGGAAAGTCCACTCTTCTCAATTTGCTCACGGGCGCGGATGTTGCGGCGGAAAATAAACTTTTCGCCAGGCTCGACCCCACTACGCGCAGTTTTGTGTTGCCTAAAAAACAGCGCGTCCTGATCACCGATACGGTCGGTTTCTTGCGAAAACTGCCGCACACGTTGATCGAATCGTTCAAGGCGACGCTGGAAGAAGTGAGCGAAGCCGATTTGCTCATTCACATTGCCGATCTCAGTCATCCGCGCGTGGACGAACAGATGGAAGCGGTCGACACCGTGATCAAGGAACTCGACGCGTTCGGCAAACAAACGCTGCTCGTTTTCAACAAGATCGATAAACTGCCGAATCGCGACTTGGTTGAGTCATACTTGAAACGTTTTCCAGGCAGCGTGGCGATTTCCGCAAGGACCGGTGAAGGTGTAAACAACCTCGTGCAAGCATTGGAAAGCGCGCTGACCTCATGGCGGTTGCGCGCACGCTTCCGCATTCCTGCAACCGAAAGCGCATTGATCGCCGAAATGCATCGGGTCGGTCACGTGCTGGAGTTGCGCTACGAAGGCAACGAGGCCGTGATCGTCGCGCACGTTCCCCCCGAGCTGGCGCAAAAGCTGGAACGCTACGCGCAGGCGCCGTGACGCAGGCAATCGTGTCCTGCGACTATCAGAGAGAGGACCAAGCTATCCGTATTAGTTTAGCGGCGAGGGCGCGATGTCATTTAAGATGAATTCTTGGGCGTTGCCCCAGGCTTGAGGTGAAGCTCCGCGCCCTTGGCGCTAAAGACGCGCAGACAGCATTAGTCTGCGTCACGATTGCGTAGCCAGGTTACATACCGCAGATTCCACGCTGCGCGCGATTTGAGACCAGCCTTCGCGATTGTTTGCGGTCGTTGCGAAATCCAGAGGCTGACCCATCACGATTTTGATTTGTGTAGGACGCGGAATTTTCCTGTGCGACGGCAATGCTTCGAATGTTCCTCCGATGAAACACGGCACCACTGGCACCGGCGTTTCGGCAACCAGCATGCCGAGACCGTGCTTGAAAGGTGACATGTGGCCATCGCGGCTGCGCGAGCCTTCCGGGAAAATCACGTAAATGCATTTTTCTCCCTGCAATTTGCGGCGCAGTTCGGCAAGCGCGTGGGGTCCGCAGTTTTTTCGCCACATCGGCAGCGCGTTTAGGACAATGGCCGAGAAGACGCTGACGGGAGTCGTTTGAAAGAAAACATCGCCGGCCGCGATGGGAAACGCGCGCTCGCGGTGACGCGCCTGCAACGCCGCCACCACGCTCAGCGCGTCGAGATGACTGCAATGATTCGTCGCCAGAATAAATGGCGCATGCGCGGGCAAGTGATGCCGCCCGAGGATTTGCAGACGGTGCGCAACAACCAAATAAATTCGAAGAATCAAAAACGAGAAATGATGTGCGAGACTTTCCAGCAGCCCAGTTTCCCGCCGCACACTTCGAAACCGCTCGGCCGGAGTCAGGCCGGTATCGCGCGCGGGCTGGAGTTTCCACGGCTGCATACGATTTCCTATCCGTGAAAGATTGCTTGCGGTTGCCCGACAGCGAATCCGACAAAGTAGTTCACGTAATGAAACACCGCGGGTGCAACGAGAATCAGACTATCGAACCGGTCGAGAATGCCGCCATGACCTGGAATAAGTTTGGCCGTGTCCTTGAGGCCGAGATCGCGTTTGACCGAGGATAGCATCAGGTCGCCGAATTGGCCCACCACGCTCACAATGACGCCCAAGCCCAGCAAGCGAACTGGATTGTCCAGCGCTGTCCCAATCCAAACGAAATGCGCGCCGATCGCCACAAGCGGTGTCGTCAACACAATTGCGCCAAGAGCGCCGCCTGCTGTTTTGTTCGGGCTGGTGTGAGGCACAAACTTTCGGTGACCAAACAAATGGCCACAGATGTAGGCGAAAATGTCATTGAGTTCCACAGCGCAGATGATCAGCAAAAGGATCGGCCGATAGTTCCAATCGTTCGCCATGTAGCCAAGATGGCCGAACGCACTTCCGAAAAGAGCGAACCCGAGCACACCCAGGCCGACTCGTTGGATGTAGCCTTTCGGTTGATCGGGGATCAAGCCGCCTGTCGCAATCAACGCCACTGTTAACGGAAACAACGCAAGAAAGAATCGATACCAATTGTCCAGCACCGAGAAAGTGATCAAGAGAATACCGATGGCGACGATCAGACTGATGGTTCGTTCCCGAAACAAGCCGGTGATTCGGGCATACTCGCGATAACAAAGAAAACTCAGCGCGGCCACGCCGAGGATCGTCCAAAAAGCGCCTGCCAAAATCGGGATCAGGATAAACGCGCTCAGCCAAATCCAGGAGCGATAACGGTCCCATAGTTCCTTTTGCTTTTCCGCAGCGCTGTTGGCTACGCGGGTTGCGATTAAGATCAGCAGCGGCGCTAAGAACAGCAGAACGACAACTGCCAGCGTCAGAACAACGGTCACGCGATCGTCAAAGGCGTGACGAAATCCAAACAGCCGTTCGCGCGTAATCTGGTTCATTTTAGGAGCCTGTTGAAGTACGCAGCCATGTCGCGCGAGAACGCTTTGGGCTGGATGGCAAGACGCGAGCGACGAGCATGTCCGCAGCGACCTGTAAGGAGCGAGCAACGCCGCCAGAAAGCCCAAAGCGTCCTCGCCCTCCGGGTTGCGCCGCTTTTTCGCCTCTCCCGCGTTGCTCGTCGGTTACAGACCGCTGCGGGTATGCGTCTTCCTCGCGCCTTAGAGAGACGAAAAATCGACAGCAACGCGGCATGGCTGGGTACTTCATCAGGCTCCTAGTGCACGCGCGATCCGACCGACTCGGCGAATAACCGTGATCAAGCAGCCGCCTACGATCACCAGGAGTCCAACGGTTACCAAGCCGATCTGCGAATCGTTAAACGTAATGATCTGCCACGAATGCGGAGTCGCTGCCGAATACACGCCGATTAGCGTGATAACCAACATGCGATGTTGTTTGGCCATCGGCCCACAGAATTCGTTAGGCGCGCCGGCGATTTTTCCTGCTGCGCGAACGTAAGCGGTGAAGATCGCCAAAATTGTCGCGACGTATCCCAGCGCAACATTTCCGCCCCAGGCAAACCCGGCGCCGATGAACACCACCGCGTCCGAAATGCGATCCGGCACTTCATTGTAAAGGGCGCCAATCCTGGATGCGCGCCTGGAAGCAAGCGCCACCATTCCGTCGAGCATGTTTGCGGTGAGACGGAGCTGCGCGCCAAGCGCTGCGATAAGCCATAAGATGCGATGGTCAGCTATCGAAGTCATGCCGAGAGCAATTCCCGCGACGATGCAAGCGCACATGCCGGCGATCGAGATCGCATTCGGCGAAACATTTCGTGAGGCGAGCCACGCCGTCGCCGCCTTAGCCCACTCGCGATTGCGGGTGGCGATCGGGCGGCGATCAATTGCTCTCTCGGACGTCTCCTCCATAGCTGGCTGCACCGAACCGATAGCAGGTTGCGCAGGCAATGCGCAGGATAAAATGGTCGTGGCCCGCCCGTCATGGCTGCGATGGGGCGCGGCGAACCGCACCGCGCCGTGCCTACCAAAGTTGCAAGATCGACTGCGAGGAGAATAATGCGCCCATGACTGCGCGCGAGCGGGCGAAACAGTTGATCAAGGCCTGGCCCAAGGTTTATCCCGACGCGCATATTGAGCTGGATTTTCGTAATCCGATCGAGTTGCTCGTCGCGACCATTCTCTCCGCGCAATCCACCGACAAGCGCGTCAACATGGTCACGCCTGCACTGTTCAAGAAATATCGCACGGCGAAGGATTATGCGGACGCGCCGCAGGCCGAATTGGAAAACGCAATCAAATCCACGGGCTTTTATCGCAACAAAGCGAAGAGCATTCGCGGCGCGATGCGCGTAATCGTCGAGAAGCACGATGGGAAAGTTCCCGACACGATGGAGGAGTTATGCGCTCTGCCTGGCGTCGGCCGCAAGACCGCCAACGTAATTCTCGGCAACGCCTTCGGAAAAAACGACGGCATCGTGGTGGACACGCACGTCACCCGTCTCTCGCAGCGGCTTGGCCTGACCAAGCACAAAGACGCAGAAAAGATCGAGCGCGATTTGATGAAGCTGGTGCCTCGCCAGCATTGGACAGACTGGAGTCACTGGCTCATCTGGCATGGACGTCGCCGCTGTTATGCCCGCAAGCCAGATTGCTCGAACTGCGAAGTTTTTCGCCTTTGTCCCAGCGGCAAAGTTTTTCTGCGAACAGGCGTGGCAAAAAAGCCGGTTCCTAGTTGATGCGTTTTTCTTTAGCGGGACTTAGCCGACTCGACATTGCGCGAACCCGTTCCGCCGTGTTCTGCTTTTTTTCGTAGTCGTTGAAATTGCTCTTCGAGTTTTTTCAGATCTTCGTCGGAGAGATCTTCAACATCCAGAAGTTGATTTCGCGCGCCTCTAAGCGCGCGGATCATTTCATCGAGTTTAAGATGAATCGCTTTGGTATCGCGGTTTTGCGTATTCTGAATAAGGAAGACCATCAGGAACGTGACGACCGTGGTCGCAGTGTTGATGACAAGCTGCCAGGTGTCGGAAAAATGAAACGTAGGTCCGGTAAGCACCCAGACGAGAATAACGAGCACAGCGCCCACAAAGGCCCATGCGCTGCCGAGTACGATCGCAGACTGATGCGCAAAGATGCGAAAAGCGTATTGGACCACCGCGAAAAAGTTTCCCTGGGCGGTGTGTTTGCGTAATTTCTTACTCTTGGTCTCCACGGCCATCTATTTAGTTTCGTAAACGCCTTTGGAATTGCGCGCGCTTCATTTTGATCTCGACGGGGCCTGGCCAGGTGAGCCGCTGCATTTGCCTGCCGTCGATGCGCGCCAATGGGGGCCGCAGCTGCGCTTCTCTGCGCCGACGCGCTTGATCGAAAGATTCTATCGCCAACATCAGACGCATCTGGCCGCGCCTTTTCTGCTTTATGGCTCAGGGGACTTGCACCATTTGACGGGACTTCGATTACGCCGCATCGCAGGCCCGATTGTCCTCGTTTCGTTCGATAATCATCCCGATTGGGATGTGCGCCCACCGAAATGGGCCTGCGGCGCATGGGTGAATCGGGCGCTAGAGCTGGCGCACATCAAGCACGTGGCAGTTTGGGGCTGCGGAAATTTCGAGTGCTGGTGGCCCAACCAAATCTTTGGAAACCGCCGCGCGGAGCGCGCCGGGATTCTGGAAGTGCATCCGTGGGCTGACGATCGCTCGGCGAAAGATCGACAACGGCGAGGCGCAATTCTTCGCGACAATTGGCGCTTGCGCTTTGAAGAATTTTCGAAAAGCCTCGCTGGCGAAAATATCTACGTCACAATCGATCTCGACTGTCTGCGCAGGGAAGAAGCGGTGACGAACTGGGAGAGCGGTCGATTCACCATTGCCGATCTTGATTGGGCGCTGGGAAAGCTGCACGCGTCTTGCCGCATTATCGGTGGCGACATTTGCGGCGCGTATTCGCCGCCGCATTATGCGCGCTGGAAACAACGTTTCGCAGCCGAATTTGACCGGCCGAAACTTGCACAGCCCAGTCTGGAAAAAGCTCGCGAGACCAACCTGGCGGCGTTGGAAAAATTGTGGCCGCGACTAGGTGATGGGCAGGGATAACGAAGCGGGTTTTTCCGACACAGTGCGGCAAGCAAAGCGCCAGAGCACTGGCGCACTCCAAAACGTGGCCGTCTTCGCGGGTCTCATTAAGCGCTTGCGTTTTGGAGCGCGGCGGTGTTCCGCCGCTTTTCGAACGAACCGCGCAGGACAGCGGATGCCAAGACGTCGATTCAGCGCGAAAACTTTTCGGTGCAGTTTCTGTTAGCTCATTGAAACCAGTACGATTCCCGCACTGATCAAAAGCGTGCCGATCGTGAGTCGTGCGGTAAGCTTTTCCTTTAATACCACTGCGGCAGCGAGACTGATTATGATGACGCTCAACCCTTGAAACGGATAGACGTAGCTAAGATCGAGATGCCCAAGCAGGCCGAGTGTTACGAAGAAGTGGATGGTCATGGCAAAAATCCCGCAGACAAGAAATAAAATAACTTGGCTGTCGCGAAATCCTCTGGCGGCGGAAGATTCCATGGCGTGTTTTAGAAAAAGCTGGCCGGCCACAAATGCGGTGAGCGCGATGGGAATAAGAAAAAATACGGGCCACCTCATAATTTCTCTTCCAACTGCGCGACTGGCCTCGCCGTCAGCAGCAAGCCAACGACTACAAGCGCGATGCCGCACCAGCGACGGGAGGAAATATTTTCGCCGAGAATAAGCCAGCAGCTCAGCGGGATCAGGACATCGACAACGCGCGAGAGCGGAAACGCGATCGAAAGCGGAATGTACCTCAGAACGTAAAGCCAGCTAAGCAAGCTGACGATCATTAGCGCCATCGCCAGCCAGATCAGGGGCGAAACCAACGCGGTTATGCCTGTCCATGACCAGACCTGCGAAAGGTTTGCCGTTTCGCTCGCGCCGCGTTTCTGGAGCAATTCGTAAACAAGCACGCAGACAACCCCGAATCCAAGTTGAAACCAGGGATTGGTAAAACCGGAAGGGCGATTCTGTATTCTCTTGTTTCTCGTGTCTTTTGTCATATCAAGCGGCGTCGAGACATCTCTACTTTCAGCAGGCCAGGCAAAGGAGCGAAAACAAAGTCAGAGATTCCTCGACTTCACTCGGAATGACAAGGACGTCCTCAGGGCGACGTTCCGCGTTAAAGCTGGTCTGCGTTTGAGAACCGCCGCAAAACCGGGTCATGCCGCGTCGGGCCAAGATATCTGACGAGCCTGCGAAAGATCGAATTAAGCAGCGGATTGGTGTGCCGCACGTAGAGATCGAGCGGCACCAGCTCGCAATCCAAGTGCAGCTTTGGCTCGTAATTGAGCGGATTGCTGTAGTAGTATTTTAATCGCTGTTGCAGCGCCCATGAGATGATGTCGCGCAGCGTGTAAAAATAAAGATGCAAATCGAACGCGACGCTGTAGTCGAGCCCGATACACTCGTCGTAAATCGCCTCGCCGCATACCAGGCAAAAACTGAATGCCACGATTTTGCCGTTTTGCCGCCAGATGAAAAAACGCGTGCGTTCCGGCATCTGTTGAGCAATGGCCCGGAAATAATCCTTGGTCAGCCTTTCAAATTTCAATGGCGACCGCTCGTGGACGGCCAAATACAGCGGATAGATTTCATCGATCCAGGGCGTGATGTCGGCCACGACCTCCATCTCGATCTTCGGCGCTCGCGCCGCTTTACGGAATTTTCGGCGCAAATCTTTCCGGGTCGCCTTGCTTAACGTACGAAAATACTCGTCCCAATTCCCGTAACGCAGCGCCAGCCGCGTCATCGGCATACTCGCAATCCGCGCATAGCCACTTAAGTGAAACGTTTCAAGCGCCGAGCGATATTTTGCAGGAAAATCCTTCAAGACGACCAGCGAAGCCTTGTTTTGCCTGGCGTAAGTCCGAAGGCTCGCCCGCAGCGCGTGTGCCACCCACGATTCATCTTTTTCGTCGCATACGCCCAGATCACCCGCTCCGGCAGCGCAGCCCACCATCAAAACGCGCATGGTGAGAAAGCGCGGAAAAAATTTGCGGATTCCATCTACAATCGAGCGGACTCTGCCCGGCACGCCTTCGATCAGATTTTGCCGGACAAAGAACATCGGCTGCATGGCGCGCGCGTTGCCGGAATTGTCCTCGAGCAGCAGATAGTGATGTTCAAAACCGCACCGTAGCGTTTCCTCGACGATTTCGTAGTAGCGGTGGTCTTTACACTTATTCTGAAACGCTCGTTCCCATGGGCCGCAGTTCCGCAGCTCAGCCAGGTTAATAACT
>QHQA01000019.1 GCA_003219695.1 Verrucomicrobiota bacterium
TCGCGCTTCGCGCTCACGGCAAGCGAGGACGCTTGCGCTCCAGTCTTGGGACGCTTGCGCTCCGGTCGATTGCGTGCAGCCCTTTAACTTTATCTGGGAACGGCTCATGAACCGATCGGTTTTCAGTCTTTTATTTTCAGTTATTGTCTTCGGCTCTGTGATAGCCGCATCAACTCCGTCTGCTTTCACCCAATCGCAAGCCTTGAACGGACAAATCGAAGGCACGGTGTCCGACCAAAATAAAGCGGCTGTGCCGAATGCCGTCATCACCGTAACAAACATCGAAAGCGGCGCGACCAGAACCGTGACCACCGATGAAAGCGGCGTTTATCGTTTTCCGCTGTTGCCGCTCGGAACTTACCGCATAACAACCGAGGCGTCTAACTTCAAAAAACTTGTCCACGAAGGCGTAACCTTGACCACCGGGCAAACCGCAACCGTTGATTTGAATTTGCCCACCGGAGATATTCAGGAAGTCGTTACCGTTTCGTCGGATACCTCGGTTGCCGATGCGGGCAAGACCAATTTGGGACGCGTGATGAATACCCGCGAAGTGCAGAATCTTCCGCTTATTCCGCGCAATCCCTATAACTTCGCTCTCCTGCAAGCCAACGTAACCGGTCGTCCGAGCCGCGGATTCGCTTTTCCCAACGTCAATGCCAACGGCTATCTGCGGCGGGTTAATTACCAACTCGACGGCAACACCAACACGGAGGGGGATCGCGGCTCGCAGCGGTTCATGTTCATTTCCGATACTTACATCAGCGAGATTCAATTGGTGACGAACGGTTTTGCGGCGGAGTTCGGCAACACGCCGGGCTTGATCATGAATGTCGTGACGCCTTCGGGAACAAACGAGCTTCACGGCGCGGTCAGCTATCGTTTTCGTCGGCCGCGGTTTTATTCGCGTCCGTTTTTTTACGCTTCGTCCGAAGATATACCGAACAATAAAGCCGATAATTTTACCGCAACCGTCGGTTTGAATTTGCCCACCGGAGATATTCAGGAAGTCGTTACCGTTTCGTCGGATACCTCGGTTGCCGATGCGGGCAAGACCAATTTGGGACGCGTGATGAATACCCGCGAAGTGCAGAATCTTCCGCTTATTCCGCGCAATCCCTATAACTTCGCTCTCCTGCAAGCCAACGTAACCGGTCGTCCGAGCCGCGGATTCGCTTTTCCCAACGTCAATGCCAACGGCTATCTGCGGCGGGTTAATTACCAACTCGACGGCAACACCAACACGGAGGGGGATCGCGGCTCGCAGCGGTTCATGTTCATTTCCGATACTTACATCAGCGAGATTCAATTGGTGACGAACGGTTTTGCGGCGGAGTTCGGCAACACGCCGGGCTTGATCATGAATGTCGTTACGCCTTCGGGAACAAACGAGCTTCACGGCGCGGTCAGCTATCGTTTTCGTCGGCCGCGGTTTTATTCGCGTCCGTTTTTTTACGCTTCGTCCGAAGATATACCGAACAATAAAGCCGATAATTTTACCGCAACCGTCGGTGGATCGATTATCAAAGACCGCTGGCATTTTTTCTTCGGTTATGAATGGCAGTATCGTGATGACCAAGTGGCTGCCGTGCGGCTTTTGACAATTACTCCGGAAAACCGGGCGCAACTTATTGCCGCCGGACTTTCGCCTTCGATTTTTCCGTTAGCTATTCCGAGCCTTGAAACCGGACCTTTTTATATTTTTCGGACTGACGCGCAATTGAACGAAAACAATCGCCTTTCGGCGCGGTTTAATCATTCCGATTTGCAGTCAAAAAACTTTATTCCGGGCGGACTCAACACCCTGGAGCGCAGTTTTGATGCATTTAGCGTGGATTACGGGCTGGCAGTGCAGCTTGCTTCTTACACGCCGCAGACTTTGAACGAATTTCGCTTTCAATACGCCCGACGTACGTCGTCGGGGAGTTCGCTTGGAAGAAGAAATGAGTTTTCCGGCAGCGGAGCTTCAATCGTGACTACGGGCGTGGCAAACTTCGGTGCGCCCGAGGGCATAGACACGATTTTCCCAACGTGGACGATAACTCAATTTCAAGACAATCTGACGCGCACAAACGGAACGCACGTCGTCAAATTCGGCGGTGGCTTCAGCCTTTATGACCAAGCCGTGCGCGCGGCAGTTTTCAGCCGCTACACATTTTCTTCGATTGCCAATTATATCGCCGCCCGCAACGGGACAAATCCGCGCAGCTATACTAATTACCAGGAAACTTTCGGCGACCCGGAAATCGGTTACAAGGCGACTTTTTGGAATTTTTTCGCGCAGGACGATTGGAAATTGACGCGCCACTTAAAAATCAACTACGGCTTACGTTATGACCGTTATCAAATTCCCAAAGCCGATGCGACTTCGCCGTTTTCGGCTTCGCAAAAATTCAATGTGGACAAAAACAATTTCGCGCCACGCGTCGGCGTTGTCTATGCTTTGCGCGAAGGCGATCACCCGACAATTATTCGCGCCAGCGCGGGAATTTACTACGACGCGCCGCTTTTGGCGATGTATCAGCGGACATTACAAAACAACGGTAATGCAAGATTTTTC
>QHQA01000125.1:0-505 GCA_003219695.1 Verrucomicrobiota bacterium
ACCGTTCGACTGTTTGTGGCGTGAGCGAAATTTCCGGAACGAGAACGATTGCGGTGCGACCGCGATCGAGCACGGCGCGGATCGCCTGCAAATAAATTTCCGTTTTACCGGAACCGGTGACGCCGTGAAGCAAAATCGGTCGTGCGTTCTCCGGCGAATCCAGCGCCAGCACGACTTCCTTCAGTGCACGCGTTTGCTCCTCGTTCAAGACGAGGTTCGACGTCGCGATGAACTGCTCGTCGCCATGCGGATCGCGAACCACCGCTTCCTCGCGCAATTCCGCGAGGCCGCGTTTCACCAGCGCTCGAAGCGTCTGGTTATCGAGAGAGGTTTGTCGTAGAAGCTGTGCTGCGCGCATGGGTGATTCCAATCGCGCGATTGCTTCCAGAAGTTCCGCCTGGCGCGGGGCGCGCTTTCGCAGTTTCTCGAGCACGTCGCTGTCGATTTTTCGGGCGGGCTGGACGAACAACTGTTTTTTCCATCCCACTTCAGCGCGTCGAATCAC
>QHQA01000125.1:544-1467 GCA_003219695.1 Verrucomicrobiota bacterium
TGGGCGACTCCAGTCGCGCGATTGCTTCCAGAAGTTCCGCCTGGCGCGGGGCGCGTTTTCGCAGTTTCTCGAGCGCGTCGCTGTCGATTTTGCGCGCGGGCTGGACGAACAACTGTTTCTTCCATCCGACTTCCGCGCGTCGAATCACTTGCGGGAGCATGCTGTGCATGACGGTTTCGATCGGGCAGCAATAATAGCTGCTGATCCATCTCGCCAGTTCGAGCAATTGCTCGCTCAAGATTGGCGCTTCGCCGATTACCAGTTCGATGGACCGGATTCCTCTTGCTTCGCTGCTTTCTGGAACGGCTACGACCGTGCCAAGAGCAGATTTGTCGCGAAAGGGCACGCGCACGCGCGAGCCGACCCCGACTCGTTCGGCCAAACTTTCGGGCACCGAGTAATCCAGTTCGCGGTGAATCGCCCGATCAACAACGACGCGAACGTAATTGACCTTTGCCATGGAAAGATTGGGTTAATTTAATTGCTCAGGCGGACAGGAGCACGAGATTTGATGCCGAAGTGATACGATTCTTCTTCAAACTGATTCTCTGTGTACTGCTGGCACTGGCTGCAGGATTTGCTTATCTCGCAGTGCGATCGGGGGATCTACACGCTCTACGAATGGATGAGCCCGGCGCGGTTTCAACAATATGATCCCCTGATTCGCGGCGTCGCGGTCGAACATCACCTCGATCCCCTCTTGGTGAAAGCCGTCGTTTGGCGCGAGAGCCGCTTCGATCCGGGAAAACATGGCAGCCGCGGAGAACGCGGGCTTATGCAAGTGAGTGAAAAAGCGGCTAACGAATGGGCGCGCGAAAATAAGATTGCCGGCTTTCAAGTGGAACAGCTTTTCGATCCGAAAACGAACCTGGAGGCGGGCAGCTGGTATTTGCATCGTGCGGTCGAGCACTGGGAACATCAGG
>QHQA01000125.1:1516-1954 GCA_003219695.1 Verrucomicrobiota bacterium
AAGTTTCTTCAAAACATCGATTTTCCCGGAACCCGGAAGTACATCGAGTCGATAACCGATCGCTACCAATTCTATCAGCGGCGTGGCCGGATGTGACGACAATCCGGTGGATTCACGACTCGATTTGTTCGCGGCTTTGTTTTTTCGATTTGTGCAGTAAAAATTCACAGCTAGAATGGTGGCTTTTCGTGAGGAAACTATGCGGCGGCCAGGCTCTCTCATAATTGGTCTAATTGTTTTTGGCGGCTTGGCACTGGGCCTCGCTGCGCTAGCCGGCAATAACAACTTGCCGGAGCGCAACATCGTTTCCAGCGCGCCGTTCCAACCGAGTGCCGCGAAGCACGAGACGCACGTAGGGTCGCAAAGCACGGTCGAGTTTCCAACCGCGAGTGAAGTTACCGCGGGAATTGAAACTGTTTCGTCGGCGCCGCCGACTCG
>QHQA01000003.1 GCA_003219695.1 Verrucomicrobiota bacterium
AAGCGAAACACAGCATCATTTTTGAAGGGAGCGAAATCAGCAGCGGTCTATGCCGTGGGCTGGTCTTGCTCGCGTGGCAAGAATTTGCCAGACGCGCAGGACTCAGGCCGTATGGGGAAACCAGTGTAGGTTCTGAGGCCTCTTGCGAGCAGTTACTCTCGGTTCCCGGGTGCTTCGCCAAACGCCCGGGTGACAACATGGGCTTTCAAGGCTCAAGACTACAGCGCACCCAGCCTTGCACATTTGTCCACGGCGAGTGCCTCTCGAGGAAGTTAGCTTTTTGGGGCCAGTGAGGCGACGATTTTTTCGAAGTGTGGATCGCCTGCAACGGGTCCCCTACGGGATTCAGCTTCAATTGTCCGTAGCTATCGAACCAGCCACCGGGAGGCCGTCTCGTCGCCTCCAACTGTTCGCACGCAAGTTCTTTCTCCCACACCCACGCAGCCGTGATGGCGAAGTGCTCAATCAGCTTTGCGCCGTTGTCGATTACACGGCGGCCTTCGCGCGGCGCCTCCTCTTTGTTCGGAATTCGGAGGTCGATCTACTTGTTAGGCCCGATCAGCTCTTTTCCTGATAACAGCTGCTGGAAATCGGGACGATTACGAAGGGGATCCCAGACTGGGTCAATCTTTAAACGCGCGAGGGAAATCCATTGACCCGCCGGGATCGACATCAACTGGCGCAGGCTATTCACCGCCTCATCAGGAGCGCCTGCCCGCGCCTCGATTTGCGCGAGTCCCGTTTTGAAAAGTGGACCGAACACCGTATCCCTTTGCACGGAAATTACATCGGCCGCTTGGCGAGCGACACGTAAAGCGTCGTTATTGCGTCCAAGGGCGAGGTAAACCCAAGCCAACTCCGTCATGGTGAAAGTGTCGTCTGCGATCTCTTTCAACCTGGCTTCGAGCAGCGGTAGCGCTTGCTCGGCGGCGGATCTTGCCGCCTCGTTCTCTCCGGCAAGAACGCCAAGGGCGACACGGCCAGCCAGCAGTTGTGCGCGCTCGCCGTTGGGTGCTTCGTTCTCGAGAGTTTGAATGGCATCCGGGAAACGTCTTTCAATCACATCAAGGTAAACCCGCACCCCGATGATGTCTGCAACGTCACCTTGAACCGACGGGGTACTGGTCCGGAGCCCAGGTGGAATACCATCGAAAGCTCGCCGTGCCGAGTCAACGTCTCCACTCGAATTGAGGTGAGTCATGGCGAGAATTAAAGCTGCAATCACGCTGTGCGGATCTATGGCAAGGGCCCGCACCTGAGCTTGCTTCGCGTCCTTCCACTGGCGCAATAGTGCGTAAGTGATGCCTAGGTTCATCGGGATGTTGGAGTCCCGCGGATCGAGTTTCTCGGCCTGTCGCGCATCGGCTGTGGAGCGCTCCCATTCCCCGCGCCGCCGACACACCCAGGCGCAAAATTGTCGCGCCAAAGCGTGGTTGGGCTCCAACTGCAAAGCCCGGTTAAATTCCGCCAGTGCTTCAGCGTATCGACGCTGGCCGTAATAGAAAAACATTCCCAGCGAAAAATGCGCTTCCGGCGAGTCTGGAGCCAGCGCCAGAGCATGGTCGATAAGCAACCTCACCTCCTCCAGTTCCCTGGATGTCAAGCGCGAAACGAACCAGTTCCGATACAGCTGACTATAGGCGAGGCCAGTAGCGGCGCCGACAAAATCTGGATCGCGCGCGAGCGCCTGGCGATAAAACACCTCCGCACGATCATAGTCGGTCGCAGCCAAAGTGCTCTCTGCCTGGTGAAACTCGTATTGGGCTCGAAGGAAAAGATCGTACGCTTCCGTATCTTGCGTCGGCGCAGCGGCCAGGACGTGCAATTCCCGCGGCGAGAGGTTCGCTTTTAGAGCCTCGGCAATTTCCTCTGCAATCTCTCTCTCAACTGTGAAGAGGTCCTTAAGCTCACGCTCATAGCTACTCGCCCAGAGTTGAGTATCGGTGCGTGCATCGATCAACTGCACATTCGCGTGGACTTTGTCGCCTGCTCTCTGCACTGCTCCTTCAAGGATGGTTGCAACACCAAGCTCCCGCGCGACCGCTGCTAAATTGTGCGGCCTGCTCTGGTACTTCGCGCTCGAGCTGCGCGAAATGACCTTGAGCTCGCGCATGGCCGCTAACTTCGTCAAAATCTCACCCTGAATCCCCTCCGCGATGTAAGTGTTAGTTTTTTCCTGGCTGAGGTTTTCAAAAGGAAGCACTGCGATGCTTTTGTGGGATTGAGTAACCGCCAGTGCCGGATGGCGAGAGAAAAAGAGGAATCCAGCCATAAGTGCGAAGATCACGGCGCTAGCGCTCGCAGTGGCTACAATCGGGTTGCGTTTCGACCAACGCCAGATTCGAACGGGTGATTGAACTCGACGTGCGTTGATTGGCCGGCCTTCCAGCCAGCGTTCCAGGTCGTCGGCCAGAGCCCCGGCAGATTGGTATCTCATCTGCGGTTCGCGCTCGAGGCATTTTGCGCAGATTGTTTCCAGATCGCGATCGAGCGCGGGCGCAATCGAACGCAGTTTCGGCGCTGGTTTTTCCGAGGCTTGCTGGATCACTGCCAGTGCGTGTTCGCCCAGGAATGGCGGCCGGCCGGTGAAAAGATCGAACAGGATCGCGCCGAGGCTGTAAACATCGGCCGCAGGCGTGAGTTGCGCGCGTGAGCCTCTGGCTTGCTCCGGCGCGATGTAGCCAGGTGTGCCAAAGATTGTCAGCGTGCGCGTGAGATCGGTGTTGGTGTCAAGCCACTTGGCTAATCCGAAGTCCGTCACGAATGGTTCACCATGGCCGTCGAGCAGGATGTTTCCCGGCTTGAGATCGCGATGCAAAACCCCGTGCTCATGCGCGTATTGGACAGCACTCGCCACTTTGGCCATGAGCCGGACGCATTCGCGCGTCTGCGTGCGCAGAGTCGGCCCGACCTCCTGCAAGCTGCCGCCAGCCGCGTATTTCATGCTAAAAAACGGCAGCCCGTCTTCGCCGTGGCCGACCTCATAGATCGGCAGAATATTCGGATGATCGAGACTGGCTGCCGCTTCAGCTTCACGGCGAAAACGCTCCCGTGTCTCGCACGAGTCGGCGTGATACGAGACCATTCGCTTAAGCGCCACGATCCGACGCGAATGCCGCTGACGCGCCCGATAAATCACGCCCATTCCACCACGTCCGATTTCCTCCAGAATCTCGTAATTGCCGACCCGCCAGTGCGTGTCGTGGACTTTATCTTCAGCCAGAATCGCCTCGAATGCTTCGCGAGATGCCTCGCGATCGCCATTCAGTCCCTCCCTCAACGTGCAGGCCAGGCAGAGCCCATTGCCCAATCGCGTAGTCGCGCCGCACTGCCGGCACTTGGCCGGGGTTTCACTCACGCCCGCGATAGAATCAGTTAGGCCGTGCAGGTTCATTATCGTTAAAGCGTTGAAGCGTTAAAGCGTTGAAGCGGGCGACTCGATCGCCCCGTCGAGAAGTTCATCCAAATCATTGTCGCTCCAGCCATATGCTGGAGAATCTTCGTGCAATGTCAGTGCCGCGCCTTGTTTTCGCCCCCGCAGCCAGCGCATGTAGCCGTTGAGCACGCGATGAACGCGCCAGCCACGCTCCTTCAGCAAGCTGATCTCAGACGCCGACAGATACGATTCATCTGCGCAAATGTTCAGATCGTCGACGAGTTCTTCCAACGAACCGCGCGCATTAAGGCAGAACTTGATCTGCTCCAGATATGGCTTTTCAGCCATCGCTGTAGCTTGACCATACTTTGGTTTACTCTCTGTCTTCATACGCTTTAACGCTTCAACCGTTCAACGCTTTAACGCTT
This sequence comes from Verrucomicrobiota bacterium, assembly GCA_003219695.1. Taxonomy (GTDB): domain Bacteria; phylum Verrucomicrobiota; class Verrucomicrobiia; order Chthoniobacterales; family UBA10450; genus Udaeobacter. The sequence continues at coordinate 3,805 of QHQA01000003.1, forward strand.
CAACGCTTTAACGCTTCAACGGTTTAACCCTTCACGCTGCTGCCTCACTGCCGGCAGCCAGTGTCGCGCAGAGATACCGAATCTCACCTTCCACCTCCCTGGGGTCTTCGACGGTCTGCGCAACTTCCTCGTAGATCAGCCAGCGATAACGGCGTCGCAAATTGTGAAGCTGTTTTTTCACCGCGGACTCTGTTATCCCGAGCGTCGTAGCCAGATTGTGATACGAAACATCTGCGCGCTCCGTGGTCAGATAAAGACTCAACGTCTCAAACAATCTGAGCCGTCTTCTGCTTGCGCATTCGTCATGCAGACGCCGAAGCGCTTGTTCGACTACTGTTGCAGCCCAGCGCAGATCGAACAGTTGCTCCGGCGACCAGGAATTGAGCGCGTGCGCCGAGATCGACAATTGCGACGGCGCTTTAGCCATCCAATCGTCCCAAGAAACAAATTTCACTCCGCCGCCACGTTTGCGCGCCTCCAGTTTTTCGGCGGCGTGCGCAAGCAAATCTTGCAGGGCCTTTAGCAGCAGCGAACGAAAACGACCGCGCTCCGGGTCGGCGCGCTTTAACAGAGGGCCCTGGAGCAGGCTTGAGAAAAAATCTTGTGTGAGATCCTCTGCATCCTGGGTCGAGTAACCGCGGCGACAGAGATAGGCGAAGATCGGCCGCCAATACGTCTTGCATAACTCGCTCAAGGCATCGCGCGCCGCGACGCTTTCTATTCCTGAATCGGCGCACGAAAGCACCACGCTCCAGCGCGTCGTACTGAACCGCCCCGGACTATGGTCGGCCGTTTCTGCCACCTCGGTGTTCACTGCCCTCTATCCTACTATTTCACGAATTCCATTAGCAAGCTTTTTCCTCAAAAATCAGATTTGTTGAGAGACACGACACGAATTTCACGAATCCGCACAAATTGACGCGAACCAAGCACCTAAGAACTTCTACGGAGACTGGAGCACAAAGGTCCCAAGAACCTATCTGATCTGTAATGAACAGTGGCATCCCCAAGCCACGCGATTCGTGTCATTCGTCTGATTCGTGTCTGAAAAAATTCAGTCGATTTAGAAATTTTCGGGAACTTCACATCAGATTTCCGGGATTGAATAGCGGAGCACAAACATCACCGAGGGCAGAAACCAAAACAAGAATCGTGAAAGGAGAAAACAAATGAAAACAATAACTAGGTCTATTTGCCCGCTGTTGACGGTGTTCACCCTCGCCTGCTTCGCACTTTCGCCGACAGTGCGAGGAGCCACACCTGAGCCGAGCAAACCGGGTGAAGCAACGGGTATGCAGGTGAGTGAAACTTACGGCAAACTTCCGCTCAGCTTCGAAGCCAACGCAGGTCAGACGGATGCAAAGGTCAAATTTCTCTCTCGTGGCAGCGGTTACAGCCTCTTCTTGACGGACTCTGAAGCAGTGTTGACGCTGACGAAGAACAGTAAGTCTACGGCGCTTGCTGCGAAGAACGCCGCTAGTTCACCAAAGCCGAACACGCAGTCGGCTGTCGTGCGGATGAAGCTTGTTGGTGCAAATCCGAGGACGAGCGTCGCAGGACGGGATGAGTTGCCCGGCAATGTCAATTACTTCATAGGCAACGACCCGACGAAATGGCGCACGAATGTGCCTACATATGCCAAGGTGGATTTCAAGGACGTTTATCCGGGGATCGACCTCACCTACTACGGCCACCAGCGGCGTTTGGAATACGATTTTGTCGTTGCGCCGGGAGCGGATCCAAGCGCCATCAGGATGCGAATTGCGGGCGCACAAAACATTCTTGTAGACGATGATGGCCAGCTAATCGTCCAAACCAAGGCCGGCGAACTGCGATGGAACAAGCCGGTTATCTATCAAGGAGTCGGTGCCGAATGGCATGCTGTAAATGGTAGATATGTTTTACGAGGTCAGAAAATTGGATTTCGTGTTGCGGCTTACGACACGAGCAAGCCGCTCGTCATTGACCCGACGCTCGTTTATTCAACCTATGTCGGCGGCAGCGGCGACGATGCGGCCTATGGTATCGCGGTTGATGCAGCAGGGAATGTGTATGTGACTGGGCAAACATCCTCAACAAATTTTCCAATCACGACAGGGGCATATCAGACTTCCTTCGCCGGTCGCTCGGATATCTTTGTGATCAAGCTCGACGCGGCTGGTACGACGCTTCTTTACTCGACCTACATGGGGGGAAGTAGCGACGAAGTTGGGACAGGTATCGCCCTGGATAGTACTGGCAACGCTTATGTCGCGGGGACAACCTACTCTGCTAATTTCCCGACCACGGCCGGAGCTTTTCAGACTACCTTCAGCGGAGGTTTTTTTGACGGTTTTGTTACGAAACTGGATCCGAATGGCTCAAACCTTGTGTATTCCACTTATCTCGGAGGCAGCGACTTTGACGAGGCTAAGGGCATCGCTGTCGACGTCGCCGGCGACGCTTATGTTGTCGGATACAGCTTCTCAACCGACTTTCCAACCACACCCGGCGCTTTCCAGACCGCAGCGAACAGTGGCAATAACGTGTTCGTCAGTAAGCTCGATCCTACAGGGACGAATCTCGTTTATTCCACCTATATTGGAGGAACTGGTTACGATGACGGACGCGCCATTGCAGTGGACGCAGCCGGAAATGCGTACGTCACTGGGCTAACCGGCTCGACAGATTTTCCTACTACGCTAGGAGCATATCAGACGACGTTTGGGGGCGGCAACTATGATGTCTTTATGAGTAAACTCAATGCTGTCGCCACTTCGCTAGACTATTCCACATATTTGGGAGGAACCGGTAATGATCAGGGACACAGCATCGCTATTGATGGGAGCGGAAATGCATGCGTAGCCGGAGAAACATATTCGACAAATTTCCCAGTTACAGCCGGGGCCTTTCAAACAACACCAGGCGGCAACGGGGATGCCGACGCTTTCGCCGCGCGTTTAAATTCGACCGGCACGACGCTTCTCTATTCCACTTACTTAGGCGGTGCCCTCTATGATGCTGCCTTCGGTGTCGTTGTTGATAATAGCGGCAACACTCTGGTAACGGGTTGGACAGATACTCGCAATCCCGGTGGATTCCCGACAACT
>QHQA01000126.1 GCA_003219695.1 Verrucomicrobiota bacterium
CCCGTCGCCGGACCTCAAAGCTAACATCGCGGGATTCCTCAACTTCGCGGAGTTTATCCTGAGCGACCGAAGGGAGTCGAATGGGCTCCGCTCGGAATGACAACAAAGATGCACGACGACTTTAGAACACTGAAAAAATTCGACGCCGGCAAGGGGCGCGAAGGCTGGTTTTATTCGCTGCCGGCACTGGAAGAACAAGGGATCGGAAAAATTTCCCGACTGCCGGTGAGCGTTCGGATCGTATTGGAATCGATGCTGCGCAATTGCGACGGCAAAAAAGTTCAGCGCAAGGATGTCGAGACGCTGGGGAAGTGGAGTGCGAAGTCGCCGGCGAACGCCGAGATTCCATTCATTGTCGCACGCATCGTTTTACAGGATTTCACCGGCGTGCCGCTGGTGGTCGATCTCGCTGCCATGCGCAGCGCGGTGAAACGACTCGGGCGCGACCCGAAAATCATTGAGCCGCTGGTGCCGGTCGATCTGGTAGTGGATCACTCGGTGCAGGTGGATTTCTTTGGTTCGCAGCGCGCGCTCGAATTAAACCTGGAAATGGAGTTTAAGCGCAACCGCGAACGTTACCAATTTCTCAAGTGGGGCCAGCAAGCCTTCAAAACTTTCCAGCTTATTCCACCGGGGATCGGCATCGTACACCAGGTGAATCTCGAGTATCTCGCGAAAGGAGTGTTGAGCCAGAAGTCAGAGATCAGCGGTCAGACGTCGGAGATTTACTTCCCAGACACTCTGGTAGGCACTGATTCGCACACGACGATGATCAACGGTCTCGGTGTGGTTGGCTGGGGCGTGGGTGGAATCGAGGCGGAAGCGGGGATGCTCGGCCAGCCGGTTTATTTTTTGACGCCAGAAGTGGTGGGCGTGCATATGCGCGGTAAGTTGCGCGAAGGCGTCACCGCAACTGATCTCGTGCTCCATATCACGCAGTTGTTGCGCGCGCACAAAGTGGTCGGAAAATTTGTCGAGTTTTACGGCGAAGGCGCCGCGTCGTTGCCGGTTCCGGATCGGGCGACGATTGGAAACATGTCGCCCGAATACGGCGCAACGATGGGCTATTTCCCGGTTGACCAGGAGTCAGTCGATTACCTGCGCGCCACCGGACGCAGCGAGGAGCAATGCCTTGCGTTCGAAAATTATTTTCGCGCGCAAAAAATGTTCGGCATGCCGCGCAAAGGCGAAATCGATTACAGCGTCGATACCGATTTAGATCTGGCGGACGTGCAACCGAGCGTGGCCGGACCGAAACGGCCACAGGACCGGATCAATTTGCCCGACCTTGGGAAAACATTTCGCGAATTGCTCGAGAAACCGGTGCACGAAGGCGGCTACGGAAAGAAACATGTCGATCTTCGCGAAAAACATCTGGTGGAATTGAACGGCAGTGCGCCGCGAAACGCCGAGATGTTTTCGACTGATAAAAAGGAAGATCAGGGAATCAGCCCGGGCGACGAACGCAACAAAGTCGAGATGATTGCAAACCGGCCGACGCCCGATCCCGCGAAGGAGATTGAAGCCGAATCGCGAGATGTGTTTACTCACGGGCGAACTCACATCGGCGACGGGAGCGTGCTCATCGCGGCGATCACGAGCTGCACAAACACGAGCAACCCCAGCGTGATGATCGCCGCCGGTTTGCTCGCGAAAAAAGCGGTCGAGCGCGGTCTGCGCGTGGATCCCGCGGTGAAAACGTCGCTCGCGCCGGGGTCGCGCGTTGTTTCTGATTACCTGGAGAAAACCGGACTGCAAAAATATCTGGATCAACTCGGGTTCAATCTTGTTGGGTACGGTTGCACGACCTGCATTGGCAACTCCGGGCCGTTGCATCCGAACATCGAGAAAGCGATTCACGAGCACGATCTGGTTGCCGCATCTGTCCTCTCTGGCAATCGCAATTTTGAAGCGCGCGTGCACCAGCATATCAAGGCGAATTTTCTGATGTCGCCGCCGCTCGTTGTTGCTTTCGCGCTGGCTGGTCGAGTGCATGTCGATCTCGCGCACGAACCGATCGGGAAAGACAAAGACGGCAAAGAAACCTATTTGCGCGATCTCTGGCCAACGCTCCGCGAGATTCGGGAAGTCATGCAATCCGCGCTCGCGCCCGAAACGTTTCGTAAATTTTATCGCGATTTTGCCGGGCAAAACCCAAAGTGGAACGAGATTCCATCGAGCACAGGCGACATTTATCACTGGGACGAAAAGAGCGATTACATTCATGAGCCGCCGTTCTTCGAAGATTTCTCGATGGAGCCCGGCCACATCGAGGAAATTCGCGGCGCGCTCTCTCTGGGAATTTTCGGCGATACGGTCACGACCGATCACATTTCGCCGGCGGGCGCGATCAAGGCGACATCGCCGGCTGGGCAGTATTTAATTTCGCGCGGAGTGCAGCCGCACGATTTCAACAGTTACGGTTCGCGACGCGGCAACGATCTGGTAATGACGCGCGGGACATTCGCGAATGTGCGGATCAAAAATTTGATGGTGCCCGGAACCGAAGGCGGCGTGACGAAGCTTTATGGTAGCGCGACCGCCCCGGTTGCGAAAGTGCGCAAGTCCACCACGGCGGATTCGTCCCGCGGCGAACCGGAGGCTCGCGCCACTCTGGAGGGCGAGCAGATGTCGATCTTCGATGCGGCGATGAAATATGCGGAAAAGAAGACGCCGCTGGTTATTCTCGCTGGCCACGAATACGGCACCGGCTCATCACGCGACTGGGCGGCCAAAGGGACTCGGCTGCTTGGCGTGAAAGCAGTGGTCGCGGCGAGTTTCGAACGAATTCATCGCTCAAATCTCGTGGGCATGGGCGTGTTGCCGTTGCAATTTCCAGAAGGAACAACGGCGCAATCCCTCGGGCTCGACGGCTCGGAAATCTTTTCGATCATCGGATTGTCAGATGCAATCAAGCCCGGGCAAAACGTGACGCTCGAAATCGAAAGCGAAGGCCGACCAAAGCGTTTGGTTCCGGTGAAGTTGCGCATCGATACGCCGATCGAAATCGATTACTACCGACACGGCGGGATCTTGCCATTCGTGCTTCGGCAACTACTGGCGAAGTAACTCGCTGCCGAACCGAGTTTCACTTTCTGGCACACGTGACGAACGATCTGCTGGCAGCCTTGGCTGCGGCAACGATTTTGTCGAAGCGCTTGTCACCGCGCAGATCATCACAGCATGGATTGAAGCGGAGATCGCCATGCGTCGTCGGCGCTCCTTCTCCGGGAAGCGTCGCAACTTTTTCGAGTTGCTCGAGCGCGCGGCCGCGCTCGCCGGTCCACGCGTAAACTAGCGGCAGACCCGCGCCGCGCTTTTGCCGCTGCTGCGCTCTTGCGTGATCGACCAGGACCTGGCGCATCGCTTTGGCCGCCACCGCCGTCGTTTGCAGCGTGTGATCGGGACGCTGTCCCTCCATGTAATGATGAGCAAGAGCTCGAAGTTGTTCATAGACGAGCGGAATCAGCTTCTCGAGCGCCGTATGATCTCCCTGGCTCCAGTTCGCTAATAGCCGGGTCACTTTTGTTGTAGCCGGTTATCGGTGATGCTGGCTTGCGCGCGGAGTGGCCAGGGTCGCCGACCCTCGGCTACAACTCTCAATCGTTCGTGATTGCCAATGCGGACGCGATACCGCATAAATGCGCGGCGCGTTTATGACTTCGGTAAGGACTTTCCTCGGTTATCCATATCCGCTGGGCGCGACGTGGATGGGCAACGGCGTCAACTTCGCCATTTTTTCCGAGCACGCCACCGGCGTGGAGCTTTGTCTGTTCGACAATATCGAGGCCGCGGAAGAAAACATTCGCATCCCGGTGACTGAACAGACCGATCAGGTCTGGCACGTGTTTTTGCCCGATGTGCAGCCGGGGCAATTGTACGGCTTCCGCGTATCCGGCCCGTACGATCCGGAGCGCGGCTTGCGTTTTAATAGTTCCAAACTTCTGCTCGACCCCTACGCGAAAGCGATCGCCGGAGAAGTGAGCTGGGCTGACGAAATGTTCGGTTATGTCATTGGAGACAAGAAGGAAGATTTGACGCAGGATTTTCGTGATGATGCGTGGGGCGTACCGAAGTCGGTAGTGATCGATACTGGGTTCGACTGGCAGGGCAACACAAAACCGGCAATTCCGCTGCACGAGTCGGTGATCTACGAGGTGCACGTGAAAGGATTCAGCGAACTTTGGCGCGAATTGCCCGAGGAATTGCGCGGCACTTACGCGGGACTCGGCAGCGCGGCGGCCATCGATTATTTCAAAAAACTCGGCGTGACTGCGGTCGAGTTGCTGCCAGTGCACGCGCACATTGACGATAAAGGTTTAATCGATCGCGGTCTGACGAATTACTGGGGTTACAATACCATCGGCTTTTTCGCGCCACACGCGCCGTACTCCAGCAGTGGGCAAATGGGCGAACAAGTCGCCGAGTTCAAATCGATGGTGCGCAGCCTTCACGCTGCCGGGATCGAGGTAATTCTCGACGTCGTTTACAATCATACTGCCGAGGGAAACGGTCTCGGCCCCACGCTTTGCTTCCGCGGGATCGATAATCTCTCTTATTACCGGGTGCAGCCGGACAAGCCACGGTCCTATCTGGATTTCACCGGCACCGGCAACACGTTTAACCTGCTGCATCCGCGCACGCTGCAACTGGTAATGGACAGCTTGCGTTATTGGGTCGCCGAAATGCATGTGGACGGATTTCGTTTCGATCTCGCGCCGGCGCTCGCGCGCAATCACGAAGGTGTGAACAGACAGCATTCGTTCTTCCAAGCCATCCAGCAGGATCCGGTTCTTTCGCAGGTAAAACTAATCGCCGAACCGTGGGATGTGGGCGAAGGCGGCTATCAGGTTGGCAATTTCCCGCCGCCGTGGGCGGAATGGAATGGCAAATATCGCGACGCCGTCCGCAGTTTTTGGAAGGGCGACGAGGGCTGCATTGGCGAGATGGGCTACCGGCTTACGGGCAGCCCCGATCTGTATGAGCACAATGGGCGACGCCCCTACGCAAGCATTAATTTTGTCACCGCGCACGATGGTTTCACGCTGAACGATCTGGTCAGCTACAATGAAAAGCACAACGAGCTAAACGGCGACGCAAACCACGACGGCGACAATAACAATCTCTCGTGGAGTTGTGGCGTCGAAGGTCCAACCGACGACCCGCAAATCAACGCCCTGCGCAAACGGCAGCGGCGGAATTTCCTGACCACGCTTTTCCTTTCCCAGGGTGTGCCGATGCTCGCTGGCGGCGACGAGTGGGGCCGGACGCAAAAGGGCAATAACAACCCTTACTGCCAGGATAACGAGATCAATTGGTTCGATTGGGCGCGCGACGAAAAGCAGAATCAGTTTCTGGAGTTCACGCGAAAGTTGATTTGGTTTCGCAAGGCGCATCCGGTATTTCGCCGTCCGAAATTTTTAAAGGGCCGCCGCATCGCCGGCTCCGAGATTCGGGATGCGATGTGGTTCAATCCCGGCGGCTCTGAGATGAGCGAGGAAGAATGGGCGTCGCCGTTTGTTCGCTGTATTGGGATGCTGTTGAGCGGCGATGCCAGCGATGTCGTTAGTTTTGAAGGCGAACCCATCCGCGACGACACATTTCTGCTGCTGATTAACGCGCACTACGAACCGATCCCGTTCGTCCTGCCGGGCCAGGAACACATCGAGTGGCAACTGATTCTCGACACCATGGATCCGAACGGTTTCCTGGCTGAGCCGAAAAAATTCGCGTCGGGCGACGATGTCGATCTTGTCGGGCGCGCTTGCTGTTTGCTGCAACTGATCACCGGTGCGCAAGACCAGGCCCGCGAGGAATCATGGAAGAAACGGCGTGTCGAGTTTCCGCCGCTTAGTGCAGAGGAAGAACGCGCAAGGAAAGGGTAGCGCGCAGCTTGCCCGCCTGTGTGCGGGCGTCTCGTCCCGCGCTTGCGGGAGCGAAGCCGTCTCGGGTTCGCGGACTTTTCTGATGGCGCGCTTGAATAGAAAGCCATGCAAGGACACGAAGTCCCCAAGGAAAAGTTTGTTTCGGCGCGACGCCGAAACCAGCACGCGAGACGCCCGCACACGGCGGGCAAGGTGTGCGCCACTCAGAATAGAAATTCATCAACGCAATCTTGTTGCGAGAAACGAATTAGTTTATAGAGATACCAAGCGCGTGTTTATCATGCGCGGCCAATCTTTGTTGGTCAGTGATTTGCCCATGACACCGAGTTCTCTTGTGATCGTCACTGATCGCGGCAGTTTGAAAGCATATCGGGTGAAGGAGACACCGACACGCGGACCGAGCCTGCAACTAGTCCAGGCATTCAACATCACCGACGCACACGGGAGACTGGTCGATAAACTGAGCGATGTGGCCGGGCGCTTTCCGGTGACCGCCGGCGCTGGGCCGCACCACGGCGCGGCTTCCATCGCGGAACGGACCCAGCTCGCGGCCGAAACCGATCGCCGCATTCAAAAAGAGCTCGCCGATCAAATTACAAAAATTGTTTCGCGCAACGGAAAGGAAGGCTGGTCGTTTGCCGCGCCGGCTGAAATTCACGGGGCGATTGTCGATCTTTTGCCGCCCGCGGTGCGCGATCGGATCGTCGAGCATGTGAAATCGGATTTGGTAAAAGTAGAACCGGCGAAACTCATTTCGCGGTTTCGCTCGTTGCAGCAACTATGAAACCAAGTATCGAGCATCAGAATTATTTTTGTTCCCTCAAGACGCGAGAGCGCACTAGTATCTAATTAATCATGCAACTGCCTGTTAAGATCTCGTATCGGGGTCTGGAAAAATCTGACCAGATCGACACCCTCGTTTCGGAATATGCGGCGCGACTGGAAAAATTTTGCGACCACATCAACCGCTGCGACGTGGCCATTGAGCAAACCAATCACACCCATCACAAAGGAAACCCCTACCGATGCCGCATCGATGTGACGGTGGCGCGGGGCCACGAGCTGGTCGCCGACGAAAGGCAGATGGACAACGGCACGCATCAGCCGCTCCACAAGGTGATTCACGACGCGTTCAAAACCATGGAGCGCGAGTTGCGCCGCGTCGTGGACAAGCAACGGCGCGACGTAAAAACGCACGCGAACACCCGTTCGCCGAAATAGTGACGCAGGCAATCCTGCCTGCGAGGATCGACCAATCGGGCAGATAATCTTATCTGCCTCTCTGAACCCAGGGCAAGATTCTGCCGATGGCCGACCAAGCGCGTGGCTATTTCAGAACTCGCCAAGAACGCCGCCGAGATCGGTTACGCCCGTTTTCTTTACGCCGTACGCGCAAACTGAGATTGCGCCCGGCGTGTTCCGATGAAACCCTCGGTATGCGCCGTGCAGTCCTCATCCGCGAAACAGCGCCCCAATCGCTGTGCCAACAACAACCGCCGCTACGATAATTGCCCCGTCAAAGGCGATGACAATCGGCCACAAGTTCCCCGGGCGAATGAAGAACAGTGCAACTGTCATCGCGACGATTGCCCCGAGCGCAAGAAAGCCGGCACATTTCACCAGACCGTTCGACTTCCGGTGAAACGCGCAAACTACCGCCGTGATGATGAGAAAGACGGCAAAACACAGGCCAATGCC
>QHQA01000127.1 GCA_003219695.1 Verrucomicrobiota bacterium
ATACTGATCGTGCCGAGCCAGCCACGGCGGATTCCGATAACCTGGTACCCCTCGCGTAGGGCGCGAATAGTGACCGCGCGGATTGCGGGATTCAGCCCAGGCACGTCCCCGCCACCAGTAAGAATACCGATCACGCCCTTTTTCGCGCTCATGCGACTGCCTTGTTGATCTCCGCTTGCCTGATTTGTTTAGGCGAGACGCCCGAAACCCACACCGGACACGGGCGCGCTACGCAGACATTACATCTTGGCGTAGATTTCTGCACCCTTCTCTAGAAATTCTTTCCTTTTTTCATGCATTCCTGGTTCGATTGCTTCTGCATCCGTTAGGCCGCGCCCGGCTGCATATTTTCTGACGTCTTCCGTTCAGCCACGGCGACGGCTCGTCGGCGAAGACCGTGCGCCCGGGTCCTTCCTCTGAGAGCAACTCGCTTGGCTCACCGAAACATCAGGCGAGAGTGTCGCGGCCCTGATGATTATGGGCACGAATCGAAAGACGAGGAGATGGATGTCCCTCTCCAGTCAATCCCGGCGGACACGCAGATACGAAGGAAACCGAGGCAGGCCCTTCGCAGTTAGTCCGCGGAACTGATACGTGATGATCGTTCCAACAGGCGGCGGCGATTCCCGCTCCGCGTCGGTGAAACCGCTGCCAATGGAGAATTCCCGGCCATCATCCGTCCGCACGCGGAGCGCACCGAGTTTGCCCGCGAACTTCCCCTTTCCCGGTTCGTGTGCGATGACGGTTGCTTCCGCATCATCGTGAGGCTTGACCTTGAGTAGCGTAGGCGACCGCCCCGCTTCGTATTGCGACTCCGGCTGGCGCAGCATCAATCCTTCGCCACCAAGTCGCACGACGCGATCACGCTCGGCCAGGAGTTGTGCTACTCCCTGGCAGCGCTCCTGCGCCACGGCTCTGACAAAGCGGTTTCCTTCGGGCAAGGTGGCGTGCAAAAATGCCATCCGCTGTTCAAAGGTGCCTTTAGCCTGTGGGGCATCGAACACCATAAAGCGAATATTTTTCCAGCGATCATCAGGCGTCTCGGCACGCACACTGCTGACGGTTTCTTCAAACTTTCCGTGGCCAATCCATAATTCTCCATCCAAAGCAATGTCGCGGGGCAACTCCGCAAGAAAATAATCTGGCGCATGGATAAGGTTGCCCTGTCGCGTCCATAACTCGCGGCCATCCCAGTAGCCTCGCAGGCCATCGTATTTCTCACTCATCCACCAGCCGGTTGGATCAATGGACGGGTTCCAAACGTTTGCGAGCAGCAGGTGCGGGCTTTGCTTTTCGACCGGCGAGCTGGCGCCAGCGGGCTCTTCCCCTTGTGCCGTTGGGCTGAAGGTTAGGCTGACGACTAAGACAATCGATGCGGCAAATCCGAGCACTCTCACTCTCCATCGGGAGAGATTTTTCATGCGGACCAGATTGGGCAATGCGAGCGCCTGCTGTCAAGCGCCGAGCGATGACGAGGCCACCCATTGGGGCCGAGCCGGACTGGCAGAGGGGGCAGCTACAGGTTTGCGTAAATTTCCGAACCGGCTTCAGTAAATTCGCGGGCCTTTTGTTCCATTCCTGCGCGTAACGCTTCATCCTCCGAGAGCTGATGTTCCGCTGCGTACTTGCGTACATCCTCAGTGATTCGCATGGAACAAAAATGAGGCCCGCACATGGAACAGAAATGGGCGGTCTTCGCGCCTTCGGCGGGAAGGGTTTCATCGTGGAATTCACGCGCGGTTTCTGGGTCGAGCGAGAGATTGAATTGGTCTTCCCACCTGAACTCAAACCTTGCCTTCGAAATTGCGTTGTCGCGGTATTGGGCGCCGGGATGGCCTTTCGCCAGGTCGGCAGCGTGCGCGGCGATTTTGTAAGCGATGACGCCATCCTTGACGTCTTTCTTGTTAGGCAAGCCGAGATGTTCTTTCGGCGTGACGTAGCACAGCATCGCGGTGCCATACCAGCCGATCATCGCCGCGCCGATCGCGCTGGTGATGTGATCGTAGCCGGGCGCGATGTCGGTGGTGAGCGGCCCGAGCGTGTAGAACGGCGCTTCGTCGCACCACTCGAGTTGTTTCTCCATGTTCTCCTTGATCATGTGCATGGGGATGTGGCCCGGGCCTTCGTTCATCACTTGCACGTGATGTGCCCATGCGCGCCGGGTCAGCTCGCCCTGCGTGTAAAGTTCGGCAAACTGCGCTTCATCGTTCGCGTCCGCAATTGATCCCGGCCGGAGACCGTCGCCGATGGAGAAGCTGACATCGTACGCGGCCATGATCTCGCAGATGTCGTCCCAGTGCGTGTAGAGAAAACTTTCCTGATGATGCGCCAGACACCACTTGGCCATGATCGAGCCGCCGCGTGAGACGATACCGGTGGCGCGGCGCGCGGTTAGCGGAATATAGCGCAAAAGAACGCCCGCGTGGACAGTAAAATAATCCACACCTTGCTCAGCCTGTTCAACTAACGTGTCGCGATAGATTTCCCAAGTCAGTTCCTCCGCGCGGCCGCCGACTTTTTCGAGCGCCTGATAAATCGGCACGGTGCCGATGGGCACAGGCGAATTGCGAATGATCCATTCGCGGGTGACGTGAATGTTCTTGCCGGTTGAAAGATCCATCACCGTGTCGGCGCCCCACTTTGTCGCCCAACGCATTTTCTCTACTTCTTCCTCGATCGAAGACGCCACGGCACTGTTGCCGATGTTCGCGTTGATTTTCACCAGGAAATTGCGGCCGATGATCATCGGCTCGGATTCGGGATGATTGATGTTCGCAGGGATAATGGCGCGGCCACGTGCGACCTCTTGCCTAACGAATTCCGGAGTGATCTCGCGTGGGATGTTTGCGCTGAAGGGTTCGCCGCGATGCGCGAAAGATAAATCATTGCGGTTGTAGCCGGCGGCGTTGACGCCGGATTCCCGGGAGCCGTTCGAGGAGCCGGGGTCACCGCCCCCGGCTACAGTGCGCCCGTTCTCTCGGATGGCGATAAATTCCATTTCCGGCGTGATGATTCCCTGGCGCGCGTACCAGAGCTGCGTGACGACTTTGCCGGGCTTCGCCCGCAAAGATCGTCGCGCAGCAAATGACGAAGCACGAATGACAAATAACGAATCGTCATCGCTCCCATTGAACGTTGGGCGTTGGGCGTTGGACGTTGGACGTTTTCTGTTCGCATGCGCAGCATGCGCTTCAGAAAGCCAGCCATCATCAATGGGCCTAACGACTCGCCCGTCGTAATCTTCCACGTCGCCACGATCGCGGATCCATTTCACGCGCAAAGGCGGAAGTCCTTGTGAAACGTCGCCGTGGAAATCCGGATCGCCCCAGGGGCCGCTCGTGTCATAAACACGCACTGGCTCATTCACTTCGATTTCGCCGTTCAGTGATTTCGTCGGCGCAAGCGTGATCTCGCGGAACGGCACGCGAATGTCGGGATGAATTTTGCCGGAGATATAAACCTTGCGCGAATTAGGGAGAGGCTTGTGCGTTGTCTTGGTCGCTTCTGAACCGTTGGGTGTCTTCATATGTTCACAGAGACATCAAGAGATCCCCCGACTGCGCTCGGGATGACAGCCAAGGCATCATTCGTGTCGATTCGTGTGCATTCGTGGTTAACAAACAAAAAAGCCATGCGCGGGAAATCGCATGGCTGACATCGCCAGTCCGGCATCGGACCCTCGCTCCCTTCGGCGGCATTACCCGCATCAGGTTCAAGGGGTCTCCAGCCTTTCGCCAGACTCTCAGCCATCGCGGCTCCCCCGCACTTTCTTTGATTTCAGAATAAGACCCCGGCGAACGAAGTCAATGGTAGCGACATCGCGCTGCGATGTCCGGACGCCGCGGCGCGGCGTCCCTACCAGAAGATGTCGATCAAACGACAGGCTCGATCATTGACCGGCCGACGGCTTCTCTTCTTTGACGTTTGTGTGAAAGATCGCCTGCCATTGTCCGTTCTGCTTCTTCCAGACGGAGGCAGCGTTGTAAGTGCCGGATTGGTCTTTCCCGTCGTATGTGCCTTGGACGGCCACCTTGTAGGTCGTGACAACCAGGTTCGGTCCATCAGAGGTGACTTTGTAGTCGCTGATCGCGAACGATTTCATGTCCCACTTTTGCATGTCCGCCAACTCCTTTTGCATATCGGACATGCCTTCGACGTAAACAGCCACCAAGTTTGCGGAAACGACCTTCTTGAAGTCGTCCGGCTTCTTGTCCTTAAACGACTGCCAGGCCGCTTTCTCTTTTTCCATTATCGCGTCTTCATTTGTCGTGGCACTCGAAATGGCCGCCGCCGCGAAAAAAGCAGCCATTACCCATGTGACATATTTTTTCATAGGTTCCTTTCGGTTGTTTTTCGGCTTGAGACTAGGGGGACTTCCCGAATGGTCAATGCATAAAAACAACATTCGCCGTCGTATACCTGAGACTAATTGAGGCTATTGGCCTGCGCGGAGGATTGCACGCGACCCGCCTGCTGCTACAGGAACCTCACGGAACAATGGGCGCGGATTCCAGGGACGATTTTTGTTTAGGCGGTGACGTCTGCTGCGGCAAAAGAAATGCCGACTCGCCAACCAGGCTCATGAGACTTGAATCGGCTTCCTTTAAACTTCCTTCCTGGCTAACGGGTTCGATCGGCGCCAACTTGGTTTGCCGCCGATAATCGGCGACTAACATTGGCGGCTGCTTGTTGATGGACAGCGCCCGGTAATTTTCAATTCCGACACTGATCGCGCCGGCCAGCTTTGCGCGCCAATCCTTGTTCGCGATCAATTTGCTTTCGCCCCGCTCGGTCAAGAAACCGCCTTCGATTAGCACCGCGGGCACTTTCGTCAGACGCAGGACAGCAAACCGCGCGCGCTTGATGCCCCGGTCGTAATCAGCAATGTGACCGAGCAGCGAATGGTAGATACAGGCCGAGAGCGCCAGACTCTGTGAATCCACTTCGCTGCCGGGTTGCATATTGAGGGAACTCACAGCCACGGCACTGTCAGACGTGGACGGCGCGCCGCGCGGGGTAAACGAAAAAATTTCGAACCCCGTGGCATTCGGATCATCATTGCTCGCATTAAAATGGATGCTGACAAAAATGGCGTTGCGCGCGGCGTTGGCGATCTTTGCGCGCACTTCCAACGGAACAAAATAATCGCCCTCGCGAGTCATGATCACGCGCACTCCTTTTGCTTGTAAAAGCGGGCGCACCTTGCGCGCCACGTCGAGCGCGAAATCTTTTTCGCATCCGTAACGGCTTACCTGGCCTTTATCGTAGCCGCCATGTCCCGGGTCCAGGACGACCGTCTGCACCTTGCCGATGTTTGGAACGCGGTGTGGCCGCACCAGCGGCTCGATAGTTTTGGCCACGTCCGTGCGCGAGACCAGAA
This sequence comes from Verrucomicrobiota bacterium, assembly GCA_003219695.1. Lineage (GTDB taxonomy): Bacteria > Verrucomicrobiota > Verrucomicrobiia > Chthoniobacterales > UBA10450 > Udaeobacter. Next base: position 5,381 of record QHQA01000127.1, read on the forward strand.
ATCTTCCGTCCTGTTCGATGACGGGAAAACACAACCAACTGCGCGCGCCGTTGATCATGGCCTCGCGACTGCCGCCGACAAATTCCAGCGGATTCTTCACCGTCTCGAACTGCGCTTTGTCACCGGCAGCAACGATGCCTGCAGGCAAACCGTAAAATCGAGAAATATTATCGACGCTCAAGTAATCGTGCCCGCTTACCTTGATTATTTCCCAGTCGCTGGCAGCCAAGGCCAATATTGGTGCAAGAGTGAAAGAAGCGCAGACAAACACGAAAGGTAACCAACGCTTCACCAGGAGGAGCATGCTTGCGCAATAGTATCGAAAATCGCGTTCGTCTCAAGGAGTGACGGCTTCCCAGCCGTCATGTTCAATTTTCGACGGCTGCCCAAGCCGTCGTTCCCTGTTCATGAAACTCGCAATTTGACTTGCAGTTTTTTTTTGCTAAAGACCGGAAATGTTTTTGCCCCTTCGAAGAACTAACCTCGCCTGGCTCGCGTTACTCATCCTGGGTTTGACACCCTTATCTGCAATCGCAGTTCCCCATGCTCAAAAGCTCCCAAAAAGCTGTGTGTGGCGCGTGACCAATGCTAAAGCGCCATTTTATCTGGTGGGCTCAATTCATGCGCTCAGCAAAAATGATTATCCCCTTCCCGCGGCATACGAAATTGCGTTGCGAGACAGCAAACGCATCGTCTTGGAATTCGATCCGAGCCGGCACGCCGAATTTGAAAAAAAATTTGAGGCAGCCGCCAAATATCCGCCGGGACAGGAGATCCGTTCGAAGATTGACCCGGCGCTCTTCGCCTGGCTGCGTCAAAATATTTTGACTGTCAAAGCAGACTCGCGGCACGGAAAGCGCGCACGAGTTGCAGGGTTCGACAACGAGCTTCGTTATAAACCGTGGTGGATCGCACAGCACCTGGCCGCGCCGGCCAGCTACAGCAAGAGTTCCGCTTCGCATGGCTTGGACAATTATTTCGTGGATCGCGCCAGAATGACGGGAAAAGAGATCGGCGGTCTCGAGTCCGTTGATGAGCATGTCGCAGTCATGGGTGGTTTGTCAGATCGCGACGGCGAATTCATGCTGCGGGATGCCCTCACTCAGCCGAAGGACGGTGAAAAGGAATTCGACAGGATGCACAAGGCATGGCGCAGGGGCGATACGGATGCGCTTTGGGCGGGTGACGCGCGGCTGCGCACGCAAGCCCCCAGCATTGCGGCTCGTTTTGTCGATAATCGAAATGTGAAATGGGTTTCGCGAATCGAGACCGAACTGAAAAGCGGCAAACCGACTGCGATTGTCGCAGGCGCGCTTCATTTCTCCGGGCCGCGCAGTGTCATTGCGTTGTTGCAAAAACGCGGATACCAAATCGAGCAGTTGTAGCCTGTAGCGGCGGTCTGCGACCGCCGATAGAACGAACTGCCTCTGGCGACGGCGCTCACAGAGCGCCGCTACAGCAGATGCCAACGCTAGCGACGAGCATGCACTTCAACGGAACTGTCTTTGCGCGGTCTAATCCGGATTAAACAATCCGGAACATTTCGTTTATCTTCCAAACCCATGAAGTCATTTGTCGCAATCATCATTTCGCTTCTGTGTGCCGCCGGTTTGCGCGCTGAGCTGCAACCGCCGGTCGAAAAAAATCCGCCGCCACTGGATCCGAGCAACAGGGACCTGTCCGTAAAACCACAGGACGATTTCTTCATGTTCGCCAACGGCGGTTGGATCAAACGGACGCAGATGCCACCGGAATATTCGCGCTGGGGCAGCTTTAACGAACTGATCGAAAACAATAACGACGCGCTGCATGACATTGCCGAGAAAGCCGAGAACACGCAGATCGATCCACGACTGGCCCCGGAAACGCAGAAGGTGGGCGATTACTACGCCAGCGGCATGGACGAGAAGACGATCGAGTCGGCGCGACTCCACCCCCTGGATGAGGAATTCAAAAAAATCGATTCAATCAAAGATCGTAACGACGTGCTCAAAGAGATCGCACATCTTCACAGCATCGGCGTAGGCGCCCTCTTCGAGTTTGGGTCCGGCCAGGACGCGAAGGACAGCACGCACGATATCGCCCAGGCGGCTCAGGGCGGGCTGGGTCTGCCGGATCGCGACTATTACACGAAGACCGATGACGCTTCGAAAAAGTTGCGCGACCAATACGTCGAGCACGTCACCAAAATGCTGACCCTCACCGGCGAACAGCAGCAATCGGCTGCCGATCATGCCAGGAAAATTCTAGCGCTCGAGACGAAGCTTGCCCAAGCCTCGCGCACACGCGTGCAGCTGCGCGATCCGCAGAAGAACTACAACAAGATGCCGGTGCGCCAGCTTCAGCAACTGACGCCCGATTGGAATTGGAGCAGTTATTTCAAGGACGTCGATGTCCTCGAGCCCGCCGGTGTGAACGTGCAGCAGCCCGAATTTTTCAAAACCGCCGACCAGGTGTTCAAGGACACGTCGTTGGATGATTGGAAAGCGTATTTGCGCTGGCATCTCACCGATGACGCTGCGTCAGAGCTTTCCAATGATTTCGTCAACGAAGACTTCAACTTTAACCAGCGAATTCTTCACGGGACTGAAAAGATAAAACCGCGCTGGAAACGCGTAATCGCTTCCACCGATGGAGCAATTGGCGAGGCCCTCGGGAAATTGTACGTGGCATTTTATTTCCCGCCCGAGGCGAAGGCACGCGCGCTTGAGTTGGTCAACAATTTGAAAGAGGCGCTCACGGATCGCATCAAAACGCTCGATTGGATGGACGAGCCAACCAAGCGCGAAGCGCTCAAGAAACTGGCTGCCATGCAAGTGAAAATCGGTTACCCCGACAAATGGCTCGATTACTCACTGCTGCCCATCGATCGCGGGCCTTTTGTTTTGAATGCGATGCGCGCGGCAAAGTTCGAATCGACGCGCGACCTTAACAAGATCGGCAAGCCGGTCGATCGCACGGATTGGGGTATGACGCCGCCGACCGTCAACGCCTATTACGAGTCCCACATGAACGAGATCGTGTTTCCTGCGGGAATACTTCAGCCGCCCTTCTTTTACGTGCATGCAGATGATGCCGTTAATTACGGTGGAATCGGAGCGGTCATTGGGCATGAAATGACGCACGGCTTCGACGATCAAGGCCGCCAATTCGATGCCGCCGGTAACTTGCGCGACTGGTGGACGAAAAAATCAGCTGACGAATACAACAAGCGGCGCAAAGCGGTCGTCGATCAATTCAACGCATACGAGCCGTTGCCCGGCATGCATGTCAACGGCGAGTTGACGCAGGGCGAAAACATCGCGGACCTCGGCGGCGTTAAACTCGCCTATGCGGCACTGCAAAAGGCGCTCGATAAAAATCCGCAGGAGCGCGAGAAATAAATCGACGGCCTGACTCCGGAGCAACGGTTCTTCCTCTCGTACGCGACGATCTGGAAATCCAAGCAGCGCGATGAAGATTTGAAATTGCGATTGACCACCGATCCGCATTCACCCGCGCAATATCGCGTGGACGGCCCGCTCTCAAACCTCACGGAATTTCAAAAGGCATTCAACATTCCCGACGGTTCAGCGATGGTCCGCCCCGCGGATAAACGCGTCAATATTTGGTAGGGCGCGACCACCGGGCGCGCCGATGACGGACGGCTCGGCGATCCGTCCCTACCAGACCTTGCCGGCCACCTTTCTTGTCATTCCGAGCGGAGCGAGGAATCTCTGAAATAACAAAACGCCCTATTCCTTCGCGACCTTCCCGCCCCAACTCAAAATCTTCGCCTTCGCCCCGGCCGCTTCGGCTTCCTTGATGTTGCCGGCGCGATTGTAAAACAGCGACAAACTCGTCCAGCCGATCTGGTCGTTAGGCCGAAGTTCCACCGCTTTTTTGCCGGCCTCGATCGCTTCTTCAAACCGGCGGAGTTTCATCAGCGCCATGCCGAGCGCGTGCCACCCATCGAAAAACTCCGGATCGAGCTCCACACACCGCCGGTATTTTTCCACCGCGCTCTCCAAGTCGCCGATGGCGAGATCGCCGCTAGCGTCATCAAAGATTTCGTTAATCTCCTTCATCTAATACTGAAACAGAAAGTCTTGAATGAACACAGATCGGGAAGCGCGAGCATTCCGTTCGCACCGTACTACTAGTATTCGCAGCTGGCGCAAATTTTCTGCGCAGCCGTGTGGCAGTAACACAGGCATCCTGCCTGGTCGATAACGTGCAGGCTAGGAAGCCTGCACGACCTATCAGGTTCGCCACGGCGAATCCGTCCCGCGGCGGACTGGAAGCCTGAGTTACTTTGGCTGCGACTTCGCCGTTCTGGATCTATTTGTGGTTAGCCTTTTCTAAATTCCAGGCCGGCCGCTTGCTGCCGGTCGCGCAGCCATTCGTAAAAGACGATGCGCTCCTTGTTATCGAGAATTCTTTTCTTAAAGGCTGCCATCTTCTCGGTGGCAGGTCCGCCCGCGAGCGGCTCGCGTTTTTCCAAAACCGCAATGAATCCCTCATTACCCGACGCGACAAAATCGCTGACTTCGCCGGGATTCAAAAATGCCACGGCGTCTTTAATGGCGGGAAGGTCAGGTGCTTCGTCCTTCTTGGGTTCCTTGTCTTCAGTCTTTTTAGCTTCCTCGTCGATCAGCGAAAATGGCGGGAGCGTCTCAGGCTTCAGCCCGGCTTTTTGAATTGTCGCTTCGAGTGGCTGACCTGATTTCGCTGTTTCACGGAGTTGCTGCGCCATCTCCGAGACTTTGGTCGATATTAACTCGCGCGTTCGCGATTTCTTCACCGAGTCCACGATTTTCGGTTTCGCTTCTTCAAGCGTGAGCGGCCGCGGCTCGGTGACTCCAGCAAGATGCAAAATATAAAACCCGTCCGCGACCTGGACCGGATCGCTGTTCGGCTCCTGCTTTGAGAGCTTGAAAGCTGCGGCCCCAACCTGCGGATTGTCTTTCAACTGCGGATCGGGCGCGGCTGCCGTAAATTCTTGTCTTTCAACTGCGGATCGGGCGCGGCTGCCGTAAATTCGCCGGTCTCATGCACCGGCAACTGAAATTTGCCGGCAGCCTCTTTGAAATCGGCGCCTTTCTCCAGTAGCGCCTGCGTAAAATCGGTTGCGCGATCGGAGAGCTTTTGCAAAGCCTCGATCCGTTCTTTGCCTTGTAATTTCTTTTGCTCATCGGTCAGGCGCAGCTCGACAAACTCGACCTTGCGTTTTTCGTCCGTTTTAAGCTCGCTCTTGTGCGCGTCGTAATATTTCTGCACATCTTCGTCGCTGACCTTGATCTCCTTATCGAAATCAGCGGATCGAAATCGAATCACGTCCACAAATAACTTGTCGTAACCGCGCTGAAAATTCTCATCCAGTTCGTTCTTGGGAACGGAAACGCCTGCCGCCAAAAGCTGTTTGATTTTGTTTAGGCAAATCTCATCGCGAACCAGTTGTTCGATGTGTTCTTCGGAAAGGCCCAAAGGCGGCAAACCGTTCCGCACAAAATCGCTGAATTTGTTCATGTCGAAGCCCCCCGACTCCGCCTGGAAAGCCGGCAACTTGCGCACCACATCGGCGATTTCAGCAGTGCCGGGGCGAAGACCGAGCCGATCCGCTTCATGCCGCAGGACCAGCAAATTGACGATGAACTCTACGGCGACCTGATTCTGGTTCGTACCGGCGCCTGCCGTCAGAGTTCCTACAAAATCAGACATGCCGAGCGCCTGTGCCAGACTGAGGAGCCGCGCGGTTTGCTGCGCTTCCAGCATCGAGACGTTTCGATTATAAATGCGAGCAAATTGATCGGAGCGCATCGCGCCGTAATCCGGGCGCTGCACGAAATAGAAAATGAACGGGATCGCCAGGATGGCAATGACGATCATCAGCCAATCCTTATGCCTGCGCAGTAACTTCATCATAACGGTAGAATTGTAGTGGGGCGAAGCTCAGTGGCAAATTGCAGGGAGAAATCCCGACTCGCTCCAAGCTGTTTGAGCTGGCCACGTAGCCGTAACACAGGCATCCTGCCTGTCTCGTCGAACGGGCATCCTGCCTGGTCGCGAACCAGCAGGCTGGGAAGTCTGCTCGACCTGTCAGGTTCGCCACGGCGAATCCGTCCCGCGGCGGACTGGAAGCCTAAGTTACCTTGGTGCGGTGAAGCCCCGCTGGATTTATTCGCGGTTAATCTCTTTTGCGCCGAAGTAGGCATGCAATTTTTCCGGAATCCGCACGGAACCATCAGGCTGCTGATAATTCTCGATCAAGGCAGCAAACAACCTGGGCAACGCCACGCCCGAGCCATTCAGCGTGTGGCAAAACCGGTTTTTTCCATCACGATCTTTAAACCGAAGCTGCATCCGGCGCGCCTGGAAATCTGTGAAATTCGAGCAACTCGACACTTCGAGATAGGCGTCCTGGCCCGGTGACCACACTTCGATGTCGTAAGTCTTGGCCGAACCGAAACCGAGATCGCCAGTGCAAAGTTCGACTACGCGATAATGCAAGCCGAGCAGTTGCAGGACCCGTTCGGCGTCCGCAGCAAGCGATTCAAGTTCCTCGTACGATTTCTCGGGCGTCGTAATTTTCACCAATTCCACTTTGTCGAATTGATGCACCCGGATGATCCCGCGTGTCTCCCGCCCTGCCGAGCCCGCCTCGCGCCGGAAACACGGCGTATAGGCCACGAACTTTTTCGGAAGATCGGCAGCGCTCAGGATCTCCTCGCGCTGAAGATTGGTCAGTTGAACTTCCGCCGTAGGCGCAAGAAAAAGCTGGTTCTCTTCCAGCCCGTACATGTCGGCCTCGAATTTCGGAAGTTGCGAAGTTCCAATCATGCATTCGCGCCGGACTAAAAACGGCGGGCTGATCTCGACATACCCATGCTCGCGCGTGTGCAGGTCGATCATGAAATTGATGAGCGACCGTTCCAGCTTCGCGCCCACACCGGTAAAGCAAATAAATCCACTGCCGCTCAGTTTTGTCGCCCAGTCGAGGTTGAAAAGATTCAGGTTTGCGCCGAGCGCAACGTGGCCGGCCGGCTTTATGAGTTTCGGTTTTTCGCCCCAACTGCGCATCACACGATTTGCGCTCGGGTCCTTTCCGATCGGAACGCTCTGGTGTGGCAGGTTTGGAATTTCCAGAAGCAAATCGCGCTGCGCTCCTTCGAGCCCGCTCACGCGTTGCGACAACTCGGCAATTTGCTCGCCAATCTTTCGCACTCGCCCTTCAAGTTCTTCGCTCGGTTCGTTACGCGAACGTTTCGCGCCGATCTCCTTGCTCAGGCGATTGCGCTCAGACTGCAATTGTTGCAGTTCGGCCTCGGTTTTGCGTCGTTCCACATCGACCCGTAACACCTCCTCAACCTTCGCCTCATCGCCGCCGCCGCGCGTGGCCAGGCGCTCCCGGACAAGATCCGGTTTCTCGCGAATCAAACGAATGTCGAGCATGGCGCAGTATGAATGACGAATGTCGAATGTCGAAGCAAATGACGAATGACTAATGACGAAGCTCCAAAGAATGACTAATGACGAATTGCGAAGAAAAGGAACACCGCATTGACTTCCCTTTCGTCATTAGGATTTCGTCATTGTTTCGTCATTCGTCATTCGAGCTTCGTCATTTGAGCCGAACTCAAGCTCAAGCGTGACATCCATGAGTTCGCACGGATATTTGCCAGGTGGAAAAACTGGACCTGCTGGCTGTCGCTCTCGGGCTCGCTGCGTTCGCCGGCATCAATCTCTACCTCACAGTTTTCGCCACCGGACTCGCAATCCACTTTCACTGGATCACTCTGGCCCCGCAGTATCAATCGCTGGAAGTCCTCGGTAATCCGTGGATCATCACGATCGCCGGTGTTCTCTATTTCCTCGAATTTTTCGCCGATAAAATTCCATGGGTGGATTCCATCTGGGACGCAGTCCACACCTTGATTCGCCCGATCGGCGGCGCCCTGCTCGCGATCCAAGTGCTCGGTCATCCGAGTCCTGCGTTTACGGTAATCGTTGCATTGCTGGCGGGAGGCACCAGCCTCATTGCGCACACTGCAAAAGCAGCGACGCGTCTCGCCAGCAACACATCGCCCGAACCGTTTTCGAATATCGGGCTAAGTCTTGGCGAAGACGCTGCGGTGCTGGGCGGGCTGGTTCTCATGCTTTTCAATCCCCTGCTGACCTTGCTTCTTCTGGCACTCGGGTTCGCTGCGTTCTTTTATTTTGCGCCAAAGATTTTGCGCGCCATGAAAACGAAAATCTGGCTGACTTGGAAAAAATTGAACGGACCGGCAGATCGCCAGATGTGGGTGAAATTGCCGACGACATTGCCGGCGCGGCTCGCGTCTGTTTTCAGTCGTGAAAATCTTTTAGGCGAAAGAATTGCCTGGGCCGCGCGCTGCATCAGCGGACGCGGCAAAGGCATTGCGGCAAATCTCTTTGGCGCGCTCGTCGCCACGAGAGAGGAGCCGCGCAAAGTTATTTTTGTAACGTGGAAGTCTGCACGGAGAATTGATCTCGAAGGTTCGAAAGTCCGTCGTGAGCCGGGCTTTCTTTCCGAGAACCTTGTCATTTCGCCTAGAACGGAAAAAGGGCCACGCTATTCGTTCGTTTTCCCGCGCTCTGACCTGGCGGTGGTCGAGCAAATCGTTCACGATTTGCAAGAGCGGCTGAGCGAACCAGCATTGCAGCAACAGGGAGCGGCGGTCTCCTGACTGCGGCCAAGACTCATACTGGTAATGACGAATGACGAAATAATAGCGCACCACGATTAACAAGCGCGATTCCTCGTTTCGTCATTGGGTATTCGTCATTCCTTCGTCATTAGACATTCGTCATTCGTCATTTCCACCACGTGAGGCGTGACATTTGTGCGCGCTCTTCTCATAATTTACGCGTGAGCACTCTCGCAGAGCGCTATGCGCAAATGCGCGACACCACGCGCGTTCATGAGCGCGCGCTGTTCGTCTCGCCGCGAATTCCATCCGAGCTGGAACTGCAAGCGCGCTGGTTTGCGGGAGATTTCGGCAAGCATTTTGTCAGCACGACTGGAGACAAGATCGACATCGTCCAGTTCGGCGTTTGGAACCGGGAAGCCGGTCCCGACTTCCGCGACGCGGCAATTCAAATAAACGGCAGCGAGCCAATTCGCGGCTGCATCGAGATTGACCTGCTCGATCGCAGCTGGGAAACGCACGGTCACGCGACCAATCCAGCTTTCGACGCGACCGTGCTACACGTGTTCGTCGAGAGAACCGACCGCGAATTTTTCACGCCTCTCGACTCTGCCGGAGGTGTTCAATGCAAACGTTCCGCTGGCGCGACCGGGGCGCTGCCAGGCGCCGCTCAGAGATTTGCCGGAAGAACGCGCGTGCAGCGTGCTGGACGCTTCGGCGCAATTTCGTTTGCGGCAAAAAGCGAACCGGATTCGCACCAAGATCGACGTCCATGGACGCGACGAGACGCTTTTCCAGGAGATCGCCAGCGCGCTCGGTTACAAGGAAAACAAACTGCCGTTCACGCTGCTCGCCCAGCGGTTGCCGCTCCGGTTGCGGCGCGAAAACGTTGAGAACTGCGAGGCGTTACTCTTCGGCGTAGCCGGTTTCCTGGAGACGCCCGATCTCGACGTCTA
>QHQA01000128.1:0-520 GCA_003219695.1 Verrucomicrobiota bacterium
TTGAAAACTCGCGGCCAATCGCGCTCCAGGCTTGGACGTCAATCTTCGGCCCGTAAAACGCGGCTTCGTTAGGCACTTCCACGTAATTGATCCCGGAATTCTTTAAGACGTTGAGCGTCATCACTTCGGTTTGCTTCCAAAGCTCCGGTTCATCGACAAACTTTTGGCCTAGCTTCGATGGATCGTGGGTGGAGAAACGCATCAGGTATTTCTCGATCCCGAAGAGCTTGAAATAGTTCAGATACATCTCGTTCACGGCGTTGAACTCGGCTTCAAACTGTTCCGGCGTCATGTAGATGTGGGCGTCGTTCATCTGTAGCGATCGCACCCGCATCAGGCCAAACAATTCACCGCTTTGTTCGTAGCGATAACACGTCCCGTACTCCGCCAGGCGCAACGGCAGATCGCGATAACTGCGCGGCACCGCTGCAAACAACTTATGGTGATGCGGGCAGTTCATTGCTTTGAGGTAATAGCGGTCTTCAACCGGGGCGACCTGCGCCATCATCAGAGTAGGAAC
>QHQA01000128.1:564-2265 GCA_003219695.1 Verrucomicrobiota bacterium
CCCATTCCCGCGATACGCTGCTCGATCCAACGATTCAGCTCCGCTGTATTCATGCGACCGATTTTTGCGCGCACGCCGGGATCTTTTATGTCCGGCAGGAAAATGGACGCTGTATCCTCGGCGAGACGATTCTGCTCTTTTTCCCACTCTTCCCAAAAGGTGCGATATTCCTCTTCTTTCCTTACGGCCATCGCAGGGAAAATTGATTCCTTGTAATAAGGCAAGTGGCCGCTCTTCTTGTACAAGCTTTCGCGTGCGATATGCGGAGTGCGAACGCGTTGATAACCGGCGGCGAACTCGGTTTCTTTCGCGAGCTTTTCCAGTTCGTCGGCAATCACTGCGCCGCGAGGCAAAAACATTGGGAGACCCGGGCCGACGTCGTCGTCGAAAACGAAAAGCTCCAGTTCGCGCCCAAGTTTGCGATGATCACGCTTCTTTGCTTCCTCGAGCATCGCGAAGTAGTCATCGAGTTCCTTTTTGGTTTTGAATGCAGTGCCGTAAACGCGCTGAAGCTGCGGATTCTTCTCATCCCCTTTGTAGTAAGCGCTCGCGACGTTCATGAGCTTGACCGCGCCGATGTTGCCCGTCCGCATCACGTGCGGGCCGGCGCAAAGATCGATAAAATCGCCGCTGCGATAGAGCGAGATTGTTTCATCCGGCGGAATGTTTTCAATGATGTCGATCTTATATTTGCTCGTCCGATCGCGATCGCTCAAAGCAGCGAGCCGTCCCTTTTTGCCGAGCTCGAGCGCTTCGTCGCGTGAAACTTCCATGCGCTCGAACGGATGGTTCGCTTTGATCTCCTTTTTCATCTCCGACCGGCAGCAAATTGCGCTTCCGGCCAAAGCTTCAGGATCGCCGTGGCGAGAACATGCGATGCCGAGTGCCGCAGCCGCTCCAGATCAGTCATCGTAGCGCGTTGCTCTAGCGTTTTGCGTTCTTCAGACATTGTATTGAGAGATTCCTCGACTTCGCTCGGAATGACAAAAGATCGCCGTCGCGAGTACATGAGACGCCGAGTGACGGAGCCGTTCGATGTCGGTCATCGTCGCTCGTTGTTCTGGCGTTTTGCGTTCCTCAACCATTAGTAAAAGCCGGTGAAATTAACCACGAAGCTTACGAAGGACACGAAGAAAATTGCTGTATCGTACGGATAACGCGCTGCGGCATCCGGTCGGCGCAGCGCGCCGACCCTACCTTTCGCTTTAGGCGCGTGCGCGTTATCATTTGCTATGTGGCGGGTTGCACAATTTCTGATCCTTGCCGCGATTGCGGCGGCCGGGTGCGGACAAAAACCTACGCTGGCCTCCGATTTTGCGGCGCAGCGGCAGCGCATGGTGACGGAGCAGTTGAAGGCGCGCGGAATCAGCGACGAGCGTGTCCTTAACGCGATGAACAAAGTGCCACGGGAAGAATTCGTCCCGCCGGACTCGCGAGCTGGGAGTTATGAAGATAGGCCGTTGCCCATCGGTTACGGTCAAACGATCTCGCAACCGTACATCGTGGCGTTCATGACGGAACAATTGCGGTTGAAACGAAGCGACCGCGTTTTGGAAATCGGGACAGGCTCCGGCTATCAGGCGGCGATTTTGGCCGAGCTCATGTCGGAAGTTTATTCGATCGAGATCGTCGAGCCGCTGGCGAAAAACGCCGAGGCGACGTTGCAACGTCTCGGCTACGAAAATGTGCACGTGAAAATCG
>QHQA01000020.1:0-2060 GCA_003219695.1 Verrucomicrobiota bacterium
CGAACGACACAAGATATTGCCGCCGAAATCCTATGCGGATGAACCGCTGAATATTTAATTCCTTTGGCAGTATGCCCAACGCCTCATTCAGGCGTTTGGATTCGTTCGCGATGTCATCGGAATCCTGAGTAAAACCGATCGCCTGCGGCGCAATCGATGTACTAGATCGCGTCTTATAATCGCGCAAAGTGACGCTGTTCGCGTTTGTCGCCCAATCCGGGTAGCCACCCAGCTTGCTCGCCGCCGTCCGAAATTCGGCGAAAAAAGTCAATTCGGGGCGGAACTGCGCAAGGAAAATCGTTTTGTACAGACGGGGAGCGGAAGTCTTGTTCACGTCAATAAGAGTGTATTACACGCGGCTCTGCACGTCTGATTTAAGCACTGATAAAAGCAGGGAATGAACCATCGGGCAATGGATTTCGCCGCGATAGTCAGCATCTTATCGGATTTCTCGAGATTGTGCTTCGCGCAGAGCTATCGGACGTTGGTTCACTCGATTTCGGAAATTCCCAGTTCTCTCAAATAATCGAACGTCGAATCGTAGAAGCCCGGACGAGAGGCGTGATGTCATCCGAAGAGCCTATGAATATGCGGCACAGCGGAAGCGCCGGCGAAAGCCCACGGAGCAATCGTCAGAATTTTATCTGATTTCTGCAGATTACATTTCGCGCAGAGCAATCGACCGTTGGATCACTGGATTTCGGAAATTCCCAGTTCTCTCAAATAATTGAACGTTGAATCGTAGAACGCAGGCGAGCGAGTGGAATCGTTTGCATCGCCGGGCGGAACGAAAACCACCATACCTTGTCTCGCGCGTGTAAGCAGGACGCGATAAGCGTTGCGCAGATAGACTCGATTATCGGCGTTCGAAATGTTGCACCAGCGGTCGCCGCGAAAATCGTGGTAATCCCAGGTTCAAGTCCCTGCACCTGAAATTCGGTCGCCGCATCTTCGAGATAATAGCTGGATCGTGTGTCGTCTCTGCCGTTGAGAAAGTAGTGCACAGGATCGACTGACACACGGATATCGATCGCATGCGGCTTCAGCCGCATTGCTTTCGATGACGCGACTAACCCGAACCGCTCGGTCCCCCGTGCACGTGCGCGAATCCATTCCTTTGCAGCATTCAGATCGCGCGTGATTGCAATCGGATAACGCGCAGACAATTCATCGAACGCGCGTTTCGCCCGTTCCTTTTCGCAATCGAGCAAACTTTTGACGAACGCCGAAACATTTTCCGCGCGAAACGATCTCATCGACACCGCGAGATGCAGCGAATCATCGAATTGAGTTCGCGCTCTCTCACGTACGATTTCCAAAACTCTGCCAGCAGCATATTCGCTGTCCGTGAGCTTCGACGAAATAAACATCTCCCACTCGGGAAATCGTCGATTCACCGCATCAAGCCACGCATCAATGCCGGCTTCACCCGTGTTGATTTCCTGTCCGCCGCCGACCAGGCACACGATGACCGCCCAATCTTTGTGCCTGTCCATGTATGATATCAGAAACTCCGGCTCGGAATCAGCAAAGCCAGCCACTCGTTTCTTTCGCAGCATGAAACTGGCAGTCTGCTTCAGATTCCACGCGCGCTGCGCCTCATCGAAGATCACGACTCAATCAGCGCGTCATCGCGGAAGTGGTGAACATTTTGAATAAACGCTTTCACGCTCTCGCCGACTTTCCCTTTGCGCACCTTCTCGCCTTGTTTCTTTCGACGGGTGACTTCATCACGCGTTAGGGCTTCGCGAAGTACTGCGACTAGCGGCCCATTTCCCGAAAGAAAGACCGCATGCGTTGGCTCATCTTCATCACGTCGCGTCGCCAGGTTTAGACCCACCAGGGTTTTTCCTGCACCCGGCACGCCCGTAACGAAGCAAATTCGTTTACGTCGGTTGGCTTGAGCTTCGTCTACCAACTCCTCGATGCGTCGCGAAGTGACGTGAAGATTCTGCGCGCCCGCATCGAAACGCGCGATAGCTTCAACCGAATGCTGCGCGTAAAGAGAACGCGCGGCTTCGATAATCGTCGGGGTTGGATGGTACGATGCTCGTGACCAG
>QHQA01000020.1:2246-3407 GCA_003219695.1 Verrucomicrobiota bacterium
TCGATCGCGGACCGATCGAACGTCTTCTCGCCAACTTTGAATTCAATGGCGAAGATCACTGGTCCGATCACGAGAACGACATCAATGCGTCGGCCCATTCGCGGTATGTTGAACTCGAAGAAGATCGATCCTGTGAAGCCATTCACTTGGGCTTGAAGAAAGTCGATCTGTACGAGCCAAGCAGCGGCCTGAGTTCTATCGATATCGAACGACGAATTGAGTGTAAGCTGACCGACAATTTTCTCGGCGTTGGATTCAAGGAAGTCGGCGATCGACGCGCCGTACCAAAACCGCAATGATGCAGCTTTCGGGCTGACTGCTGCCACCGCCACCTCCATGGCGCGGAGTCAATCAGAATCGGGATCGCTTAGCCAGATAGATCATTGCGTAAGGCTCGCGCTCGATCACGTGCGCAGGTAATAATGCCCGCGCATGTTGGCAGGTAACATTCCCATCTGGGCAGCATATGCATTCGACGCGTACGTCATCGCCTTCATGGTGATTACCGGAGGCATCTTTTGGTGGTCGACTGCTCGAAAGAAAGACCGGCCACCCGAGGAATTTAAACTGCTTCGGAGCCCTGGCGAGACGCAGCGGCGCCGTGTGCAGAAAGCCGACGAAAATCTGTTGTTTTACTTTTTCGGAGGAGCATTCCTTCCGTTCGTAATCGTATCACTGGGGTTGTTGTTAGCGATACAACTACCCAAGAAGCTTGTGCTGGTTGGCGTAGCGGCAGCGGCCGCCTTGTTCATCGCAAGTACGCTGTGCGTGATAATTGTGCTGCTTCGATTCCTCAATCGTCGGCGGAACGATCTCCTGGGTTATCTAGGCGAACGGGCCGTTGCGGAGTATCTGGAGCATCTGCGAGCAAACGGGTTTCGCATCTTCCATGATGTGCCCTGTGAAGGGCGAAAGATAAACTTCAACATCGATCACGTTGTGGTCGGACCAACCGGAGTAGCCGCGATCGAAGTAAAAACCCGTCGAAAGAAGAAGGGGCGCCCGGGCTTCGAAGAACACGTAGTCACATATGACGGACAACGGCTAATTTGGCCATGGGGTGAGGACCGTTGCGGAATCGATCAAGTGCGCGCAGAAGCGGATTGGTTGCGCGACTTTATCGCAAAGCGAACTGGTCTGCACATCGAGCCGAAACCAATT
>QHQA01000129.1 GCA_003219695.1 Verrucomicrobiota bacterium
AGATCAGAGATCGGAGATCAGAAGTCAGTGATCCCCGCCAAATGTTTTGTTCAGCCAATTCCCGAACTGCCGAAAAAGAAGTTGCAGATAAGCGCCCGGCGATTCCTTGAAGAGTTCGATGATGCGCGGGCTCAGGTCCTGTTTCGGTTCATCAATCGTGCCGGAAAAATGCACGGTCGTCCAGAGGTAGCCGCTCCTTTCACGATTGAAAACTTCTTCGGCGTGCGGCAGCCAATCGAGATAGCGGCGGGTAAAACCAAGCCGGAGCGCGCCGTGGAGCACATGACGTTCGATCGAGATCTCACCCTCGATCCGCAGTTTTCCTTTATCTTCAATCGAGATGTCTTTGATATCGATCCTCGGATAACGCCAGGCGATATTCAGTGAGCAATCATCCAATTGAAGATATTCGACTTCTGCAAGCTTGGTCAGAACAGGGAGATTCTCGACGCGCCCCTCGTGCACGCGCAGCGCGCCGTCTCCCAATGAACTTTCCAACTTCGGATTTTCGCCGCCCCAATGAACTTCTCCAGAAGCGTTGCCGCTTAAGCTTCGTTTCCATTGCGCCGGCAGCCACGCGCGAATCGGAACGCGATCGAAGGTCGCTTTGACGTCGACGCTTTTATCTTTGCCGATGCCTGCGTAGCCGCCGGCACGAATGCTTTCGTCGCTGCGCGAATCGGATGCGAGATCGATATTGTAAACCGTCAATAGCGTCTTTGTGATGAGTATGTGTGCGCGGCGAAGATCGAGCTCGGGCACCAGCGCCATTTTCAATCTGCCGCCGGTCGCGAAGTACTCAAAGTCGGAGCCGTGCGGCGTGATGAGTAGTTGGGTTCCAAAAAATCCGGCTAGCTCGCCGCGAAATTGCCAGGTGATGTCGGAATGTTCCGATTCGACGTGTTTCAGAAAGACCCGGTTTGGCAGAAAAATCGAGAACCACGGCTTCGGCTTAACGGCCTCCGGATTCGCTTGGTAGATTTGAATTGCCACCTCGCCAGATTCAACGTGGACGTCGCTAAACCTCCATTGGCGCACAAACACGCCCCACGGATTGAACCGGGCCGTGATGCCGTGGGCATCGAGTGACTTCAGCGCTTTTTCACCATCAGACGCCGTGAGACCTTCGCTTTGCGCCGTTACCCAACTCGTACGCCGAATCGGCGCGTACTCGCTGGCAGGAAAATGCAAACCTTTTGCAGTTTCATTTTCCATGGCAACGCGAAACGCGCCGCTCTCGACGTAATGAGTCGCCAACGGGCTGAAAAACAAAGTCGTCCCCAATGCCGCAACCAAAATGAGAAAAATCGCAACCGCAGCGGCAAGAATCAGTAGTTTCCTTCGCAAGGATAAAGCTGACTTAAGGACGAATCACGAAGCCCCGAAGGGGATCTCTGTCATTCGGGCTTCGTCATTCCTTCGTCCTTCGTCATTCGGCTTTCGTCATTTTGTTCATCCCCAGTTGCGCAAACAGAAAGGCGTAAATGTCTGCCAATTGTTTGATGCGCTCGCTTAAGGCGGTGCCGATCCCGTGCCCAGCACTAGAACTAGTTCGCAGAAGGATCGGGTTCTCAGATGTGTTCGCTTCATCCAGGCGCGCAATCATTTTGCGCGAGTGATACGGCGCGACTCGTCCATCGTTCGCGCCTGTCATCATGAGAATGGATGGATATTTCGTTCCTTCGACAACGTGGTGATAAGGCGAGTAGGCATAAAGCGCCTTGAATTGCTCCGGGTTCTTCACCGTGCCGAATTCCGTCACGTTGAACGCGCCATTCGGCGCAAGCTCCACGCGGAGCATATCGTAAATGCCGACCTGCGAAACAACCGCTCGCATCAAATCGGGATGCTGCGTGATCATCGCGCCCATCAAAAGACCGCCATTGCTTCCACCCTGGATCGCAAGCTTCTCCGGACGCGTGTATTTCTCCTTGATCAGGTATTCGGCCGCAGCGGCGAAATCATCGAACACATTTTGCTTTTTCGTGAGATTGCCGGCCTTGTGCCAGGCTTCGCCGAACTCGCCGCCACCGCGGATATTTGCCACCACATGGACGCCGCCGCGATCGAACCAAAGCCGACGCGTGAAATCGAAATTCGGCGAGATGCTGATTCCGTAGCCGCCATAGCCGTAAAGCAGCGTCGGGTTTTGCCCGTCGCGTTTCATTCCTTTACGAAAAATGATGTTGAGCGGAATTTTTGTGCCGTCCTTTGAAGTTGCGAACTCGCGCGTCACTTCGATGTCGGCAAACGAGACCGGCGACGTGCTGCGCAGTGCCGTCTTTACCGGCTCGTTTTTTTCTTTCACAGAATGGAACCAGGCTGCCGGCTCGGTGTAACTGACATCGTGGTACAGGAGCGACCCATCCTCCAATGCGAGCATTTCCTGCACTGCCGATATTTTGGGAATTGGGATGATCGTTTCGCCTTTGCCGTCCAGACCGAAACGCCGGATTTGAGAGGGACCGCCGAGCAAGTCGCCAACGTACAGCGCGTCGGCGGCAGGCACGATTTGCTCGATCACCGATTCGCCCGTCGGAACGATCTCAACGGCTTTGGCTAGTTCCGGCGTCTCCAACGGCAGGCGCAGGATCTTGCCGCGCGGCGCGCCTGCGCGCGAAAGCAGGTAGAGCGCATTGTCGCGCCCCAGTCGCGCGGCTTTGATCTGATCGCTGAATTGCGTGATCTGCTTCCATGCGCCGTGTGGTCCGAGCAAATAATGCGCGAAATCCCCGCCGTCGCCGTTCGCCACGGTGGCGAGGAAGTATCGGCCGTCGCGCGAAGCTTCGAGAACGATCTCCGCAATCCGCGGAAAGTCTTTGCCGATGCAGTAGATGTCCTCCGTGTCGGGCGTGCCGAGTTTGTGAAAATAAATCTGCTGATAAAAATTCAGATCGGCTTCCGGGCGCTCGCCTTTCCTAGGAAACCGCGTGTAATAAATCCCCGTGCCGTCGGCGTTCCATGCCGCGCTGCCGCCAGCGGTGGGATATTGCACGTGCGCGATCGTGTCCGGCAGCGCTTTGCCGGTGGCGGTTTCATAAAAGTGCAGCGTGCCGTCTTCGCTGCCGCCTTTGGAAAGCGAAACCGCAACATGTTTGCCATCCAATGACGGCGCGTACCAATCGATCGCGGTCGTGCCTTTGATGTCCAGCGTGTTCGGATCGAGCACCACCTTCTCTGATGCAGGATCATCGGGCGACGCCAGTGTCACCAACAACGGCTGTTGCTTTGGCGGCTGGAATTTCATCGCGAACAAGATTCCCGCCCGCGAGACAAGCGAAAAATAACTGGGCGATGTTTTCGCGTACCACTCGGTTAGTTGTTTCTCGATCGCCGCGCGGTCCGGCAACTTGTCGAAATATTGGCGAGCCCGCTGATTCTGCGCGTCCGACCACGCTTTCACCTGCGGGTCGCTATCTTGTTCGAGCCATTGATACGGATCTTCGACCGTCGTGCCGTGATATTCATTCGAGACCGGCTTCTTTGGGGTTTCCGGAGCCGGCTCGATTGCGGACAAGGTGACCAGAGCCAGTCCGCTCAGCGTGCTGATCAAAAACAGGAAGCGATTCGCAATCATGAGATGAGAAAAGACTGTCGCGCGTTACTTGCAACCGATTTTGCGCGTTGCAACCGGGATTGGTGATCCCGGCAAAAATACGCCTCGCCTAACGGCTGGAATCAGCGGCTACAGCTGACGCGCAGCGTATTTTGGATTTTTTACCTGTTTCCGGACTGCCGCGAAAAGTTTGCTGATCCCCACCTGGCTCGCATGATTGGCGAGGAACGCTGGAATTATGCCCCCGCTGTCGGTATAAACAGTATATGTCGCGCGCGTTTTGAGCGCGCCATCCGGCTCCAGCAGCCATCCGCCGTCGCAAATTTTTACCCGAACAACGCCCCTCTTTTCCGGTGGTCCGAGTTCATTCGCTTGCGCCCAGTGGCTCATAAAGGCCAGACCATCAGTTGTGGGCCATGACTTCTTCTGTACGCGCAATGTGTAATCGCGATCTGCGCAAATTTTTGGCGAGAGCCGCTGATACCCAACAAGTAAGTCGCCGTCGCGTTTGATCAGTCGGCATTCAATCGTGTACGGCATGAACTTTGGATAATTCTCGAAGTCATCAATCACCGCGTGAACGGCGCAGGTCGGGGCGTCAATTGCGCCGATTGCCCTGAACTCTTTCAGCCCCGAATCGGTATGCGGCCGGCTGTAGATGGCGACGTCCCTGGTGTCGGCAGCCAGCTTCCAGCCATCTAGCGGGTTTACGGAACCGGGTAAAATGGCGGCAAAGGCAGCCGAACTGCCAACGAGAAAGATCGACATCAGCGCGGGAAGAACTCGGCAAAGCATCGGGCGACGATACATCATTTCCTCCGCCTGGCTATGTTTCTTTGACCGTTATTGAGAAGTGGGCCTGACGTTTGAATGACGAGACCAAATACAAGCCGCGCGACTTGTTAAGACAGTTAATAACGTTACAAGAGTTACAAATCGGAGCCGCCCGATGTACCGTTGTAACGATATAACCTTTTTAACGATGTACGCGGCGAAGCCATGGATCTCCAGCCCACAGTCTTGATCGTCGATGACGAGAAGCATACTCGTGACGGGCTGCGGCGTTTGCTCGAGAACGACTACGATGTGTATGTCGCCGCGGACAGTGCGGGTGCGATGGACGTGCTCGAGCGTGAGCAGGTCGATGTCCTGCTCACCGACCTACGCCTCGGCAGCGAAGATGGAATGGTCTTGATTGATCGCGCGTTGAAAATGCCGCGTCCGCCGATCTGTATCATGATGACGGCCTACGGCTCGGTCGATGTCGCAGTTGAGGCGATGAAACGCGGCGCGTACGATTTTGTAACTAAGCCGCTTAACCTCGACAAAGTCGAACTGCTGATCGCGCGCGCAGTGCGAGGGCGCAAACTCGAACAGGAAAACCGCGCGCTACGGCAGCAAGTGGATGAACGTTACGGCCTTGAAAACATCTGGGGCGATTCGGCGACGTTGCATCAAGTCCTGGACACCATCAAACAGGTCGCGCCTTCTTCGGCCAATGTGCTTATCGAAGGCGAAAGCGGCACAGGCAAGGAACTGGCCGCGCACGCCATTCATAATTTGAGCCGGCGCAACAAGGCGAAGTTCGTGGCGGTGCACTGCGCGGCGCTGTCCCCGCAACTTCTCGAGAGCGAATTGTTCGGGCACGAGAAAGGCGCGTTCACCGGTGCGCACGAACGCCGCATCGGACGATTTGAGCAGGCAAATGGCGGCACGCTTTTCCTCGACGAAATGGCGGAGATCGATCCGAGCACTCAGGTCAAATTGCTGCGCGTGATCAGCGAAGAACGCGCTTTCGAGCGGGTTGGCGGCAATCAAACGCTGCGCGCGGATGTGCGACTGATCGCAGCCACCAACAAGAACTTGGAACAACTGGTGCGCGAAGGAAAATTCCGTGACGATCTCTTCTTCCGGCTCAACGTGGTGCGCATCGTCATGCCGCCCCTGCGCGACCGAAAAGAAGATATCCCGATTCTGGTCCGCGGATTTTTGCGTCACTTCTGCAAGGAAAACGAAAAGCCGCTTCTCGAGCTCGCACCGGACGCAATGGACGCGCTTCTTGCTTACGATTGGCCCGGCAACGTCCGCGAATTGCGCACCGCCATCGAACACGGCGTGGTGATGGCGACAGGACCAAAAATCACATTGCGCGATCTGCCAATGGCCGTGCGACAGGCAGGCACGGCAAAATTGCGCGGCGGGGTTTCCGTTCAGGCTTTCGAAGAAAAGACGAGCCCACTCGATTTGCATGAGGCTGAGAGAAAATTAATTGCCCAGGCGCTCGCAGCGACAAACGGCAACGTGACCGCCGCCGCCAAAAAGCTCGGCATCAGCCGCCGCACCCTTCATCGCAAAATCAACGAAATGAATGCCGCGAAAGCGGCACAATAGTTGTAGCCGGGATCGATGATCCCGGCCGGCCGGCATCACCCCGATGCGCTGCAACGCCAGAAAGTTTCTTGTGCGATTCGCACTTGCTGCCCTTGCCGCCGTTTTGACGCGCCCATAAATATGGGCGACACTCGTTTGTGAAAACAACGTTCGAAATTCCGCAGCCTCTCTTCCGGAAAGCAAAAGCCATTGCCGCACGGAAGGGATGCACGCTGAAGCAGCTTGTCCAGGAAGCGTTGTCGGAGAAGATTGCGCGCGCAGATGGCGCTAGCAGTCAGCAAAAACCGTGGATGGCATTGGCCGGCGGGTTGAAGCATCTCCACAGCGAAAACCGCCGGATCGAGCGCGTCATCGAGGCGGAGTTTGAGAACATCGAGCCGGAAGACCGGCAATGATTCTGGATACCAACGCGCTCTCCGCATTTGCGGATGGTGTGCCTCCGGTGATGCAACACATTGCTGCTGCCGAGGAGCTTCATATTCCCGTGATTGTGCTGGGAGAATACCGCTTCGGCATCGCGACCTCCCGTCGCCGGCGTGAATACGAAGCGTGGCTGACGCGTGGTCGTGCGTTCTGGAACGTGCTTCACGTCGTAGAGGAAACTGCCACGCACTACGCGACAATTCGACAGCAATTGAAGAGAGTTGGCGCGCCTTTGCCGGCCAACGACGTCTGGATCGCCGCTCTGGCTCAACAGCACGCTCTGTCGATTCTAAGTCGTGACGCTCACTTCGACACGGTGCCCGGTCTTACCAGGCTGTCGTGGTAATAACCGGAACCGCCTTTGACATTTCTTTTGGTGCGAACCGCAGCAAAAAAAGCTGGCCATCAGCCGCCGAACGCTTCATCGAAAAATCAATGAAATGAATCTCGCCAGAGCGCCGGCGAAAAATGCTGGCGAGTCGTAGCCTGAAATATCTTCGCGGCGATCGCGAAACAAGTCATCCAAGTTGCCCCGTCGTCAGCCAGCTTGATCTCGACGGGGCTAGCGTCTAATTCTCGTTCAGCCATGCCAGCTCCGCCTGTGATTGCTGATCTTGTCCAACGCTTCGAACAACAAGGCGACGCCTATAAATCAGGTCAATACAACGAGGCACAGCTGCGCAAAGAATTTATTGATCCGATGTTCAAAGCGCTTGGCTGGGACATGGAGAACGTTAGCGGTTACGCCGAGGCCTACAAAGACGTCATCCACGAAGACGCCATCAAAATCGGCGGCGCTACCAAGGCCCCGGACTACTGCTTTCGCATCGGCGGCACTCGCAAATTCTTTCTCGAAGCGAAGAAACCGTCGGTCGATATCAAAACCGATGCGCATCCAGCCTATCAACTTCGCCGGTACGCGTGGTCGGCGAAATTGCCGCTTAGCATCCTGACTGATTTCGAAGAGTTCGCGGTTTATGATTGCCGCGTCGAACCGAAACTAAGCGACAAGGCTTCAGTCGCTCGCGTTCTCTATCTCAACTTCCGCGAGTGCGTTCCGGCGTGGGAGGAGATCGCGAAGATCTTCGCGCGTGAAGCAATTCTCAAAGGGTCATTCGACAAGTTTGCCGAATCGACTAGGGCGAAACGCGGAACCGCGGAGGTCGATGATGCGTTCCTGAGCGAGATTGAAAAATGGCGTGCTGATCTTGCGCGCAACCTGGCATTGCTAAATCCCACGCTCTCGCAACGTGATCTTAACTTCTCCGTCCAGCGCACGATCGACCGGATCGTGTTTCTGCGCATCTGCGAGGACCGCCGCATTGAAGTGTATGGGCGATTGCAAGCGTTGCTGAATGGCGAGCACACTTATCGCAGACTGTACCAGCTCTTTCGCGAAGCCGACGAGCGTTACAACTCCGGTCTGTTTTATTTTCAGAACGAAAAAGATCGCGTCGAGCCTCCCGACGATCTGACGCCCGAACTCGAGATCGACGACGCCATCCTTAAGAGAATCATTCGTCGTCTCTATTATCCCGATAGTCCCTACGAATTTTCCGTGCTGCCTGCCGACATTCTCGGCCAGGTTTACGAACAGTTTCTCGGCAAGGTCATTCGCCTGACCGAAGGACATCAGGCGAAAATCGAAGACAAACCAGAGGTCAAGAAAGCCGGCGGCGTTTATTACACGCCCACTTACATAGTCGATTACATCGTCAAGAACACGATTGGCAAATTGCTGGAGAACAAAACGCCCAAACAAGCGGCCAAACTTCGCATTCTCGATCCTGCTTGCGGCTCCGGGTCATTTCTAATCGGCGCATATCAATATCTCCTCGACTGGCATCGTGATTGGTACAGCGACAACGAAGCGAAAAAATGGGCGACCGGAAAAATCCCGCGATCTACCAAGGGCCGGGCGGTGAATGGAAACTCACCACGACTGAGCGCAAACGGATACTACTGCATAACATTTACGGCGTGGACATCGATGCTCAGGCCGTCGAGGTCACTAAGCTTTCGCTGCTTCTGAAAGTTCTTGAAGGCGAATCGGAACAAACCCTTGCCACGCAATTACGTTTCTATCACGAGCGCGCCTTGCCCGATCTGGGCCGCAACATCAAATGTGGTAACTCACTCATCGGCCCCGATTTTTACGACCAGCAGAAGATGGATTTTCTCGATGAAGAAGAACGTTACCGCATCAATGTCTTCGATTGGAACACAGAGTTTGCGGAAATCATGAAAGCCGGCGGCTTCGACGCAGTCATCGGCAATCCGCCGTATCTGAACATTGATGATTCTTGGGGAAGAGGTGATTCGCGTCAGCGCTACATCAAACGAACTTATGCAGACGTTTACAACGACAAGACCGATATACTTTTTTACTTTCTCGCGAAGGCCGTGGACATCAGCAAACGTGAAGTCGCGTTTATCGTGTCCCGAGCGTTTCTAGAAGCATACAAAGCCGACAAGTTGCGCGGCTGGTTAGCCAGCCACACTGATATTTGCGAAATAATCGATTTTCGAAATTACTACGTCTTCAAAGGTGTGGGCATCACAACCTCGATCGTCCGCCTCAGCACAGCTCGACCAGCAGGAGATGCGAGGATCTACAGATTGCGCGCCAACTATGCGAACGGAACGGATCCGCTCGCAGAATTAGAGAAAAGAGATTCATTCGAATTTATATCCGTGGCCCAATCTCAGTTCGGCTCAGCACCTTGGACATTTGCTTCCGCTGACGTCGAGGCACTGAATCGAAAAATCGATTCGAAGGGCGATCCGCTTCGTCGGGTGCTCCAAGTCGGACAAGGAATGCAGACAAGACGCAACGATGTCTTTGGCGAGCTCTCTCCTAAACTTGCACGCAAATGGAAGTTGGCTCGGGGCCAGCACTTTCTGCGCGCCCGGAATTCAGACATTTGGCGATATCAAGTTCGAGATAGTGGAGAGATGCTTTTGTATTTAGAAGATTTTGAAAAATTCGATGATTTGCCAACCGGCGTTCGCACGCATCTCCAAACGCATCAAAAAGAATTGAAGGAACGCGCGGCTTATCAACGTGGTGACTGCGAATGGTGGAAATACACGTGGCCTTTGCACAAGGAGCGTGCGCATCGCGCGAAGCTTTTATGTCCGTATCTAGCTACTCGCAATCGATTCGCCCTCGATACTGACCAGAAATTTCTCGGCCTTACCGATACGACAATTCTTTACGATGCCGATCAGCCTGAGGACATGAGCTATCTCATGGCTCTGTTGAACTCACGGCTATTGTCATTCCGCTTCGCTTCGATCGGAAAGCTTAAAAGCGGGGGCATCCTCGAATATTTTTGGAACAGTGTTTCAAAGCTTCCGATTCGCCGCATCGATTTTTCAAACAAAGCCGACAAAGATCGACATGATCGGATGGTCTCGTTAGTCGAGCGGATGCTGGAGTTGCACAACGACCTTGCCGCCGCCAGGACGGATCACTCCAAAACAAATCTCAAGCGCCAGATTGATGCGACCGATGCGCAGATCGATAAGCTTGTTTACGAGCTTTACGAATTAACGCCGGACGAAATCAAAATCGTCGAAGGGGCGGCGAGATGAAATTCGAGCTTTCGAAGCATGTCGAAGAGGGATTGTCGCGAAATTAAGCGAAATTTCCCGTTTACGAATTACCTCTTGAGAGTTTCAATTAGCCCGTGACCGAGCAGAAGAAAATCTTTGGCACGGACGGCGTGCGCGGCGTGGCGAACGTCGAGCCGGTGACAGCCGAGACGGCGCTGAAACTTGGACGCGCCGCCGCGTATGTGTTCGCGCAACTGAATCCCCGCAGGACGCCCGCGGGCGCGCGTCCCAAAATCGTGCTTGGTAAAGACACCCGTCTGTCCGGTTACATGCTCGAGAACGCGCTGGTGGCCGGGATCACTTCGCTCGGGGTGGATGTGCTCGTCATCGGACCTTTGCCTACGCCGGGTGTTGCGTACATCACACGTTCGCTGCGCGCCGACGCAGGCATCGTTCTTTCTGCTTCACATAATCCTTATCAGGACAACGGCATCAAATTTTTCCGGCACGACGGTTACAAACTCGACGATCAGATTGAGGAAAAAATCGAGAAACTCGTTTTCACCGGCGAGATCGATTCTATCCGGCCAACTGCGAACAAAATCGGACGCGCCACGCGAATCGATGACGCGCTGGGCCGATACGTAGAATTCGCCAAAGCGAGTTTTCCTAAAGGAATGTCGCTCGAGGAAATGCGGGTGGCGGTGGACGTGGCAAACGGCGCAGCGTACAAATCGACGCCTTGCGTATTGCGCGAGTTGGGCGCGGACGTCGCCGTGGCGCACAACCAACCCAACGGCATGAATATCAACGACGGATGCGGCAGCATGCATCCGGAGGAGATCCAGCGCATCGTCCAGATCAGTGGCGCGGACGTGGGCATCGCTCACGACGGCGATGCCGACCGAGTTCTTCTTTGTGATGAGAATGGCGAGATCGTGGATGGCGATGAGATTCTCGCCATCGCAGCCCTCGACCTGTTGGAGGCTGGCCGACTGGAGCAAAATACAGTCGTCGCCACCGTGATGAGTAACTTCGGCTTGGATGAAGCGCTCGCCACGAGCGGTGGGAAGGTGGTGCGCACGAAAGTCGGCGACCGCTATGTGCTTGAAGAAATGGTCCAGCAAAAATTCAATCTCGGCGGCGAACAAAGCGGTCACGTTATTTTCCGTGATTTCACGACTACCGGCGACGGCATCATCACCGCGCTCCAGATTTTGCGCATCATGCACAAGACCGGTCAGCCGTTAGGCAAATTGAAGGCATGCTTGCAAAAATATCCGCAGGTGCAGCGCAATTTGGTTGTGAAGGAAAAGCGGCCGCTCTCGGAGCTGTCCAGTGTGATGAAGCTCGTCAGCGAAGCGGAGAGACAGCTCTCCGGCAAAGGCCGGGTGTTCCTGCGTTACTCCGGCACTGAGCCAAAGATTCGCCTGCTCATCGAAGGACGCGAACTGGAGATGATCGACAAGCAAGCCGACCGGATAGCGGATGCGATTCAAAGCGCCATCGGAGCATAGGATATACAACACATGAGTCTCATGCGCGTCATTGAAGCGCTTCTGTTTAGTGCGCAAAAACCGCTTTCGATCCGTGAGATCGCCACGGCAATCAAGAGTGCGGAGGATCCGGCAGCTGCCGAACCTAACGAGTTTGCGCGCCTGCGAGAAGCCGAAGTCGCTGCGGCGCTCGAACAGTTGAAGATCGAGTACGTCGAGCAGCAGCGCGCCGTTCAACTCATCGAAAAAGCCGAAGGCTGGCAGTTTGCGACGGATTCACAATACGCGCGGTGGGTGCGGCAGCTTTTTCCCGCCTCGAAGCCGGCGCGATTAAGTGCGCCTGCGTTGGAAACACTGGCGATCATTGCGTATCGCCAGCCCATCACGCGCGCGGATGTGGAAGCTGTGCGCGGCGTGAACATCGACGGCGTGCTGCAAACATTAATGGAGCGCGGCCTGGTAAAAATTGCCGGACGCGCCGAAATCCCCGGACGCCCGCTTCTCTACGAAACGACGCAATTTTTCCTTGATCACTTTGGGTTGCGCAATCTGGATGAATTGCCAAACGTGGAAGAGTTGCGAAAACGGAATCTGCCGGTCGCGCGCGCTGTAGCCGGCATCGGCGATGCCGGCCAGCCGGGGTCACCGCCCCCGGCTACAACGCAGGCGGGATCGGCAGTCTCCGAGTAGCGCATGTCGCTTTCTGGGGAGCACAGGCTGCCAGCCTGTCCTTTTCGGCAGCCTGCCGAAAAGCCCATCGAACGTTCGTTGGTCAAGGTTGTTGCAATGCGCCGAGAGTCGTCGGCAAGCTGCCGACGACAACAGGCTGGCAGCCTGTGCTCCCCAGAGGAAGGACGCGCGCGCGCGTTATCCGCACACCCATTGTTTATTACACTTTCTTTCATCACCGCGACCTCGCAGTTTGCCTTTGCCGAAATCCAGCCCTCCGATTGCGCGCGCGCGGCGAAATATTCTGAGAGCAGACGCGGTGTTGCGATGTTGGTGATTCAAAATGGGCGGACGATTTTTGAGCACTATGCCAATGTGGGCTCGGCCAGCGGAAGATGGCCGATCTTCAGCGGGACAAAAAGTTTTTGGGGAATCGCCGCGCTTGCAGCTGTGCATGACGGATTATTCAGGCTCGACGATCCCGTTTCGGACACGATCACTGAGTGGAAGAGCGATCCGCGGAAATCGCGGATCACCATCCGCCAGTTGCTCAGCCAAACCGACGGGATCGAAGGCGCCTCGTGGCTTCAGCGTTCTTCCATACGCGATCGAAATGCGATGGCGATTCGATTGCCGATCGTTGCCGAGCCCGGCACAGCTTTTATCTATGGGCCGAGTCATCTCCAGATTTTCTCCGAACTGCTGCGCCGGAAATTGAAAGGGCGCTCGACAATCAGCTACATTGAAGGACGCGTGCTGAATCGGCTCAAGCTTGGACATCTCAATTACAAGAAGGACGCGCGCGGCAATCCCCTGCCTGCGACCGGCTTTGAACTAACAGCGCGCGAATGGGCGCGACTCGGTGAGCTGGTGATTAGATCTGGGAACTATCATGGACGGCAGATCGTGCCGGCAAGTTTGTTGCGCGAAGCGTTCGCTGGTTCGCAGACGAACCCATCATACGGACTCACGTTCTGGCTGAATCAGCAGGAACTAGGCGGACGTGAGGCCGACATGGAACGAATGCTCGATTTACCATGGCAAAACGCGCAATGGAATGGCGTTTGCATCTGCAAGGATGCGCCGGCTGACATGGTCGTCGCGCTCGGGTCACATTATCAGCGGCTGTTTATTATTCCGTCATTGAATGCGATCATTGTCCGGCAAGGCTCAGGCGGAAACTTTTCTGACGCCCACTTTCTGCGGCTGGTGATCGGACGGTAAGACCAAGGAGCGGCGGTTTCCAATCGCCGTTTTGGATTAATCGGCGCACTGGAGAGCGCCGCTCCTTGATTTGACTCCGCGGCGCATTTCCTGAACCATTCAAAACTTTATGAACAGATTCGCACTCGGTTGCGTCGTCGTCCTTCTCGTCGTGCTCTTCGTTGCCGTCTTTGCCGCGCTTGCGCTTGGCGGCGGTTACAATCGCCTGGTCCGCTTGCAACAAGCTGTCGATCAAAGTTGGGCACAGGTGCAAAACGTCTATCAGCGGCGCGCAGATTTGATCCCGAATCTGGTGGGCACAGTTTCGGGCGCAGCCAATTTCGAGAAATCAACGCTTGTGGAAGTGACGAATGCGCGCGCTAGTGTGGGTCGAGTGCAAACGCAAATCGATCCGAACAAAGCGCCGACTGACGCAGCGCAGCTTGAAAAATTCCAGGCGGCACAAGGTGAACTGAGTAACGCGCTCTCGCGGCTGCTGGTCGTGGTAGAACGTTATCCAGAGTTAAAAGCCAATCAGAACTTTCTCACTCTGCAGGCGCAGTTGGAGGGCACCGAGAACCGGATTTCGGTCGAGCGCGGAAACTTCAACAGCGCGGTGCAAAATTACAATGTGGCGGTGCGCAGTTTCCCGACAAATCTGGTCGCCGGCATGCTTGGTTTTGCGCCGCGGCCATTTTTCACTGCGCAAACAGGCGCGGAAAGAGCGCCAGCGGTGCAATTCAATTTTGGCTCGCCGGCACCCGCCGCGCCTGCAGCGACAGCGTCGCCGTAGAGGTGCGATGATTCTGGGGAGCACACGCGCCTCGCGTGTTGTTTGCGCCGCCCTCGCCGCAAACTCCCCCAGGCGTGGCAGACGAGAGAGTGTAATGGGCAAGCTTGGGGTGTTTCGTTCCGTTCGGCGAGGCGCCGAACGGTGCACGCGAGGGCGCGTGCGCTCCCCAGCGATTGCGCTCGCGATCGCGACTCTGCTCGCGACCAACTCGCGCGCCGCGGAAGTCATTCCGCCGAAGCCCGCCGCGTACTTCAACGATTATGCCGGCGTCGTTTCCAAGGAAGCGGCTCAACATTTTAACGTGCAGCTCGCTCAATTCGAGCGCGAAACTTCCGATCAAGTCGTGGTCGCGGTCTTTCCGAAAATGCAGAGCGATTCGGACATTGCGGACTATACCCAGCGCGTAGCGCAGGCGTGGGGCGTCGGTCAAAAGGAGCGGCGCAATGGCGTGGTGCTGTTTGTGTTCATCCAGGATCACAAAATGTTTATCCAGGTTGGCTACGGCCTGGAAGGCGCGCTGCCGGACGCGACTGCGTTCGATATTACTGAACGCCATATCAAACCGTTCTTTCGGAACGGCAATTACGAGGCCGGCCTTGCGGCCGGGATCGATCTGATCTGTAAAGCAGTCCGTGGTGAGTACAAGGGAACAGGAAAAACGGTCGCCGAACGGCACCCGCGTCGCGGCGGAAGTGCTTCCGGCTTTTTGCCGTTCCTTATCTTTGTCATTGTGCTGATCTTTATTTCGCGAATCATGCGCAGACTCGGCGGTTACGGCTATTCATCTGGACGCGGCGGTCCGGTATTTTTGCCGATGGGTGGCGGCGGCTGGTCGTCAGGGGGAGGCGTTGGGGGATTCAGCGGCTTCAGCGGCGGTGGCGGCAGTTTTGGCGGCGGCGGTGCAGGATCGAGCTGGTGACGAAAATGCGGACGCGAGAATTCCTCAGCAAACTCGAACACGACCGAATCGTTCGCGCGATTCGCGAAGCGGAATCCAAAACTTCCGGTGAGATTCGCGTTTTTATTCAGCGCGGCAAATTGAATGGTGATCCATTGCTCGCTGCGCAAAGAAGATTTCATCGCCTGCGCATGCACAACGCACGCCATCGCAATGCAGTGCTGATCTTGGTGGCGCCGCGCGCGCACAAGTTTGCCGTCGTCGGTGACAAAGCGATTCACGAAAAATGCGGGGACGAGTTCTGGCAGCGCGTCGTGGATGAGATGCGCGCCCATTTTCAAAACGAAAAATTCAGCCACGCGCTGGTCGAAACGATTCAGGAGATCGGGAAGGTGCTGGCGAGCCATTTTCCGAAGACGGCGACGAAGAGAAACGAATTACCGGACGAAATTGCTGGAGAGTGAGGAGTTGAATTGTTGAGCGCGATTTGCCCAAAGGTGGATCGTCTTGTCCTCAAGACGATGGCTTCCGCCGAAGGCCAATATTCCAGTCCCGGCGCGTTTCATATGGACGCAAGATTCCAGGCGGCAGCGCCGCAATGGCCAACGCGTTGAGGACAACGCGTTCCACCTCAAAACCCCTTGCAAAATCACAGATTTAGTCTTTATTCCAATCCTCCGCAGCGAGTTTTTGAAATTACGCCGTTGGTCCCTGGGTCTCCGTCACTGGATGTGAGGTCGCACTCGCCAGGGGAAACCCGGCGAAGAACTATGGAGCAATGGAGTATTGGAGTGATGGAGTAACGGACGAGGTGTCTTTGCTCATTACTCCAATACTCCACGACTCCATCACTCCAGAAAAAGATTATGCCAATCCGTTACGGTCGTTTTGAAATGCCGAAGACTCTCGTAAAGGACGAGAGCACGGCTACTGATACCTACGCCAAATTCACCGCCGAACCGTTCGAAGCCGGCTACGGACACACCGTTGGGAACTCCCTTCGGCGTGTTCTGCTTTCTTCGCTCGAAGGCGCGGCCATCACCGCCGCGAAAATCACAGGCGCGCAGCACGAGTTTGCCACGCTACCTGGTGTGGTCGAAGACGTGACCGACATCATTCTCAACCTTAAGAAAGTGAAATTCAAAGTGGACGGCCAGGATCACGAGCCAAAAAAACTTTCGCTAACCGTGAACAAGGAAGGCGAAGTGACCGCAGGCGACATCCAGGCCATTCAGGGCTTTGAAGTGCTAAACCCGAAGCAACTGATCTGCACTCTCGACAAGAAACACAAATTCGATGCCGAACTCGATGTGCGCGTTGGCCGCGGCTTTGCCACCGGCGAGGAAAACAAGCGTCCGGATCAGCCCATCGGTATTATCCCGATCGATTCAATTTTTTCGCCGGTCACGCGCGTGAAGTATGCGGTTGAAAACACGCGTGTCGGTCAGCGCACCGATTACGACAAGCTCATTCTGGAAATCTGGACCGACGGGCGTTTGACGACGGATGACGCACTACTCCAGGCGTCCGCAATTCTGCGGCATCACCTCGATGTGTTTGTGCACTACAACGAGGAAGTGATCGAATTCGATCAGACGCCCGCTGGCGTGAGCGAAGAAAATATCAAGCTAAAGAAGCTGCTCAATATGAGTGTGAACGAGATCGAGCTCAGCGTGCGCGCGGCGAATTGCTTGAATAACGCGAACATCACCACGGTCGGTCAACTGGCTCAAAAGACCGAGGCCGAGATGCTGAAATATCGCAATTTCGGCAAAAAATCGTTAAACGAAATCAAGGACAAACTGCAACACCTTGGTTTGGGTCTGGGCTTGAAATTTGAGCCGGGCTTGATCGATGTGCCGGTAAGCGGCGATGGCGCTGCCCCGACCGGTGCACCGGTTGCCCGACAGTAAGCCTCCACAACAATCGCGTCCGCCGCGCCATGAGACACCAAAAGAAGACGATCAAGCTGGGCCGCACGGCTGAGCACCGCAAGGCGTTGCTGGCGAATCAAGTTTGTTCTTTGATCGAACATCAGCGAATCACGACGACGTTGGCCAAAGCCAAAGCGGTCCGCCCTCTCGCAGAAAGGATGGTGACGCTCGGCAAAAACGGCTCGATACACGCGCGCCGCACGGCCCTGGCGGTGTTGCGTCAGAAAACCGCGGTGAAAAAATTGTTCGACGACATCGCGCAAAGGTCTGCGGAACGGAACGGTGGGTACACCCGCATCGTCAAGCTCGGCCCGCGCAAAAGCGATTCGGCACGAATGGCGTTCATCGAATGGGTGGATGCGGAGCAGGTTATCGAAGAAAAGCCGGCAAAAGAAAAGAAGGCGAAACGCAAAGAAGCGGAACGAAAGCCTCAGCAAAAGGCGCCGGAACCGGAGAAGCCCGAGCGAGAAGAGCCAAAAAAGGAAGCGCCTGCTGCGAAAGAAGAGCAACCAGCCGCGCCGCCGGCCGAAGAGCCGCAACCGAAAAAGCGACGCTGGTTCGGGCGAAAATCGGGCGAGGAGAAATAATTCCCGAGCCAGCTGCGTGTCAGCTTTCCAAAATATCCAAATCTGCCAAATCCTGCGGCCTGCCCACTGCGCGTTTGTTTCGGATCAATGCGTCTCTGCCTAGGATGAAGACGGGAACGCCGCCAAGTATTGCCGAGATTTTGCTGGCAAAGGCTTCATTGGTAGGCACGCCACTGATGCTGGTAAGCAGATCGATTCGGTTCGGGGGTCGTCCAAGTTGGATCATCTGCTCAGGCTCCATGAAATCAGTTTCCTTAAAGCCGGAGTGCGCGAACCCGAATTGATTCAGAAGATCCACAAGCAGTCGCGCGTTGTCTGGTGTGGGCCGGACGAGAATATCCAGGTCCCCGGTATAACGCGGGCGGCCATGAAATGCCAGGCTCTGCGCGCCGACAATGACGTAATCAACGTCGCGGGAATTTAACAATTCGAGAAACTCTCTCCAGTCTTTGCTCAGGGTCATGATTGAGGAGCTCCACCAGAATTTGCAAACGTTCGTTACCTGTCAGTTTTTTGTAAAAATCGCGATCCGCTTTTTCAGCCTCACGGAAACTGCGAAATTTCTTTGCCCTCTTTTCCACGTCGAAAATATAAGCTTGGCAGTGACTCTTTCCGAGCGAATTTGATGGAGACTCGATGACCCCGAATCCGTATTTGTTCATCGTCATTTTCATTGGCGTGGCGCTGCTTTTTCCATTGGTCCCGCTGGCGCTTGCCTGGCTGTGGCGTCGATTTTTTCAGCCGCCAAAGCCCGGCCCGGACAAGACCTCGATCTACGAATGCGGAGTCGAATCCATTGGCGACGCCCAAATTCAGTTTCGCTCCCAGTATTATCTGTATGCGATCATCTTCCTGATCTTCGACGTCGAGGCGATTTTTCTCGTGCCCTTTGCAGTCGCCTTCACCGGTTTGCCGGTCGGCGCGTTTATCGCGATATTGGTTTTCCTCTTACTTCTTGTTGAAGGTCTCCTTTGGGCTTGGGGCAAAGGTTGTTTGCAGTGGGAACGCTAGCGCGGCGCTGGTTAAAATAGTTAAAAGGGTTACATTGTTAAAACGGAAAAAGGCTGCAACGAAGCAACCCGATTTAACGATTTAACATTTTAACTTTTTAACGGTTCACAAGGCAATGAGCGAGCAAATCGACGAGCAGCTTCGCAGTGAGCTGCAACGGCAGGGAGTCTGGGTGACTTCGATGCAGGACCTGTACAACTGGCGTCGCAAGAATTCGATTTGGCCGCTGCAGTTTGGACTCGCCTGTTGCGCCATTGAGATGATCGCTACGGCAGCGTCGCGCTATGACATCGCGCGGTTTGGCGGCGAAATTTTCCGGCCGTCGCCGCGGCAAGCGGATCTGATGATCGTTGCCGGCACGGTGACCAAAAAAATGGCGCCACAAATCGTGCGGCTTTACAACCAGATGGCAGATCCGAAGTACGTCATTGCCATGGGCGCGTGCGCGATTTCCGGTGGACCGTTCAAGCAGGGCTACAATGTCCTAAAAGGAATCGACCGCTACATCCCGGTGGATGTTTACATTCCCGGTTGCCCGCCACGACCCGAAGCGTTGCTGCATGCGTTTATGGAACTGCAGCGCAAGATCGACGAACAGAAATTGACCGGCGCGCAAAAGGCGGCTCATCTCGATCCCCGGCAGCCAAGCGAATTTCCCGTGCCAGCATTCGGCAAACATGACTTGGAGCCGCCCGCGAATTCTAAAGTTTTTCATCCGCCCGTGATCGAAAGATGATTCCGTATTTGTCATTCCGAGCGGAGCGCAGCGGAGTCGAGGAATCCCATTGCGCAAGCTTAGGGTAACACCAGGGATCCCTCGACTTCGCTCGGGATGACGGCGTGTTGATCATGGAAACTCTCGACCAAATCAAAGCTCGGATCGAAGCGGCAATACCCGGCGCAAAGATCGAGATCGTGCAAAATGGGAGCCCATCGCAGCAGCAGTCGTTCTTAATGGATAATGAACATGCACACGAGGTCGCACAATTTCTCCGGATTGATCCGGCGCTGCGCCTTGATTTTTGTTCAAACGTAACCGGAGTCGATTGGCTCGATCGCGTCGTGAAAAAAAAAGTCAAAGTGAAGAAACTCATCGAAGGCGAGGAAAAGGAGGTCGTTGAATCGACGGAAGAAAAAATTCCAGGCTATCTCGAAGCGGTTTATCACCTCTATTCGATGACGCATAAACATGGTCCGTTGATTATTCGCATGCGCACGATGGACCGCGGAGACGGTGCGCGCTTGCCGTCGCTCACTCCGGTTTGGCGCAGCGCGGAATTTCAGGAACGCGAGATTTTCGACCTTTACGGCATTCATTTCGACGGTCATCCCGACCTACGCCGGATTTTGATGTGGGATGAATTCGAAGATCATCCGATGCGCAAGGATTATCGGGAGCCTGACGATTATGAATGGGAACCGACGCCGCACGATGAGGTGCTCGCCAGAGCGAAGCAGCATTATCCGCCGCGGCCAGCCGAGCAGGAATTGAGACCATCCTAAGCTGTCATGTTGAGCGAAGCGAAACATCTTTGGTCGGTTCCGGACACAAGAAGTTCAGCAACAATCAGAGATCCTTCCTCGTCTTCGCGACGCGGGATGACAATTTGAAATGAGCGCGACGGTTCAAACACTCGAAGCAATGGAGCGGCCACCGGTGTCGATGGGTTCGCGACTGGAGGGCGAGTTGTTAGAAGTGTCGATGGGGCCGCAGCATCCATCTACGCACGGTGTGTTCCGGATGAACGTCGCGCTCGATGGCGAGATCGTGCGCAAGCTGAAACCTGTCTTCGGGTATCTCCATCGCAATCACGAAAAAATCGGCGAGAGCACCAGCTACCTCGGCTCGATGCCCTACACAGACCGGCTCGATTATTTTTGCTCTATGACCAACAACTGGGCTTACGCGCTCAGCGTGGAGAAACTTGCGGCCATTGAAGTCCCCGAGCGCGCTGAGTATCTGCGCGTCATTCTCGCGGAGCTGACGCGGCTTCAAAATCATGCCTCGCTGCTTGGATTCTTGCTCAACGACATGGGCGCGTGGGGCACACCGCTCATGTACGCGTTTCGCGAGCGCGAAAAAATTCTCGACCTGTTCGAATCGCTCTCCGGCTCGCGCATGATGTGCGATTACATGCGTTTCGGTGGTTGTCGGTGTGACACGCCACCGGGATGGTTGGAGCAGGCAAAGAAAATTGTGGATCGCTTCCCAAGGTTCATCGATGAGCTTGAACAGTTGGTGGTCGGAAACGAAGTCGTGATTGGCCGCACCCAAAACGTCGGCGTGTTACCACCTGAGCTCGCGATTAATGCTGGCATTACCGGGCCGATGCTGCGCGCATGCGGTGTAAACTACGACATACGCAAAGTGGACGGGTTCGGCTTTTACCCGCGCTTCAAATTCCGGATTCCGTTAGGCGAACATGGCGACACTTACGATCGCCTGATGATCCGCGTGCTCGAAATGGGCGAGAGCTTGTCGCTCCTAAAACAAGCATTGGAACAAATTCAGCCGGGACCAATCATGAATCCGAAAGTAAAAATCCGCGCGTTCCGACCTCCGATGGGTGAAGCGTACGGACGCATTGAAGGACCGAAAGGCGAGCTCGGCTTCTACCTGATCAGCGACGGCGGCCCGAATC
Organism: Verrucomicrobiota bacterium; assembly: GCA_003219695.1. Classification (GTDB taxonomy): domain Bacteria; phylum Verrucomicrobiota; class Verrucomicrobiia; order Chthoniobacterales; family UBA10450; genus Udaeobacter. Next base: position 21,162 of record QHQA01000129.1, read on the forward strand.
CGTATCGCTACCGAGTGCGCCCGCCGAGTTTCATCAATCTGACCGTGCTCGAAGACCTTTGCCTCGGTCATACCGTCGCCGATGTAATGGTAATCCTCGGCAGCGTGGATATCGTAATGGGGGAAGTGGATCGATAACAACACATGATTGGCACAGGGATACTCAAGGGAATGGCCGTTACGGCACGGAACTTT
>QHQA01000130.1 GCA_003219695.1 Verrucomicrobiota bacterium
AAGGTGTTAAAGAGGATTTTTGTTTTCATGATATTGGTGTTTACTCATTCCTTCCGAAAATTTTGCGCCGCGTTGCAAAAAATTTTAAGGAACAGTTGCCGCGGCGACCTGCTCGCGGCGCCCGTCGCCGCAACATGCTCTGGCTTTCTGTCCTGCGATTAAGTTTGCAGCTTTCAGAAGAAACCGCTGCAATGGCGGTGTTCGGGCCCTTTTGGGTCTGAAATGAAAAGCCCCGCAAGCCTGCAATCCTGGCGCGCTGCGTTCACAGCGGCGGCCGGATTTTATTTTCTCTTTGCCGCGAACACATTCGCACAGAATGCTTCGCCACCACCGGCGCCGGGCACTGCGGAAGTCGAACGAGTAATCGTGACTGGTTCGAATATTCCGACCGCGGAAGAAGTCGGGCCGAATCCGGTTGATACGTATCGCCCAGCAGATCTCGAGAGATTGGGCGTGCGCAACGCCACGGACCTGCTGACCAGTCTGCCGCAGGAGATGGGCTCGACAGTCAATCAGAATATTTCCAATGGCGGCGATGGCAGCGTCATCCCGAACTTACGCGGGTTGCTGCCGAAAGAAACTCTGGTGCTCATCGATGGAAAACGCGTCGCTATAGTTGGGAGTGGCGGTGGCGGTCTTCTTTCGGGCCAGTCCGGCACCGCTGGCGTGGACATTAATCTGATTCCTTTCCCGATGATTGATCACATCGATATCCTGAAAGATGGCGCCTCGGCCGTTTATGGCAGCGATGCCGTGGCGGGTGTGATCAACATCTTTTTGCTTCACAAATTCCGTGGTCTCGAGATTGGCGGCAGCTACGGGAACACAAATTTGGGTGCGTCGAACGATGCGCGTGAGCTGGAGGGCTGGCTCAAAGCTGGCACGGGAGATGACAAGACCGATATCTTAGTGATTGCCGATTTCTACGATCGTGCCGCCATCTATTCTCGCGACCGTTATCTTACGAGTAACGCGTGGGCGGTTCCCTGGGGTGGGTTTGAGGGTCGCAGCCTCAACGAACCCGGCGTCATCGGACGGTTTCGCGGGTTCCGCTTGATCCCGAGACTGTTTTTCAGTGCTAACTCCCCGCCGCCGCACTCATCAACACGTTCCACAAACCTTAGGCACTTATGGGTATAAGGGCGGTGGCGATTACTTTCGTTATAACTTCGCAGCTTTGACGCCTGCGATTCCGGCGGCGGATCGCCAGAGCTTCTATGGCTCTTTCACGCGGGACATCTGCGACAAATACCTGACCGTGTTTGCCGATTTCAAATATACGCGTTCGTTTTGGGATTCAGCGCTGGCAGCCGTTCCGTTTGCCCCTGATGCATTCAAGGGACCGAACGGCCTCGAATTCAGCCCCGTCGGCATCAGTGTGCCAATCCAGTACCCATTTAATCCCTTCACCGTGCCTGATGCGACTTTGATATACAACGGTGTCCCCGTGCCTGTGACTACCGGCGTCCGCTATCGCGCCGTTAACGATCAAGGCCTCAGATCGTTCAAAAGTACCTTCCACGATACCTTGTTCGACGTCGGGCTTCGCGGTGAGATGGGCGAATTTGGGCATTATTTCAACAGTTGGAACTGGGAACTGGGTTTTCGTTATTCCCGGAACGAGGAAGAAGCCGTCTTTGGCGGCGCGGTGAGCAGGTCGGGCCTGCGCGAAGCCCTGCTGGACACCAATTCGGCTACAGCGTTTAATCCTTTCCTCGGTATATCGGGCCGTAACAGTAAGGCCGCCATTAGCAGGGTTTATGTTACTCTGCATAGCTCGGGCGAGTTTGAGTTACCCTTGGGTTATTTCACTGTCAACGGCGATCTATTCAATTTACCCGCGGGGCCGGTCTCGTTTGCTCTAGGGCTCGAATACCGTGGGGAACGGTGGAGGAATCAGCCGCCGTCGCAGAGCACCAATTTTGACACCATCGGCTTCACCGATTTCGAAGCTTCAGCGGTGAATCGCGACGTCTGGTCAACCTATCAGGAAGTGCGATTTCCAGTAACCAGCCCGGCGTGGAACTTCCCCGGCGCGTACAGCCTTGAGTTCGACATTGCCGAGCGCGAGGAATGGTACAGCCAAAACACTTCTGCTGTCTTGCCTATCAGCCTCCTGCCGTTTGTTCCGGCGCAACACTCGCAATACAACGCACAAAAACCGAAATTTTCAGTGCGCTGGCAGCCGCTTGATCCCAAGTGGATCGGCGCATTGACGTTGCGCGCCAGTTACACGGAGGCATTTCATGCACCGACACTGCCAGACCTTACACCAGCAGGGCTAGAAAGCGCCGCCGAATTTGGCGGAGAAGGCCTTCACGATCCAAAGGGATTGACTCCTGAAGGAACCCAAATTCCGCTCATCATACGTGGCAACCCGAATCTGAAGCCGGAGGACGCTTATGAGTGGTCTTATGGAGCGGTTTACAGCCCAAAATGGATCAAGGGTCTTACGCTGAGCACCGATTTCTGGCACATTGACCTGCGATCGCTTGCGTCCTTTGTCAGTCCGCAGTTCATCATCGATTTCGAGAACAGCTTTCCCGGGTTAGTAAGTCGTGACCCAACAACTGGCGCCATCACCGAGGTCGTTAATCCAAGCTTAAATCTTACACGCGCTATCGTGGAAGGCGTTGATTATGAAGGCATCTACATCCTGGATACTTCAATCTTTAGTCATGGTGACTTTGGCAGGTTCACCCTTACGCTTAACGGGACTTATCTCTCCCGATTCGAGTTTCAACCAACCCCTGTTAGTAAACGGATTGGTCTTTCGGGTGAATTTGTGAGCGGCTTCTCGATCACTGGTTCGTTGCCGCACAACCGCGCCTATGCCAGCGTGTTTTACGATGGTTCGGCGGACACATGGCTCGCCGGGTTCGATGTCGGGGCGACGGTGCATGACACCGGCCAGTACGAAGACGACAACATCGATCTGACCGGATCGCCCAAGCCACAGATGCCGAGGACTGGCGGACCGGGAGCTAACGCTGCTCATTATGCTTTCCGCGGACGCAAAATCGCGACTTGGACTACGCTCGACCTGATCGCATCCTATACATTTAACTTGCCGCCACCAGCGGCAGCGCAGGTGCCTGGGTTAGCTAAGGATGGCGGTAGAGATCTGAAGATGAAAGATCGGAAACAGAAAAATGTCATGCCGATATCCACTGCCGAATACGGCTGCAATAACTGGAAATGGTGGCTCAATAACACCACCGTCACGCTTGGTATGCAAAACGTATTCGATTCCGATCCGCCCTTTGCAGCCGGCGCATTTGAGAACAACTACGACGAATCGCTTGCAACCATCAAAGGCCGCTTCTGGTACGTTCAGATAAAGAAGAGATTCTAACGCGTGCGCTACCCAACCATATCAATCCAGCTTTATCGGTTTAACCGCTTCAGCGATGATCTTATCGAAGCGCGGGTCGTTGCGCAGCTCGTCCCAAATGGGGTTCAATTTCAATTCGCCGGCGCTCAAGCCCGGGCACGCCGGTAAGGGGGAACTCGAGGCGGGTAACTTTGCGACCTCCGCAAGTTGCTGAAGCGCGGCATCGCGTTCGCCAGTCCACATGTAGGTGATCGCAACAATGATGGCGACATCTGGAGCGAGCACTGCGTTGCGCTTTAGGGGCCAAAGCTCAACTGCCTTTCGCCCTTCGCGGATCGCATCGCCCTTGCGGCCGAGTGCGGCGTCGATCTCCGCGATGTAAGCAGGCGCATGCGAGTCGTCCCAGGAATTGTGCTCTGCATTTTTGGCCAACGCTTCTTCAAAGATCTGCCGAGCCGATTCGAAGTAGCTCCGGGCTTTTTCTTTTTCCCCCCGATAACGCGCGATCCTTGCAAGTTTTTCCAGAGTGATACCGCGAGGCCAATCAACACCCCCGTAACGCAATTTCGGAAGCATGTTCCGCGCACGGGCTATTTCTACGACCGATTGAAGCATCTCTTCCGCTTTCGCATAATTGCGCTCCAGAACAAATACATGGGCTATCTGATGGTTCACCCCGTACACTCCGAGATCGCGAAGCGGATTCGCATCGAGCGCTGCCATAGCCGATTTGGTATCCCCGCGGGCAACGGCAATCATAGCTCTCTGCCTCCAAAGAAAATCGGTCGATTGTTGCGGCATAATCGCCGTCGCGTGAGCGATAACTCGTTCTGCCTCTTCATACCGCCGCAGCATGATGTTCAGCGTCACCAGGTCCTCTGCTGTGTAGCTGTCCCACGGGTCCAGCTCCGCGGCTTTCTCGCGGTCGTGCAACGCTTGCTTCCATTGGCCACGCTGTTCCTCGACCATCGCTCGAAGGTTGAAAACATCCACCCGGCCAGGCAATCCCGCCGCGGCGATCAGCAGTTCCTTCTCGCCGGCTGGCACGTTTTCTTCGCTGTTGCTGAGCCAGATGAGATATTTCGCGAGGATAAGATGCGCTTCCGCGGAGTTCGGCGAGATCCGCAGCGCCCTATCGATGGCCGCCTTCCCCTTGATCGGGTCGTCACGTATGAACTGGGCATCGCCGAGCACGCAGTAGGCGAGCGTGAACCTGGGATCGCGCGCAATTGCGTTTTCCAGGAGCGGGATCGCTTTTCCAGCGTCTTCTTGTACGTCACGGCTAATTTGCGTACCGTGTTGGTTCCAAACCAGCGCTCGTGCCCGTAGATAGAGGTCGTAGGCTTCCTTGTCCTGGGTTGGTTTCTCTTCAATGGCGGCTCTTGCCGCTGGGGACTACGTTACTTCCAAGTGGGTCGCAATGGCTTGCGAAATCTCGCTTTGGATCTGGAAAAGGTCTGTGATGTCGCGGTCGTACTTTTCTGCCCAGGTCTCAGTTTCGGTCCGCGTGTCGATCAGTTGCGCGGTAACATGAATCCGGCCCGCGATCTTGCGGACCGTTCCTTCCAGCACATGTGCTACCGCGAGCGCTTGGCCGATTTCGCGGACGTTTTGTTTCGTATCGCGGTACTGCGCCACCGTTCGCCGGCTGATGACTTTGAGATCGGGCGCCTTGGTTAGGTCGGTCAAAACGTCGTCCTGGATGCCGTCTGCGAAATAAGTATTCTCTTTGTCATCACTGAAGTTTGCGAATGGAAGCACGGCGATGCTTTTTTCCGGGAAAACAGGCGCCGCTGGCGTTGAATGAAAGATTTTGACAGCGATAATTGCCGCCGCAGCGATCATTCCGGCGACAATCGCGAATCGACCGGCAATTTTGCTGCGGCCGGAGATCGAAGCACGGATCGCCTGCAATTTCGCGCCGAGTTCGCGCGCGCCCGCAGGACGCGCCGCCGGTTCGAGCGCTAACATCGACTTCAGCAACGACACGAATCGATGCGGAACGCGCGCGGCTTTCAGTTGCTCGATGGGCAACGGTTTAGATTCCCGCGACTCGCGAATTTCTTCAACGGTTCGACCACGGAAAAGCATGCGACCCGTCAGCAAGAACCAAAGAGTCGCGCCTAACGAGTAAATGTCCGAGCGCACATCAACCGGCGCATTGGTGAATTGCTCCGGGCTGGCGAATGCCGGCGTGCCGACGAATCCGCCATGCGTCAGCGCCATTGCATCCGTTTTCTCCGTGACCGCTTTGGCTACGCCGAAATCGATCACTTTTACGGCGAGAGATTGCGTCGTGGTAGGGCGCGACCGCCGGGCGCGCCGTCGTAGTCCTGCGGGTTTCGAAACCCGCGATACAGCAGACTGAGAAGTCTGCGCTCCTTCAGATTCGACCGTGTTCAGCAGCATCAGGTTGCCAGGCTTCAGATCGCGATGCACGAGCCGGCGTTCTTCTGCCGCTTGTAACGCCGCAGTCACTTGCAAGGCGATTTCAATCGTGGTCGGAACATCGAGCGGCCCAAGCCGGCGAACGCGTTCCTCCAGCGTTTCGCCTTCGACCAACTCCATTGCGTAAAAGAACTGACCGGTCTCCTCGTGAATTCCGAATTGGTACACCGTCGCCACATTCGGGTGTCGCAGCGCGCCTGCCGCGCGTGCTTCGCGCATGAACCGTGCGCGCGCTTCTGCGCTGCGCGATCCAAGATTGGTGTTGATGATTTTTAGCGCGACGGGGCGATCGAGCACTTTGTCCGTCGCGCGATAAGTGACTCCCATCGCACCGTGACCAAGCTCCCATGCGCTGCCGTCGGCATGATGCTCGATCGTGTAAGCACCGAGTTGCTCCGGCACTGATGCAAGTGCGCCGTCAGCTTGCTCGCCGTCCGCCTCGAACGCCGCATCGAGCAAACACACCATGCAGCCCAGATCGCTCGACGAAGTCGTCTCAATGGGCGATCCGCAGGTTTGGCAGACACGCTCGTTCTTGCTTATGACGGGCATCACGATCTCCTCCACAGCCGTGGCACAAACATGTGCCGGGAAAATGACGAATGACGAATGTCCAATGACGAAGGAATGACCAAATGACGAAGCCCGAACAAGGTGGACCGCACACATCTTATCCAGTGGCAGGCGTGCTTCCGCAGCATCGTGCTGCGCTTTGGTGCGATCGACGGAGATGCCAATCCCGGCACGCTGGAGGCGTGCGCTATCCATTCGGCATTCGTCATTAATTCGGCATTCGTCATTCGGATTTCGTCATTCTCACTCTCTTATGTGGCCATCGCTTGACGCAGATGACGCAATTCTTCATCGACATCGCCTGGATCGATCAACGTGCCCCTGACTTCTTCCCGCAAAATCGCGCGATAGCGCGCGCGCAACCGTGCCACGTCGCTGCGCAGCGTTGTGGTCGCGCGTCCGAGTCGTTTCGCCATTTCTTCGTAAGGCGCAGCCGCTGCGGCGCCTGCCGTGAGGTGCACCTTCAATGCCTCAAACAATCCACTCTTGCCCGCGATCGCGTATTCCTGCGCCAGGCGCTCGATCGCTTGGCGCAGCAACGATGCCGCCCACTCGCGGTCGAACATCCCATCCGCACTCCACTTCCCGCAGCGCGCGGCGTGTGTCTCGGCTTCCGAAATCGCGGCTTCGTCCAGTTGCACCGGCGCGCTGCCGCCGCCGCGTTTTTGCGCGCGATCGCGGTCTCGCGCATGCGCCAGGAAATGTTTTAGTGTGCCCAGCAAAAACGCGCGGAACCGGCCCTTCATTGGATCGGCCCGGGCGTAAGTTCGATTCTCTATCAGGTCCGCAAAAAAACTTTGAGTGATATCCTGCGCATCGTGCTGCGCGATCCCTTGGCGCCGCAGAAAAAGATAAACCGGCCGCCAATAAATTTGGCAGAGCTCCGAAAGCGCATCCAGTGCGTGCTGTGATGATGTCTGAGAATCGGCAGCTTGCCGCACAACCGTCCAGCGCGTGGAAGCAAAAGTGCTGTCCCGCGTTGTGGTCTGCAACGCTGCCGGCATATTCTCCCTCCTGTTCTACGGAAATCGCAAAGCGAAATACCCGAAAATCTTCCGAAAAAGTGGAAACGTCCTTTTTATTCGGCTAACCGAAAATTTACAAGGCCTAAAATGGCAGGCTACGGTCTTCGCTGCGACTCACTCAACAGCCCTACTAACTGATCTTTCCATAACGCTGCGACTGTGTGGCTGCCGTGGCCGCGGGTTTTGTCGCTGAATGGAATCACGATGCCGCGGCCGCGCGGGACGCGTTTGATCTCGCGCTCGAGAATTCCGAGCTCGGGCGGATTGATCAGATCGTCAGCGGAATTCATCGCAAGGAGCGGCGCGCGGATTTTTTCCAGATTCGGGCCAGGATCGTAATCGCGTGACGCTTCGACCGCGTAGAGAACATCGTTCGCGTCATCAGTTTTAACGATTTGCTCGACGAATTTGTCGAGTACTTGATCGGTTTTAGCCAGGGTGGGCGCTTCCTTTTGTCGCAAAACCGGATTGCTGCTCATGAACCAAAGCATTTCTGCCGCAGTGTGCAGACTCGGCGGCTGCGTTTTATATTCGCCGCCATTCCATGCCGGATCGTTGCGGATCGCGTCGATGATGATGCGGCGCCATGCGCGGTTGCGACCTGAAATCTGGGTAGGCAAACACGCCAGCGGCATAAGCGCGTCCATGAAATCGGGATGCAACTCGCCCCAGAGCCAGGTGTGCATCCCGCCCATTGATGTTCCCATCACCAGTCGCGCGTGATTCACGCCGAGGCCTTCGGTGAGCAGCCGGTACTGCGCCTCGACCATGTCGAGATAACCGTAGCCCGGAAATTTTGCGTGCATCCTGTCGCTTGGCTTGCTCGACTTGCCATGGCCGATTCCGTCCGGAAGGATGATGAAAAATTTCGTGGCATCGAGCGGCTGATCTCTCCCGAAAAGTTCGCCGGCAAATTCCGGGCGAATAAATTGCGCGCCGCTGCCGGTCGTTCCGTGCATGATGAGAACTGCATTCATCGTTTTGCCCGGCGCATCTTTCCCGGGTTTTCCCAGCGTCCGATAATGGAGACGCAGTTCCGGCAAGGTTTCACCGGATTGAAATTTGAAATCGCGAATGGTGTAGTCGCCTTCCGTCGGCGCCGGATAATCCGCAGCGCGCAAGTCTGCGGCGGCGATCAACGATAGCAGAACCAAAAGTCGCTTTGGCATGGAGATCATGATATAAACGCTACGCCATTTTCTCGCCGCGAGCATTCGCAGTGAGGCTGCGGCTACCCGATCCGAACCAGTTTGCGCAAACGCGCGGTTGTAGTCGCGCGATCAATGCGGCCCGCTGCAACATCGAGCACAAGCTTTTCCCAGTTTGCGCTATCCGGCTTGGTCTCGATTCCGTTTAGCCGCAGAAACACGATCGCAGCGGCCATCGCGGTTCGTTTGTTGCCATCTACGAACGGATGATTGCCGCAGAGATAAAACAAATAAGCGGCCGCGACTTCAATGATGTCTGTAAAAGGCGATTTCCCGCCAAAGGTGGATTGCGGCGCAAAAACAGCCGAAGCGAGCAATCCTTCGTCCCGAATTGCGGGCGAACCGCCGAAGTTCTTCAACGCTTCGGAATGGATCTCAAGGACAATTTCGATAGTGAGATGGACGCAATCGTCCGGCGTCGGCTTCACGCCAGTCTTTTCAGCGTGCGACGATAATCTTTCATTGTCCTTTTGATCGTTGCGCTGATCTCATTTCGGGCCGGCGCGTTGTTGCGCAGCGGCATCAAAACGATTGCGCCGCTGTCTGGGACGATCGTGGCGTCCACGCGATCTCCTACTTTCAAACGCGCCAGATCCATGAACGCGGCATCGAAAACGATTCCCTGCGAATTGCCGATTTTGGTTATCGTCTTGGTCATGGCGTAATACTTTGTTTTACGTCACCGCAGCTGTCAATGTTGCCGCTGCCGTTCGGCTTGGATTCGTTTGAGCAGCTCGGTGTGGGTCCGTTCAAGGTCGTCGGCAAACTTCACGGTTGCTTGTAGAGCTTCGGGATAGATCTCGAATCGTTTTCGCAGTTTTTTTGTGGCCGGATCGTAAAAGAAGGAAATCTCCTGGTCGAGATTCGGCACGATCAGTTCGTCGCTTAATTTTTGGTAATGCGCCATGCGGCTCAGTCCCCAGCGGATAACCGATTCGTCGTTGCGCAGCGCGGTCAGCGTCTCCAAGTCGAGCAGCTGGATGCCGCCGGCTTGAAGCATGGTGGCGAAGTCGCCCGGGCTGTAGTCGGTGATGAAAACAAACGGGCGCAGCGACGGCATCTCGCCAGCATCCAGGGCGCGCCGAAACTCCGCGGCTTCTCGTTCTTCTTTCGCGCGGCTAATTTTTCCGCTCTCGATTCCTTCGCGCAGCGTTCGCTCGATCGACGCCAGGATGCGATCGCGCCGTTCTGCGTCCTGCCGGTGTTGCTGATAATTACTGAGCCAGAACGCCGCGTAAACGCCGATAAACACCAAAAATAATTCCGCCACCCAGCCGCCGACATGGGATAAACGCGAGTGTTTTTCAGTTGTTTGGCTCATGGTTAACGGGGAAATTCATTCAATGAGGCAATCGTGGTCAGTCAATAATTTGATCGATTTCGTTGTGCGATCCATCCAAAGAGCGCAGGCGGACTATTCGCCGTTTTATCATTTGAGATTCGATCGCGTGTTTCCCGATGACTTTTACGCGGCGATGCTGGATGCGATGCCGGCGGCAGGCGGCTATCGGGCACTGTCTGGCAAAGCTAAATTAAGAAACCGAACAGCCGATGGACAGGTGACCCGCACCAAGATCGATCTGTTCCCGGAATACATTCGCCACTTGCCACAAAAGAAGCGCGCAGTCTGGGATGTCGCCGGCCGCGTCCTCCGTTCCGAAGAGCTGGGAAAAGTTTTTGTAGAGCGACTTGCACCCGGCTTAAAACGCCGCTTCGGAGCGAATTTTGCGAAGGTGCGTATCTATCCAGTACCAATCCTGACGCGCGACACTCCCTGTTACTACATCACCGCGCACTCGGACACCTTTTGGAAGGGCATCACAGTCCAGTTCTACCTGCCGCCTGACCATTCGACGCCGCACATCGGCACGATTTTTCATGGGGAATCGTCGAATGGCAGCAAGCCTAAAAAGGCGCAGATGCTATTCTCGCCCAACACCGGTTACGCATTTGCGGTTGCCGATAATACATGGCATTCGGTCGAGCCGGTTGGCCGGGAGATAAAGACGCGCGACAGCATTCTGCTCACTTATTTTGTTGATGCGGGACCATGGCGATTTCTACGCAACCGCGGTCGACGACTTCAAAATTTTGCACTTAGCGAGATGCGCAATCTCAAGCGGATGACGCACGCCTAGGGCTTCACTTCGTTTCGTCCAAAAATTTGAGCACAGCCGCCGAGAATTCGCTCGGGCATTCCAGCTGCGGCATATGACCGCAGTTGTCGATGATTCGGAGTCGAGAGTTCGCGATCTCGTGATGAAATCGCTCCGCGAAGCTGACCGGGATGAGTTTATCCTCGCGGCCCCAAATCACGAGTGTCGGCTGATGGATCGCGTGAAGCCTGTTATCAAGCACATCGTCCCCGCGAATCATCGAATCGAGAAGCTGACCGACAGTGTAGCTGTCACCGGCGGTCACCCGTTCTTTAAACGCAGCATCAACATCTTGATAGAAGCGTTTGTCGTGAAATGAAAGCGAGCCGAGATAGCGAATATCATCGCGGCTAGCCACGCGAAGCGCGCGCAGGGCGCGCGGCTCCATGGTTTTTGCCAACGCTGCGTAGCCTGCCGCGTCGGAAAGGACAAGGCGCTCGACTCGCTCCGGATGCGCCAGGGCGTAAGCTGCCGCAACCCAGCCGCCTAACGAGTTGCCAATCAGCGAAGTGCGCTCGATTTTCAGCTTCGAGAAAAAGCCGTCGAGAAAATCGACCAGCGTGCTGACACGATAATTAAGCAGCGGTTTGTCGGAACGCCCAAAGCCGATTTGATCCAACGCGATCACGCGGAATTTCGCGGACAGCGCCGGGATTACCGCGTCCCAAATCGCGACATTGTCTGCCAAGCCGTGGATCAAAATTACAGAAGCGCCGCTACCTGCTTCGACATAATGAATCTTTGCGTCATAGACCGTGACGAACTTCTCAGTCGTCGGCGTGCCTGTCGCTTCTTCTTGCGCCGCGCAGGGCACAATCGCGAACAAGCCGATCAACAAAGCAAAGCGCAAAATCGACATTCTGCTCAACGAGGCAACGGTTGTTCCATGTTCGCAAGCGCATAAGCGAGGACTGCGACAACAACGGAATTCTCCGCCAATTCTTTCGGCACGATCTTGTCCAGCGTATCAGCGGCAGTGTGGTGATAATTGAAATAGAAACGACTGTCTTGGATCGGACTAAAAGAGGGCACGCCAGCTTTCTCCAGCGGCTCGATGTCAGCGCCGCAGTGCTCGACCAGATCGAGAGTGCCCGCGCCCGATTCCTGCAAAACTGCCGCCACGGGCGCGAGCATTTTTTTCACTTCCGGTTTTCCTTTAATGTGAATGCCAATCGGGTGGCCTGCGCCATTATCTGTTTCCATTGCTGCGAAATGATTCTCTTTTCCGTGATCTTTTGCATACTGTTTTGACCCGGCGGACCCGTTCTCTTCGTTCATCCACGCGATTACGCGAATGGTGCGCTTTGGTTTGAGATGAAGTTTTTGGATCAGATTCGCCGCCTCCATCGAAACTGCGACGCCCGCGCCATCATCAATCGCGCCGGTGCCCAGGTCCCATGAGTCCAGGTGACCGGAAACAATAATTACTTGTTCGGGATGTTCGGTGCCTTTGATGTCGCCGATGACGTTTGCGCTTTCTACCTCCGGTAGTGTTTGCGGCGTTAAAACCAATTTCATTTTTACCAGCCCTTGTCGGGCCAGATCGGCGATCAAATCCGCGTCTTCCGCCGTGACTGCGGCTGCTGGAATTTTCGGCGCATCATTTGCGTAATCTGTCAATCCCGTATGTGGAAGTCGGTAGTCGGCGCCGCCTACCGAACGAATCAAGCACGCGACGGCGCGCAGTCGCGCGGCTGCGCTCGGGCCGTCGCTTCGATAAACAACCGCTTCGCCATACGCTTCGCCAGCACGACCTTCCGCGGCCATTTGTTTGTCGAAGGGATAATTGAAGAGCACAATTTTGCCGGCTACTTTCTCACGAGGTAGCGCTTTCAGTTCATCAAAATTTTTTACCGCGAAGACTTCGGACGTGAGACCCTCCGGTGGGGTGGCCACACTTGCGCCGAGCGCGGTAAGCACAATTTTTTGCGTCGTGTTCTCCGCCTGTCCCGGAAATTGCACGAGTGCTGCCGTTTCTTCGCCGCGCACCCAATGCGGCACCATCACTTTTTCCAACTGCACTTCACAGCCGATCGCTTTCAATTCGCTCGCCACGTACTCAACGGCCTTCGCCGCTTGCGCCGATCCGCTTAAACGCGGACCGACGTTATTCGCCAGATGGGCGACCTGGCGATATGCGTAATCGCTGCGCAGCGCCGCCTCCTGGAGGCGCTTCAGGTCCGCGAGTGTTTGCGCAGAGAAGACGATTGGCGTCGGACTTGGCGCTGGTGAGGAAGCGGATGTCAATCCTAGTTGAGGAGTCTGTTGCTGTCCGAAAGCTTGAGTCACCCACAGCGAGAAGAAGAGCGCGACCACGGCGATTGAGCATAGACGCATAGCCAGAGATTCCTACGGAGCCTGCCCTGAGCGTAGTCGAAGGGCTCGGAGTGACAACCAGAGCGAAGAACTGATCACTGATCACCAATCACTGATCACTTCCCTTATTGCATCCGGCCCTCATCGAAATCGATGAGGTCCGGAATGCACTGAATGTCGTTGCGATCGGCGATTCCCATCTCCTTTTTTCGTTGTTCGAGCCGCGGCGTGATCGAATCGCGCCATCCGAGCTTCGATGCGAATCCGTTCCAGACAAACAGTTGCAGCACGCGATCGCGAAGATCGGCGTAGTTGACGCGCAAAAAATTGCAACAGGCACCGTCGGCCGCTCTCTGCGCGCCAAGGTTCTTGTGATAATCCTCGTGCAGCTCGCCGCGGGCGTGTAGCCGGATCTTGTCCAGCATCCGCGGGAAATACATCATGCCATTTGTCATCTCTTTTGGGCTCTTGGGATAAGTCGTCATGCCAAAAGTAATCGTCGCCCGACTGCGTTCGCGCAACTGCCCTGGACTATTCTCGCCAGTGTGCGTGACGGAGATGCGCGGGTTCATAACTAAGCTTAGCCCGGCGCTCAGCGATTCGTTGTGCGAGCCATTGGCACCATTCCATGAATTCAGCGTGACCAGCCTGCTTGCGGGCGTGTTCCGCCCACGCTTTCGCGCGCGACCAAAAAGCGAGCACTGCGCCGCCGGTAAGCTCATCTACCAATTTCGAGTTCCACCATTCGGCGGAACACCATGTATCCCATCACCTCCAACCTGATAGCGAACTCGAAGAGGATCCGCTTCGTTTCAGAGCCCAACTGGTCGATCACCGTAGCGGGCGCGTTTTCGGGGATTTCGCCAAATAATTCCAAAACGCGCGCGGAGTTTTCGCTCAGAGACGTCTGAATCATCGTTATCGCCGCCTGATCGCGCCGCTTCAGGTTTCCCTGCCGCACCTGTAGCGCGGCGAAAATCAGCGCGGCCACGATTGCGATCGTGGAGATCAGATTCAACATCGAACTGAGATCGAGATGCATCCGATCAGTTGCCGCCGCTGTCCGTCAGCGCCAGAATCCGCGCTCGCTTTGCGCCGTAATCTAGCGAATGAAAGCGGCGGATTTCATCGAGGCGACGCACACCGTTGAGAGTATCGAGGTAACGCGTGTAGGTCGCGGCGAGCTGGCTCGTTTCAAGATAGCGGCCCCGCAGGTTGACGTCGCGAAATGCTTCCGGGCACTGCCGGGCGAAAAGATGAAAGCGCAGCCAGCGCCGGTCAGCTTTCGAAATGCGCTGAGGTTTCCGGAAAAAGGCGACAAACAAAAGCAGAACCAGGTATGTATCGACCTGCGCCTGGAGCTCGAGATTGCGCGCAAAATCTTCCGAAGCGATCTCGCGCATTCCGTTTTTGAACTGAAGGGCAGCATGCAACGCGTGATTGAGTTCCTCCACGAACATAATCAGCGATCGGATATTTCGATCGCCCAGCCCCGCGCGCGGATCATGTTGTTCGAGTTGTTCAATGAGCCAGCGCGAATAGTAAATGCCAACGTAAAGTTGATCTCCCGCGCGGCGCAGAAATGTGCGCGCCAGCTCGCTTAATTCGCGCGCGGATTTTCCCGCGAGGATCGACAATTGTGCGCAACGCGTGCGATCGATCAGGCAATCTTCCAGATTGATCCCGACGTGCGCATACGTTCGCTCAAATAATCTCTGTATCTGGCTAAAGAGCGTCTCGTTCACAAACATCAAGGAGCGGCGGTCTCTAGTCCGCCGTGCACCACCAGGTCGATCTGGCGAAGAAGCATTGCGTTCACAAACAAAGCGACGGTCGCGCGTCGTCATCCAGATTGAGCAACC
The DNA here is from genome assembly GCA_003219695.1 of Verrucomicrobiota bacterium. Taxonomy (GTDB): domain Bacteria; phylum Verrucomicrobiota; class Verrucomicrobiia; order Chthoniobacterales; family UBA10450; genus Udaeobacter. The sequence goes on from QHQA01000130.1 coordinate 14,923, forward strand.
GGTCGGAAAGCTCATTAAGTGCGAGCCGCACGTCACGGAATCGATCGGCCAATCCTTCGAAAACATCGTCCAGTTCGCAGCGCCGAGCGACGGCATGCGAAGCGACAAGTTGATAGTTCGTACGGCCAACCTGCTCATAAAACTTGAGATCCGGTCCGCCACGCAGACTGCGCCGCTGGGTGTTCTCGTGAAAAATTCCGCTGATGAAAAGGGAGTAATTACCAATGTGCACCCGAAGCAAAAATGCCTGCTCGGGAGTCGCGCGGGTTAGCGCGATCAGGATGTCGGAAATATATTGTTCGGCGAGACTGTGGGCCTCGTCGGAGATCCGCAACCGGCTCGCGCGCGAAAACGTCTCGAGTAATGACGCGACATAATCGCAAAGCTTGCGGTCGCCGATTCCGCCCTGTTGCAAAACGTGCCGGGCCAGAACGTAAAAGTAAAACTGAGACGATATCCGCAAATGTCCGCAGTGATTCAGGATTGCGTCCACCAGTCGTGGATGATCGAGAATCGAATCGCGCGTTTCGATATCGCTCAGAAGATCGACCAGCGAAACCTGATCGGTTTGCGAACGCGCGAGCGTGCGCACGATGAAGTCGAAATCGGCGGCGGTGAACCGCGCCCGACAATTCGCTCGGATCATCGGGAACTCATAGTGCGCGACGGCGGCGACTATTGCAAGCCAGATTGTTGACTGCCGCTACGCGCTATCGGAACAGGTATCCTTGGAGCGGCACGCGGGCCTCCAGCCTGCGTGGCTAAGATCGCAATCTGGTGGAGTCGCCGGGCGTTTGCCTTTAGTGGCGCCTCCTCAACATGCGCAAGATTAGGGTCGACTTTGACAATAAGCGGTGAGCGCAATGCACCAAGATGGCTTTAACTCAATCCACATCATGATCTCGAAAATTATTAGCCGCGCAGCATGTCTGATGGAACTCGCTTCCAATTCCAAATCTTTCTCCAACTGTCCAGACTTGCACGGTGGTGCCCCGGGCTTGCCCGGAGATAGAATCTGGATGAAGCCCGCTCTGGGTAAAGAAAAGGTCGTTCCGCTGCCGTGGATAAAGGATTTCGGACCTGTCGCAGACCGCCGTGTGTCTGGTAAAACTTGTTCTTTAGACCTGAGCGGAACAAACCTAACTCTTACTCCTCCTATAAAACCAGGGAGCGAGAATAATAGCAGCTAAAAGGACTAACTGAATTACGAAGGTAGATGTGTCCACCTTCACGTAGCGCTGGATCCTGTTCGTGTTAAAGCACCGAGCATTTCCGTGAGGCGCGACTCGTAAGAATCGCACGTGGGACATTCGCCATTGGACTTAACCCATTCGGGATGTTGGATCCGCAGATCGTCGTGAATCTGTTGCTGGAGCTCGGTGTAGGCGTGGATTTGATACATGGCTATTGTCTTGGTGAAAGATTCAATGGTGACGCGGGACGGTTCCGACAAAGGGCTCGGCAGAATCCCCGACGAGGGTTGGCGCCGTGAGTGCGCGGTACGGCCGAGTGAGCGTATTCCAAAGGGCGGCACGAACGTGCTTGCGTTGTGCGCGACGCCGGGCCAACTGGATTACTTTGTAGCGCTGGCGTTGCAGCAACACGGCGAGCAGCCCGCTTTGCGTAAGGGTCGGGATTAATTGTCTCATAACGTAGTCTTTCTGTTTTCTTGTCCGAAGGACTCTGTAAATTTACCTAATCGGTGAGTGCGTTCCTGGCGTATATTCCGAAAGATTGACCGTTTCTTGTCGTGCGAATCCAAGACTCGGAAGGGAGCCAGCGAATCTTTGGCGCCCGCTCTCTGCTTTATTTCGCGAAATACTTCGCGGCGAGGGAGTGCGCGCCAGGGCCTAATACGCTAACCGCTGCTTTGCTACCCAGCAGTTTTCGCAACAAGGATTTCGCTTCATTTTTCTCCTGCTCCGACACATCGGCTTGATTGATCGCAGTGATCACTTTCTCCAATGCATCCATAATCACTTGCTGCTGCTGTGAAGTGCTCGGTGCGGTCGGCGTTTGCCGCCGGGGAGCGGTGGTTCGCCGGCTCTTATCGATAGAGATCGAAATCGGGGACGCGACACCACCTTCGAGCACTTTGACTCCGAAGTCGTTTATCTTAGCAAAGCCGGACAACAGGCCCATCCCGGTCTGATCTTCAAGAGGGGTCCAGTCGATGAGGTGATACTCTGAAAGCTGCGCCACGGCGCGCAGCCAGTCACGGCGATTTATGCCTCCTGGCGGCAGGACCGCCTGCTCACCTTGGCCGAACGGAATGGAACCTTCGCTTCGACGTTCATAGAGAAGCTGCAGCAGGCATCCTCTGACGACAGAATCCTTCATAG
>QHQA01000131.1 GCA_003219695.1 Verrucomicrobiota bacterium
GTGTGGATAAATTCGACCAGCTTGTCGGGAGTGCACAACTCGTTGGGAATATTCTCCAGCAGGATACGTACGCCCAAGGGCTTGGCGAAGGCTCGCAGGTGCTCGACGGAAGTCATCGCTGCCTCAAATTTGCGATCATTGAAGGATTCGCCGCTGGCGCCCAAATGCTGAACTAGAAAACGGAACGGGATTTGCTCGGCGATTTCCAGCGCTCGCTTGATCTCGTCCATCGCCGAAATCCGCTGGGCGCGATCGGCGGAAGCCACGTTCACCGGCGAAGCCCCGGTCCGTCCCATTTCATAATCGGCATACATTGGAGAATGAACAGAATGCAGAGGAACGCCACTGGTGCGGAACCAATCCGCAATTTCACGAACATGCTGCCGGCGGTTGGCGTAGTCGATATGCTGCCGCGCGGCAAAGATTTCAACGGCCTGTGCGCCGCCGCGAACCAACCCGTCTAATAATCCAGGGTGGAGCCTCTCTTTCACATAAACGTAGGTGGACATCGCTTTCAGCATCAGTAGCCCACCGCCTTTCCGTTATTTCTCACATCACTCGCGCCCAACCGTTCCCCCGTCTTTAAATCTATCGCGATACATTCCCCATCACTCCAATAGTCTTCGGTCACGACGTGATGTCCCATTTGTTGCAGCAGTGCCGCGCTATCGGGTGAAGTGCCGCGTTCAACGTACACCTCATCGGGCAGCCACTGATGATGAAAGCGCGGCGCGTTGACTGCTTCCTGAAGGTTCAGCCCATAATCCACGACGCCCATAAGAATATTCGCCACTGTAGTGATGATGCGCGGACCTCCTGGCGAACCCAACACCAGGAAAAGCTTACCGTCTTTCAGGACAATCGTAGGCGCCATGGCGGAAAGCGGCCGCTTGCCGGGGCCGATCGCATTAGCCGGACCTTGGATCAATCCGTAAGTATTGGGTACTCCCGGCTTGACGGTGAAGTCGTCCATTTCATTATTCAGCAGAAAACCCAATCCCGCCACGGTAACACCTGAGCCGAAGCTTTCGTTCAAGGTAGTAGTCACGGCCACGGCATTTCCGGCCGGATCGACCACGGAATAATGCGTCGTGTTCTCCGGTTCCCGCACAACGTTGGTAAGCCGAGCGTACTGTTCAAGCTGACTAAAACTGGCCGGCCTGCGCAGTTCCTTGCTGGGACTCGCGCGCGCCGGATCAATCGACTCACGCCAATCCCCGGCGTACTTCTTGTCAATCAGCGGCGCTACCGGAATCTTCGAAAAATCGGGATCACCCAGAAGCTCAGCGCGATCGAAGAGCGCGCGGCGGAAGGCTTCCAATGTCAAATGTATTGCCCGGGCCGATCTGCCATATTTGGCCAGATCGTAACCTTCCAGAATATTGAGAATCTCGATCAGCGCAATTCCGCCGGAGGACGGGGGAGGAGCGCTGATGATTTCATAGCCACGATACGTGCCGCGCACGGCTTCGCGCTCTTTCACTTCATAATGCGCCAGATCATCGGCGGTGATCAGTCCTCCACCTTTCTGGATGAACGCTGCCAAGTCGCGCGCCATAGCGCCGTGATAGAAATCTTCGGGATCTTTCGCAATCCGTTCCAACGTCGAGGCCAGCTCCGGCTGCCGCAAAATCTCTCCCGCCTTGTAGTAATTGCCATCACGCTGGAAGATACGGCGTGACTCCGGGAAGCCGGCAAGCTGCTTATCCCGCAAGTCGTTTGCATCCTCCCAAGCCAAAGGAAAACCTCGGCGCGCCAATTTGATCGCGGGGCTCATCACTCGTTCGAGCGGCTTGCCGTATTTCTTTGCTGCGTACACCATGCCCGCGACAGAACCTGGTACAGCAATCGCCTTTTAGCCAACCAGACTTTCGTTCTCGATCACATTGCCACGAGCGTCCAGATACATGTCCGAGGTGGCCGCCGCCGGCGCTTTTTCCCG
>QHQA01000132.1 GCA_003219695.1 Verrucomicrobiota bacterium
TCATCCGGACCGCCGAGGAGCAAGCAGTTCAAGCAACCGTAACCGCTCGTACTGCTCTCGAGCGGCGCGCCACATTGTTCGCAGTGCGAAAAATCTTTTTCGGCAAGTGGCATTGGGAACGATAGTAATGTAACGATTCGATTTCGCTCAGCAGGTCGCTATCAGAATCCTGCGAAGATGCCCCAGTTCTTCGTCCACGTCGTCAGCCGGGCCAATGGTGCGGGCGACTTCTTCCCGCACAAACTGGCGATACCTCGCGCGCAGCCGCGAAAGGTGGCTGCGTAATGTGTCGATCGGCATACCGAGCTGTTTTGCCACGGATTCATGGCTGGGCAAACCGACACCCCCAGTGAGAAATGGTTTCAACGCTCGGAAGACGTCTACCTTGGGCCCGTTGCTGAATTCCGCGCGAATTCGTTCCAGCGCGCGAGCAACCAGCGCAGCCGCCCAAACCCGTTCGTATTGTTGCTCCTCGCTCAACATAATTTCGGCTGTTTCGCGCGAGTAAAGCCTCTCGACCGCGTCAATCTCGTCATCTAAAAGCACGAACTCGTAATCGCCACCACGCTTAAGCGCTCGCGTTCGGTCCCACACGTCCGACATGTAGTTTTGAAGCGAGGCAAGCAAAAACGAGCGGAACTTGCCCTTCGTGCGGTCCGTTCGTGCGTAGGCCTTGCTCTTCAACAGACAGGCGAAGAAACCTTGGACGATGTCCTGCGCGTCGGCTGGAGCATACCCGCGCCGACGCGCGAAGGTGTAAAGAGGTGGCCAATAACCCTGGCAGAGCTGGGCCAATGCCGCATCCGCTGTTTCATTTTCCCACGCGCACGCTCCCACCACGCTCCAATGCGTTGTTGCAAAAGATGCGCCGCCCTCCTGGAGTGTGCCAGGAATCCCTTTCACAGGACAAACAATACGCAGAAGCAACCGTGGATGGCAAGGCTGTGGACGGCGGCCGGCAAGGTAGCGCGAGCCTCTGGTCCGCCAATCGGACGGACTCGTCCCGTGGCGAGCTTGCGAAATCGCGGCGCAACCGAGACGGTTACGCTACATTCCTCGATGAAAATTCTGGTGATTGGCAGCGGCGGACGCGAACACGCGCTTGCGTGGAAACTGCGGCGGTCTCCGCATGCCGAGAAAATTTTCTGCGCGCCGGGAAACGGAGGCACCGGAGAAATTGCTGAGAATGTCGCGATTCCCGCCAGTGATTTCGGTGCGCTCGTTCGGTTCGCGAAGGAAAATCGCGTCGATTTAACAGTGGTCGGTCCGGACGATCCACTTGCGGCGGGAATTGTCGATCTGTTTGCGGCTGAACAATTGCGCGCGTTTGGCCCGACCAAATCCGCGGCGCGCATCGAGGCATCGAAAATTTTCGCAACAGAATTGATGCGCGCGCAGAAAATCCCCACGGCTGACGCGCGAACATTTTCCAACAGCGCAGAAGCACTGTTTTATTGCGAACAGGCGAAATTCCCTGTGGTAATCAAAGCGGACGGTCTTGCGCTGGGCAAAGGGGTGATCGTTGCCGCCGATGCTGCCACCGCAACGTCGGCCATCGATGAGATGATGAATCGGGGCCGCTTCGGTGAGGCAGGCCGGCGTGTCGTGATCGAGGAATTTTTGCGCGGGACCGAATGTTCGTTACACGCGCTGGTGGACGGAAAAAATTATCTTCTACTGGAATCGGCGCGCGATCACAAGCGCGCTCTAGACGGCGATCAGGGTCCTAACACGGGCGGGATGGGCGCGTTCAGTCCTGCTGATAATTGGAATAGCAAATTGCAAGCTGCGTTCGAGACGGAAATCATGCGGCCGCTGATGCGCGGTCTCGTGCAAAAGGGAATCAACTTTCGTGGCCTTCTTTACCCCGGCTTGATGATTACCAGCGAAGGCCCGCAAGTACTGGAGTTCAATTGTCGTTTCGGTGACCCCGAGACACAGGCGATTTTGCCTCGGATGAAATCGGATCTGCTACCGCTTTTGGAAGCGACCATTGATGGAAAGATCGACCAGTGCGCGATTGAATGGGACGAGCGCCTCGCGGTCACGGTGGTGCTGGCGTCTGCTGGGTATCCTGGTAAATACGAAACTGGAAAATCTATTTCAGGTCTTGGCGACGCAGCGAAGCTGGAGGATGTCCAGCTTTTCCATGCAGGTACGAAACGGGGTGGCGGCGAAGTGAAGACCGCGGGTGGACGCGTGCTCGCAGTCACGGCGCTCGGGACGACCATCGAAGCCGCGCGCGCACGCGCATACGAAGTCGTCTCCCGCATTCACTTCGAGAATTGCCATTACCGGCGCGACATTGCTCTGAACGCGGTTACGGCTAACATCGGCAAGTTATCGTGACCTCTCGATTTTTGCCCGCGACATTTGCCGTTTTGATTTTCGCTGCACACCTCGCCGCGCAATCGCCCACGCCGAAGGCGTCGAGACCATCTCCACGACCAACAGCTTCACCATCGGCTACACCCACAGCAGACGACCTGGTCAATTCGTTAGGCCCAGTCGATCTACAGGCGTTCATGACACTGCTGAAAAGCAATTTCACGGACCCGGACGCAATCACTGACACGGAACTGGCTCGGGCGACGATTGAGGGATTGCTGGCGCGGCTGCCGCGGGGCGTGCTGCTTTTACCTGGCAGGGAGAACGCGGCTGCCAGTGCGCCAGGCATTTTTTACAGCGAGATCATCGCTGGAAATATTGGGTACGTGCGCCTCGGATCGTTGAACGCCGCAAATCTTCAGGCCATGGATAAGACCCTCAGCACTTTCGCCGGAAAAAAGGCGAATGCGCTCATTGTCGATCTTCGCGCCAGCAACGCTGCGAGTGATTTGGCGCTGGCCGCGGACTATGCGAAACGCCTTTGTCCCAAAGGCAAAATCATATTTACCTTGCGCAAACCGGCGGCGCGCCAGGATCGTGTATTTAGTTCTGATCGTGATCCGGCATTTCGCGGCCTGATGATGGTGCTGGCTGACGGCGATACCGCGGGCGCAGCCGAAGCGATTGCGGCCGCGCTCCGGTTTTACGACAAGGCGCTGGTGATCGGACAACCGACTGCCGGTCGCGCGGCCGAGTACTCTGACTTTTCATTGCCGAACGGCAAAACTCTTCGTCTTGCCGTGGCTGAAATGATTTCACCCGAGGGTCGTTCATTATTTCCAGAGGGAGTAAAGCCGGATTTGCTTGTCGAGATGTCAATGGCGGACAAGCGGCAGATTTTCCAACTAAGCGGCGAGAAAGGAATGGGCCCCTTCCTTTACGAGGCGGGTCGGCCGCACATGAATGAAGCGGCGCTGCTGGCGGGAACTAATCCCGAGGTGGAAGCAGCAGAAGCAGCGCAACAGCGTCGTGGCCGCGCGCCGGAAAAACCGCCCGCGCACGATCCAGTCCTGCAACGCGCATTGGACGTACTCACTTCGCTAGAAGTTTATCAAAAGCGTTAACCCGCTTCGCGTCAGATTGTGGGGCGTCTGTATCAGACGCCATTCCCGTTGAATGATTTGGTCAGCGTTTGACGCAAACGCCCTACAAGTCGTCAAGCGGCAAACATATCTTCTTCCGCCGAACGACTTATCTGAGTTGACGCGGTTCGTCAATTTTTGTCACAATGACCTGACGTGACACCGCTCGAAAAACACATCGGCTATAAGTTCCGCAATTCGCTTTTGCTGGCAGAAGCGCTCACGCATCCCAGCCTCGGCCATGAGGCGCAACGTTATCATTTTGATTATCAGCGTTTGGAATTTTTGGGGGATGCGGTTCTTCAACTCGTCATAACGGAATATCTGTTTCGCCACTTCCGAGTCGAAGCCGAAGGACAACTAACCAAACTACGTTCGCGGCTGGTTTCTCGCGAAGCATTGAGAACGCATGCCGCCACGCTCGATCTCGGGCGTTACATCTTAATGGGACGTGGTGAAGAAGCCAGTGGCGGTCGGGAGCGAACATCCACATTGGCCGATGCATTCGAAGCGCTCATCGGCGCGCTTTATTTGGACGGCGGCCTCGAGGTGGCCAAAAACTTCATCTTGACGCAAACTCGCGCCGATCTCGAGGACCTGGCAGAAAAGCCGGTGGACATTAATCCTAAAGGCGATCTTCAAGAGCTGTTGCAAAGCATTTCGCCGCAGAGTCCGGTGTATGAATTAGTTTCGCAGAGCGGGCGGGAACACGAAAAGACGTTTGTTTCGCAAGTGGTTTGGGAGGGAATGGTGCTTGGCCAGGGCAGCGGCCGCAGCAAGAAACAGGCGGAAACTATGGCTGCACTCGAAGCATTGCAGTTAAAGCGTTGGGAAAAAAGAGCGTAATTCCCGTGTCCGTTTGAAATCACGTCCGCCGAACCGCTACACGCGGATAGATGAAAAGCGCCGCAGCACCGGCGCACTCCAAAACGCAAGCGACAAATGATGCAAAGGAGAAGCGGTCACGTTTTGGAGTGCGGCGCTGCCGCACCGCTTTCAGATCGAATGGTTCAACGCGTCGATTTCGTCAGAACCGCGTTTCCATCGAAAATGTCGCGCGATCGACTCGGTCACAAACTTCTTGGCCCGCCGGATCGCCTCTTCCAGAGATAGGCCGGAGGCAAGACCAGCCGCAATCGCCGCCGAATAGGTGCAGCCGGTGCCGTGCGTTGCAACGCCATGGACAAACGGCGCCGAAAATTCGGCAACTTTTCCACCGGCAAAAAGAAGGTCCAAAGCGTGGTCGCCTGCAAGATGACCGCCTTTGAGAAGGATTGCAGTTGCAAATTTGCTCTCTAGTTCTCTCCCGGCACGATGCATCGCTCGCCGGTCTTTGATTTCCGTCCCAAGCAAGCGCTCCGCTTCATCGATATTTGGCGTAATCAAGCTGGCGATCGGAAATAATGCTTTCTGGTAAGCTTCGATCGCTGCTGACTCAAGAAGGGCGTCGCCGCTCGTGGCGACAATGACGGGATCAATCACGAGGGGAATGCGCGGCGAGTGCCTTCTGTCGATTGCCCGTATCGCCTTGGCAACGGCGGAAATGATGTTCGCGGAGCAAAGCAGACCGGTTTTAATCGCGCCGATTTTGAAATTTTTTGCGAGTACTTCGATTTGCTCGCGGACAATTCTCGGGCTGACTGGTTCGATCCGGGAAACTTTACCCGGAATTTCAGCGACGATGCACGTGACGGCGGTCAATCCATAAACCCCGAGTGCCGAAAAAGTTTTTAGGTCAGCCTGAATACCGGCGCCCGCACTGCTGTCCGAGCCAGCAATGCTCAGCGCGACAGCCGGGTTGACGTCGGATGCGACTGGCGTTCGCGATTTTGGCCGCTTCAACGGTTTAACGCTTCAACGCTTTAACGAGGTAATTCTAGGGGGCATCACCGTCGTTGCCGATCGCTTCGACCGGGCAGCCTTCCATCGCTTCTTTGCAAAGCCCTTCTTCCTCAGGCGTCTCAGGTTGTTTATAGACGTAGGAGTGGCCGCCGTCATCGTTCCGTTTGAAATTGGCAGGCGCGGTTTCACGGCACAAGTCGCAGTCGATGCATTGATCATCGACGTAGAATTTGCCCGGTACATTTTCGGGGTATTTGTTCGCGGCATCGGCCATGGTTTTCCCTGGAGGTAAAGAGGAACGTTAAGAACAAACGCTCCCTAACGCAATAATCTGACCGGTGATTGGCTTACGCGCAACCGCAACGTGTCGCCGGGCGCGTTGAATCGCTAAAACGTTAAAAGCATTGAACCGTTGGAGCGGAAAGAGCATCATCACCGGCTGAGCGATCAACCTGCACAACGCTTTACCCCTTCAAATCTTCAACGCTTCAACCGTTTAACGATCTCTGCCCCTGATGAAAAAGGCCACTGCCAAAAGCCTGCGCGCGTTTGCAATCGAGCTGGCGATTTATGCCGTTTTCGTCACCGCTTATTTCTTCCTGGTGCTTCATCTTTTGGGCGAGTGGCTGTATCACTTGGAAGCGCAACATCGCTACACGTATGCCGTGGTCGCGCTCTTGCTCATCGCCGGTCAGGCTGTTGTTCTGGATGCGGTAACGGCGCTTTTATTTCGGTTTCTGCGCAGCCGCGTGAGATAACTCATGTTCTTTCCAATCTCCAATACGCACATCGATCCGATCTATCTGGCTGTTGTCGGATTTCTGATTGGCATTTTAGGCGGGTTTTTCGGCGTGGGCGGGAGTTTCATTGCCGGTCCGGCGTTGCGCTTGATGGGAATGGATTGGAATTACGCAGTGGGCACTGACCTGGCGCACATCGTGGGAAAGTCGATTGTAGCGGCGAGACAGCATCGCACGCTCGGCAATGTCGATCTCAAGCTGGGATTCTTCATGGCATTTGGGACAATCGGCGGCGCGGAATGTGGCGCGCAGTTGATTCAGGTGCTGAAACGCGCAGGTAACGTGAACACGGTGGTCAGCTGGGTGGCAATTGTCGTTTATTTTAGCATTGCAGTATTCATGCTCTGGGAGAGCCAAAAAACGTTGCGGTCAGGCAAAGAGCGATTGCCTAGCAAACATCTCAAGGACGATCACTCGGCATTCGGCCCGGTCACGCAAAAGATTCAACGTCTGAGAATTTGGCCAATGATCTCGCTGCCCACATCAGGCATACAGGAAATTTCACTCTGGACTATTCTCCTTGTAGCCTTTGTTGGTGGGTTCTTTAGCGGTTTTCTGGGCGGAGGCGCAGGTTACATTCGGATGCCGTCGATGGTTTACGTTCTGGGAATACCGACTCATCTCGCCGTAGGAACGGATCTGTTTGAGATCGTGATTTCAGCGAGCTACGGGACGTTCACCCACGCGGTCAAGGGCAACGTGGATATTTTGATCGCGCTCGTGATGCACACCGGCGCAGTCATTGGCGCGCAGATCGGTGTCGTCGCAACGCAATATTTCGCCGGACCAAAAATCCGGCTGGCCTTTGTGCCTTTACCGTTACTTGGCGCAGCCATCGTTGTCTACACGCTCGTGACCGGACACAAACTTTAACCATGAAGATATTGATTTGCAGCGACGGAACACAAACAGCCGAAACAGCCATCCGCCTGGGAGGATTGCTGGCGGGCCCGCTAAAAGCCGAGACCACACTGCTCGGAATTGCGGAGACATCGCAGGACGAGCAGGCCCTGCGCGACGCGCTGCAGAACCAGGCGCAGTTGCTCCAGAGCACGGGCGTGTCGCCGGCCATCGTCGTCCAATCGGGCGAACCGGTGCGGCAAATTCTCGATCAAACCGCCAAGACCAATTACGAGCTGGTCGTCGTCGGCGCGCGCTGGACTGGCGCCGTGGGAGAGTATTGGCGATCAAAAAGAACGTACGAAGTGATCAAAGCCATTCAGCCCCCAGTGCTGGTGGCCATTGGCGAATGCAAACAATTGAAGCGATTCGTCGTTTGCACCGGCGGGAAAGAATTCATCGAGCAGGCGGTCCAATTCACCGGCAGGTTGGCTGCGGCCGTCGGCGCGTCGGTCACGTTACTGCATGTGATGGCTGAGCCGCCGGCCATGTACGCCGATCTGGTCCTCTTGGAAGAAGACGTCGCTCAGCTTCTCGAATCAAAATCCGAGCTGGGGACAAACTTGCGCCGGCAAAAAAGAGAACTCGACCGGCTTGGTGTTTCGGCCGAAGTGCGTCTCCGACACGGCATCGTAATCGATCAGGTTTTCGAAGAAGTGCGCGCGGGCAATTACGATTTGATCGTGACGGGCACCTCGCAGGCGCGGGGACTGCTTCGTCACTACATCATGGGGGATTTAACCCGCAGCATTTTGAACCGCGCCAATGTTCCCGTGCTTGTCGCGCGCGCAGGCCCGCCCAAGCCGGGTCGAACGCTCTGGAAAGCTATTAAGGGATTATTTGGCCAGCGCTAAGGCGGACCTAACTCAGGCATCCTGCCTGATGCGTCGCGCAGGCTTCCCAGCCTGCTGACGCTGCGGCCAAGATGGCTGTGTTACGTTTTTCGCATGCAACGACCCAAACAACCGCCTCTGCACAGCTCGCCAGTGCGACGGTGGCTCGGTCATCTTTTCCGCGAGTGGACGATTGAAACCTGGCGCCCGATTGCTCCGGCCTTTGCCAAGCCCGAGCCTGCAAAGTGGAGCGACGCGCAGGTCACGCTGGTCTGGCTTGGGCACGCGACGGTGCTCATCAATGTTTTCGGCGTCACAATTCTCACCGATCCCGTGCTTTTCCCGCGCATCGGAATTCGTTTGCCGGGATTCACGATTGGTCCAAAACGATTGACCGCGCCTGCGCTCACCATCGACGAGCTGCCAAAGATCGATCTTATCCTTCTTTCGCATGCGCATTTTGATCATCTCGATTTGCGAACACTGCGTTGTTTTCACGAGAAAACGCGGGTGATCACCGCGCGCGCCACGAGCGATTTATTGAAACGAACACGGTTTGGCAAAATCACCGAGCTCAATTGGGGCGAAAGCAATAGCGTGAAAACTTCTGCCGGCGAGATCAACGTTACCGCATTCCCTGTGAAACACTGGGGTGCGCGTACGCAACGCGACACGCATCGCGGTTACAATGGGTATTTGATCCAGTCCCGCACGCCAGGAAGCCGCGGCATCATTTTTGCCGGCGACACTGCAATGACCAACAGTTTTGCAGAGCTGCGACGACACGGACCGATTGATCTCGCCGTCATGTCGATCGGCGCTTACAACCCATGGATTCGGTCACATTGCACGCCCGAGCAGGCGGTTGAAATGGCAAATGCCGCAGGCGCGCACTTCATCATGCCCGTTCATCATCAAACGTTCCGGCTCAGCTTTGAACCGTTTCGCGAGCCCATCGAGCGCTTCGAAACGGCGCTGGGGAAAACTCCAGAGCGCATTGCGCTGCGTGAGATCGGCGAGACATTCGTCCTGCCACTGTAGCCGCGTCTCTATCAGACGCGTGGCCCATGCGTGCTGAACGTCTCGGGACAGAGCTTGTGCGACTAGGCTCCGCGCTTCGCACAGCGAAGCGGCTACAGGTGCGCTTGTGTGAAGCGCCGGTGAATGTAATGTTTGGCCGCTTTGCGCCGACGTAGCTCAGCTGGTAGAGCAGCGGTTTCGTAAACCGCAGGTCACGGGTTCGAATCCCGTCGTCGGCTCCAGCCCTGCGAGCCATCGTCGCCAAGGGCGTTACATCCAGAGGCCCCAGGAAAGCAGCGCTGATGCGTCGCGCCACACGTGGCTCGAGTTGTCGCCCAGGACAACCACGATCACGTCTCTACCGGGACGCGCGCCGCTTGCGATCAGACATTTGCCTGCGGCATCGGTGTAACCGGTCTTCATCCCGTTGCAGTAGGGGAGCCGCTTCAGAAGCTTGTTCGTGTTTTCAAGTTCGCGCGTTCGACCGCTGGCATATCGAAAAACAAGCTGTGGAAGACAAACAATGGATCGGATCGTCGGGTTCGCGTAAGCCGCGCGCGCGATGAGCGCCAGGTCACGTGCGCTTGAATACTGCCCAGGTACCGGCAAGCCATTTGGATTCACAAAGTGCGAATGCACCGCTCCAAGCTGCTGAGCGCGTTTGTTCATGACCTCGGCAAACGCTTCGATGCTTCCGGCATTGTCCCGCGCCAGACATCGCGCGACGTCATTGGGACTTTTCACCAGCAACGCGCGCAAAAGATCGATCCGCTGATAAGTCTCGCCAGGTTTAATGTTCAACTTCACGGGCTCGGCCATTGTATCCACAGTTTGAACCGTGACCGGCCGGTCCAGAAAACCGCTCTCGGCCACAACGAGCGCTGTGAGCAATTTTTGCGTGCTCGCGGCAGGCCGAATTTGGTCCGCATTTTTTTCGTACAAAATTTTGCCAGTGTTTGCGTCCACCACGATGACCGAGGCTGCGCTGGTCTTCGGTATTCCTTCGGGCGTGTATTCCGTCGGCGGCGCGGATTCCGGCGTCTCTTTCGATTTTGCGCGGGTTCGGCGCGAGTGAGCAGACTTTGATTTTGACTTCTTTGCTTTGGGAGCGGCGGACTCTGTATCAGCATCCGCATCGGCACTTTCTTTTGCTGTGACCGCCTTGGCTTTCCTAACCGGTCCGGCAACACCGCTCGGCCGCACTGCCTCGGAATCAGTAGCATCCTGACTCCACGCGCTCAGCACGGACACTGAGATCAATGCGCAAAGGAAGAAAATTCGCTTGCGCCACATCATGGCGCCAAAATTAGAGACAAAACTTTTACCGGCGCAAGTTCGCGGCGCATATGTTTGGCAATGCAATCGCTACGATTTCGCCCCGCGCTCGATCAGTTCAATCTCGTAGCCTTCTGGTGCGTCGATGAAGGCAATTCTACCTCCGTTAATCGAATGCGGCCCGTCCGATAACGGATAACCTTGTGCCGCCGCGTATTTCGCGAACTTGTCCAGGTCGTCCACTTCAAAGGCGAGATGGGTCAGATCGGGGCCAACGACCACCGGCCCGCTTTCGTCGAATTTGCAGAGCTCGATTTCCTCGTCGCTGCCAGGCGCTTTCAAAAACACAAGTTGCGATCCGCGCCCGGAGGTTTGACGCCGAACCTCCTGGAGACCGAGAACGTCCTTGTAGAAAGAAATCGTTTTCTCCAAGTCATGTACGCGATAGCGCGTGTGCAGTAATTTCTTGACCATGGCCTACATTACCTCGAAGCATCCCCTTGTCATTCGGAGCGGAGTTTCGCGGAGCGAAACGCAGCCAAGGAATCTTTGATTGCCAACCCTGGCGATGCCGTGCGATGGGAACTCTTTCATGAAAAATCGAGAGATTTCTCGACTTCGCCTCCGGCGGAGTTCACCCTGAGCGAGCGGAGCGCGTCGAATGGGCTCGAAATGACAAAAGACCTGCTATGAAAAAAATCGGAATCCTTTTTGGCCAGGAACACAGTTTTCCGCCCGCGTTTGTTGAGCGGGTGAATCAAAAGACCGGCGGGAAAGAGATCGTGGCGGAATTTGTCAGAATCGACAAAGTAATCCAGGGCGAACCGTGCGGATACGACGTGGTGATCGATCGCATCTCGCAAGACGTGCCGTTCTATCGGGCGTGGCTCAAGAATGCCGCGCTCACCGGCACGGCGGTGGTGAACAATCCATTCTGGTGGAGCGCCGACGACAAATTCTTCAACAACGCGCTGGCAACAAAGATCGGCGTAGCCGTCCCGCGCACAGTGTTACTTCCATCCAATCAACCGCCGCCAGACACGAACGAGAAATCATTTCGCAATCTCGGCTACCCGCTCGACTGGGAGGCGATCTTTAGTTATGTCGGATGGCCGGCATTCTTCAAACCCTTAGCTGGCGGCGGTTGGAAGAACGTTTATCGATTGCACAATCGGGACGAATTCTTCCGTGCCTATAACGACACCGGACAATTGGTGATGATGCTGCAGGAGGAAGTGAAGTTCGAGATGTACTTCCGCTGCTATTCGATTGATCAGCGCCACGTTCGGATCATGCCGTACGAGCCGCGGAATCCCTTTCATCTGCGTTACCAAACCGAGTGGCACGCGCCGAAGGAGATTTTGGAAAAGGTCCACGACGGCGTGCTGCGACTAAATCAGTACCTCGGCTACGACTTGAACACCGTGGAGTTCGCCGTGCGCGACGGCGTGCCGTACGCGATCGATTTCTGCAACCCTGCGCCCGATTGCGAAGCGGCCTGGATCGGTCAGGCCAATTTCGTATGGGTTGTCGAAGCGATTTCTGAAATGGCAATCCGCAAAGCGCGCGAGCACGTCCCCGGCCGCGACAACTTGAGCTGGGGCAAATTCCTGCAAGCCGCTGTTACGAAACGCGACCTCGTGTAACATCGACAATCAATCGTCCGCTGTCATCCCGAGGGGAGCAACTACCTCACAAAAGAAGACTTGCCACGCCACGTACTCAGTGTGCTCGATCCAGTTATGTGAGGTCCCTCGCCGTCTTCGCGACTCGGGATGACAGCACACTGTTTTTGAGGAACATTTCGCCCCCGTCATGAGCGCCAAAGAGCACACATTTACTCTCGGCATTGAAGAGGAGTTCGCGATCATCGATCCGGACACGCGCGAGCTACGTTCGCATATTCAGGAAATTCTCGAGGGCGGAAAAATCACGCTCAAGGAGCAGATCAAGCCGGAGATGCATCAGTCCGTGGTGGAGCTCGGCACGGACATTTGCGATTCCATCGAGCACGCGCGGGCGCATGTCATTGATCTTCGCAGCAAGCTGGCCGAGCTGGCGGCCAAAGCCGGGCTAAAAATCGTGTCCGTCGGCACCCATCCCTTTTCGCACTGGCGCGATCAGCACATTACTGAAGGCGAACGTTACAAGCAGATCATGGAAGACATGCAATTGCTTGCGCGGGCAAACCTGATCTTCGGGCTGCACGTCCATGTCGGCATTCCCGATCGCGAAAGCGCGATTCACGTGATGAATCAGGCGCGCTATTTTTTGCCGCATATTTATGCGCTCTCGGTCAACTCGCCATTTTGGGTCGGCGAGGACACCGGGCTGAAAGGTTATCGGCTAAAAGTGTTCGAACGTTTTCCCCGCACTGGCATCCCCGATTCGTTCGAGTCGCTTTCCGAATACGAAGATTATTGCAAGCTGCTGGTCAAAACCGGTTGCATCGATAACGCCAAAAAAATCTGGTGGGACATCCGGTTGCACCCGTTCTTCGACACATTGGAGGTGCGCGTGTGCGATGCCCAAACCCGTGTGGACGATACAGTCGCAATCGCAGCCTTGATTCAGGCTGTCATCGCGAAGCTTTTTAGATTGCTGCGGCAGAATATTACGTTCCGGATTTACCGGCGCCGTCTCCTGGATGAGAACCGCTGGCGCGCGGCGCGCTACGGCATCGACGGAAAGCTGATCGACTTCGGCAAGGAAGCGGAAGTTGAAGAACGAAGTCTGCTGAACGAATTGCTGGAGTTTGTGGCCAGCGAAGTGAACGAATTCGGCACGCAGCGCGAGATGGCGCACATCGAACGGATCCTTCGCGAAGGCACGGGCGCAGACCGGCAACTGGCTGCCTGGCAAAAAACGCAGGATATGACAGCCGTGGTTGATCAAATCGTAGCCGAAACGTACGAAGGCTTAAGTGTCGCATAGCATCGGAAATCGCCCGCGGACGCAATTTCTGGGTGTGTGTTGCGAGGAACCGTTTCGGATTTTCTTTCCAGCCGGCGTGCTACTCGGAGTCCTTGGTGTATCGCTCTGGCCGCTGTTTCATTTCGGCGCCAGCATTGCTTATCCAAACATCGCTCACGCGCGGCTGATGATCGAAGGCTTCATGGCCTCGTTCATCTTCGGATTCCTTGGCACCGCGGGGCCGCGAAAGACGTCTGCGCCACGTTTCTCAATCTCCGAGCTGGGCACCACCTTTACTTTGGATCTGCTCGCGGCGGGGTTGCACATTGGCGGCGCGGATCGCATCGCCGATCTTTGTTTTCTCGTTTGCCTGCTCGTCTTCGCGGTTGGGCTGGTGAAGCGTTTTCGACAGCGCAAAGATTCGCCGCCGCCAAACTTCATTCTCGTGGCCTTGGGACTTGTCAGTGGAATTGCCGGCGCGGTACTGCTTGCGTATTGCGCCATCGCCTGGGTGCCGGTGGCCGTTCCTCCGCCCGCGTGATAACCGGAATGCGCATTCGTTAGGGCAATGGACGGCTTACAGGGAGACCCGGTTCGTTTCCGCCCATCTCTTCAAGACGTAAAAACTCCAAAGAAAAGCCGACTCATCCGCTCGGCCGGAGCGATGCGCTTCCGCTCTCTGTTTTACCAGCCGCGGATTCAAGGAACCAAGAGACGCCTCGGCCAGATCCAGCTCCCCTTTCCGAAACCATTGGGCCACGGGCACGCCGAATCCTTTCTTCGACCGATACAGGATTTCGCGCGGCAAAACTGTCTGCAGCGCCTTCTTCAGAATGTATTTGGTGGTGCCTCTGCGATATTTATAGGCGCTGGGAATTCGCCTAACGAAATCGACCAGCTCGATGTCCAGAAAGGGCGCGCGCGCTTCCAGACTGTGCATCATGCTGGCGCGATCGGCTTTCACCAGGATGTCATCCTGCAAATAAAGCTTGGTGTAATACTGCATGGTCTTGTCGACCAGGTTGGTTTGTGGACAATTCTCCCACTGCTCGATCGCTTCCGCGTAAAGTTCCTCGAGATCGATCGGTTCGCCGAAAAGATCCTCCAGGCCGGCGTGGTCGAGCGGCGCCATCCAGACTGGCAGCCAGAGCCGCCGTTCGTAGCTTAATCCGCGCAACGTTCTCTTGATTTTAAAGTCGAGTGCCATGTTCGCATGCGAAGCCGGCAAACGATCGAAGATTGCCTTGATTGCGGCATGAATTGGCCGTGGAAAAATGCGGTTGTAAAGCCGCGCCCGCTGGAGCGCGTGAAACGGATCGTAACCGGCAAACAATTCGTCGCCGCCGTCGCCCGCCAGCGCCACCGTCACATCTTGTCGGGCCAGGCCGCTGACCAAGTAGGTAGGCAGCAGCGAACTGTCCGCCATCGGTTCATCCAAGCGAGTCAGACATTCATCGACCAATTGCCGTGCGCGCACCACGGAAAGAGTTTCCAGTTTATGATCGGTCTTAAATTGCGCGCGAACGAGCTGCCCGTAGCTCGTCTCGTCGAAACTTTTCTCGGCAAATCCGATGCTGAAGGTCTTCAGTTGCCCGACAGGAACATGGCGCGAGGCAAAAGCGGTCACCGCCGACGAGTCGATCCCGCCACTCAGGAAAACGCCGACCGGCACGTCGGCGAGCAATCGGCGGCGGACAGCGCGATCCAAGAGTTCGCGCAATTGCTCCCCCCATTCTTCTTCTGGATTCGTGGGCAGACGCTCAAACGGCTCGAGCACCAGGTCCCAGTATTTTTTCACGCGATAATCCAGCGACCGGACATCGAGAAGAAGCGAACAACCGCCCGGAAGTTTGAAAACTCCATCCAAAATGGACCACGGCGCAGGAATGTAGCCATGGGCGAAATATTTTTGGAGCGCGGTCCGCGATACCGTTTTCGTGACGCCGGGATGCGCCGCCAGCGAAGTCAGCTCGGAAGCGAAGACAAATCCATCGCGCGTGCGCGTGTAAAAGAATGGCTTCTTGCCAAATCGATCCCGGCTGCAAAAAAGCTGGCCGCGCGCTCGATCGTAAATCGCAAAAGCCCACATGCCGTTGAGACGCTCGGGCAATCTTGATCCCCATTCTCGGTAACCGAGCAGGATAACCTCAGTATCGGAATGATCGCTCTGAAATTTGTGACCCCGCTTTTGCAGTTTAGCGCGCAGCTCGCGGTGATTGTAAATCTCCCCATTAAAAACGATGACGAATTGTGCGTCGTCCGTCAGTATCGGTTGATGCCCACCCGGCAAATCGAGCACGGCCAGGCGCCGGTTGGCCAGATGCACCGCCGGAACCGCGGACGTCCAGGTCCCCGAATCGTCCGGGCCACGATGCCTCAGCAAGATCGACATGCGCTCCAGCGTCTCGCCTGAACCGGGACCGACGAAACCGCAGATGCCACACATAAGATCAGCGCGCCCGGCGAGTCCTCACGAACGAGGAAGCGCCTGCGCCGCGGGCCGTTCCGATTCGCGCGAAAGACCCTCGCCATCCTGCTCCACGCCGGCATATGAAATCATGTAGGTCGCCTTGTTCTGCGATTCATAATAAGTACGCACGAGCAATTCAGCGAGCAGCCCCATGAGAAAACACATTACTCCGGTGATAAAAGCCATGACAAAGAGCAGCGGGAGCGGCGTTTTGATGAAGGATTCGTGCCGAAAAAATTTGTAATACAGAGCCGCTCCGGCCGCGATCACGCCAATGCCAAAGTTGATTAAACCGACCCCGCCAAAAACGTACATCGGTCGTTGCGCAAAGCGATGCAGGAAAACCACGACTAACAAATCGAACAAAACCTTCGGAATTCGTTGTAAGTTGTAATGGGAGACACCGTGTCGCCGCGCATGATGCCTCACTGGAATCTCGGTCACGCGCGCCCCGTTCCAATATGCGTAAATCGGAATGAAACGATGCATCTCGCCGTAAAGTTGAACCCCTTGCAGCGCCTGCCGCCGATAGGCTTTCAGGGTGCATCCATAGTCGTGCAGATAAATCCCCGAAACCGCCGAAATGAGCCGGTTGGCCAGCGTGCTCGGAAATTTGCGCCGCAGCGCGGCGTCCTTGCGCCTTTGCCGCCAGCCCGAGACGAGATCGTAGCCTTCATCCAGTTTGGCCAAGAGCCGCGGAATATCGGCCGGATCATTCTGTAAATCGCCATCCATGGAGATGAGGATATCTCCCTTGGAAAAGCGAATCCCGGCCATGAGAGCCGCCGTCTGACCGCTGTTGCGGCGCAACTGGATGAGGCGCAGCTGCGGCCGCGCCAGTTGCCGGACAATCTCGCCCGTTTGATCGGTGCTGCCGTCGTCCACCACAATGACTTCGTAGGAAAGGCCGAGAGCTTCGAGGCTGCGAAAGAGAGCCGGCAAGAGCTCCTTCAGGTTGTCCGCCTCGTTGAAAACGGGCAAAATGACCGAAATCAGTTCAGGACGCATCAGGAAGGACTTGTACTCGTCTTCCCACGGCAGAGCAACCCTTTGTCGCTCCATCTGGGGGGTGGCTTCATCTGTCACTTCATTCTACGGAAATGGCGGAGGCAAGTTCCGGACAATGCTCTCTCGTTCCTCAGACCACAGGCGAAGCCAACCGCCACCATGCCAGCCGGTAACGCCGCCCGGTGCCAAGGCAGCCAAACCCGTAGCGAGTGCTATGTCGAAAATGAATGGAAGAGGCCTCGCGCATGTATTTGGCCGGGCAGGTCACCTCGCCAATAGCTGCGCCAAGCCAGTGGACTTGCGTGGTCATCGTCAACGGCCTGTGCCTGCTTCGGTCACATCGAAATTAAACACGCTAGCCGGCAAGCCTTTCCACTGGCTAACCATTTTCGAATTTGATGTTGTCGATGATCGTGTCTTTGGCGTGTCGCTCTGGCCGCTGTTTTATTTCGGCGCCAGTATCGTTTATCCAAACATCGCAATCTGCCTGGCTGTTGGCTGCGTCGATCTGGACTGCGAAAGTGATTCCGAAAGTCGGGATCAGCGAACCGGACGAAACGCAACGCTAGATTTCTCCGAGATGCTTTCGGAGCAGTTTCTGCAGTTCGCCAGGCCGCGTGACGGTAATCGTATTGCCTTTAACGCGCAGCAGTTTGCGATCGCGGAATTTTGCCAGCGTCCGTGAAAGTGTGTCACTAGTCGCGCCCAATTCCGCCGCGAGCACGCGTTTGGTCCGGTCAAGTTTGATCTCCACCTCGCGATCGCCGACGGGACGCGGGCAACGTTTCAACAGCCAGTTGGCCACGCGCGTCTCCATGTCCTTCAACGTGAGATCATCTAGCAACCCGACGATGACTCGCAGGTGCTGGCTCATGGAACCGAGCATCCGCAGCGAGAGTTCGGGACGTCTGCGGAGAAGTTCTATGAAATCATTTTTTGGAACGAGCAGAACCGTGGTCGGCTCAGTGGCGCGCGCATCCGCCGGATAACCTCCCTCGGTCGCAAGCGTGGCTTCGGCAAACGATTCGATCGGAAACAAATGAATCACCTGCTCTTTTCCAGCGGCGCTGACGCGATGAACGTTGATTGCGCCTCTTTGCACCACGTAAAAACCCTCGCTGCGATCGCCTTCGCGAAAAAGATATTCGCCTTTGGCCACATGTTTCGGGACACCGAACGACGCGATTGACGCAATATCCGCCGTCGGCAATCCCATGAAAAGCTGGCAACTGCGGAGCGTATTTTCGATTACGGCTTGCCTGAACTTGGTTGCTTCCAGCGCCATGCCGCGAAGCTATCCGCCAACGACTGAATCGTCTCGCAAAAAATATGTGAATTGAGCGAGCGCAGGTAAAGCCGACCTGCGTGCCGGGTTGATTGGTTGCTGGAATTGTCCTTTCGCGTGTTGCGTGCGGAGGTGAAGCGAACCAACCGGACAGACCTCAAAGTGATTCTCGGCTGGACCGCGACACAATTGGCAATAATTGGAATACTAACGGTGCGTTTAGCTTTCGACACATGGTCAAGGTAGGTCTTCGGGTCGACGCGGAATTCCGACGCGCCCGCTTCGACTTGCTCTTCGAACAGAGAATGTAGGACCACTGCGGACGCCCCGGCCTGCTTCATCTGACGGACATTGTCCATCTTCTGCGAGAGCGGTGAAGCCGATGGCACCAGAGGAGAGCGCAGAGAAAGTCCAAGAATAATTGGTTGTCAAATCCATTGGCATCAGTTTCGGGATTTCATAGTAGGCAGGGCTACTTTACAGGCGTCAGCGCGATGTAGATGGTCAGTGCCGCTGACACGAGCGTGATGGCAATGGTAACCGACCAAACCAATGCGCGGTCGGTTTT
>QHQA01000133.1 GCA_003219695.1 Verrucomicrobiota bacterium
AAGCTGGTGTTGGACCGCGTGTTGGCCATTGTGCCGAACGATGCTGCTACCAAAGCAGAGAGCGCGGTGGTAGAACTAAATTGGCACGCTGATGCCCGGCGCTTGCACCAAATCATCGATTCAATTCGGGCCACAAATCCTGCCGCAATGTCGAAGATCGCCGATGCCTGGCTCATATGTGCACTCGCCGAACGTGACGCAGATGCAGCAAAAAATGCCCTGATCGCGTTAGGCGAAAACAGGCCCCACCTGACTACGGACAACGTTCCGTTGACTCGTCTATTCCTGGAGGGCGTTATCGCTCGCATGACAAAAGACGATGCCAAAGTGCGGTCGGCGTTCATCGCTGCACGCGCGGAGCAGGAGAAAACCGTCCAAGCTCAACCAAATTATGGTCCGGCGCTGTGCGTGCTCGGTTTGATTGACGCCGGTCTTGGGCACAAAGAAGAAGCGCTCCGCGAAGGCAGGCGCGCGGTTGAGCTGCTGCCTGTGGAAAAAGATTCAATCAACGGCCCGGCGATGATGAAGTACTTGGCGGTAATCGCAGCGTGGGTTGGCGACAAAGATTTCGCCTGCGAACAGCTTGCCATTGCGATTCGCTACCCGAACTCTCCCAGCTATGGCCAATTGAAACTACTGGCATTGTGGGATCCGCTGCGCGGTGATCCTTGCTTCGAGAAAATCGTCGCCTCACTCGCGCCCAAATAGAAGGCACGATGCTTGATGCTTGATGCTCGATTCTGGATTAGCGGTGCTGGATGCAATTGTCTGACTTCGACGTTTGGCGTTGGACGTTGAGCGTTGGACGTTTTGCTTTAAGACGAAGGCGAGAGCGCCTCGCTCGCACCGAAGCCGAATTAACGATGAATGGGATCCTAGGCTTCCTTCTTTGCTCTCACCATGGCCATGAGCCGTTCTTTGAGCGCGGTGGAGGACTTTGCCGGACGCAAGCTCAACGCAAATGCTTCGTGTAAGGCGTAGCATTTGGTGATGAAGTCTTCGCCCTTTTTCCCGAATTTCGTGCGCGCTTTTTCGAATTCCTCCAATTCCTCCGCCTCCAGCGCGCCGATCACATAGAGCCGCGCCTGGTTCTGGAATTGGCTAAAGTTCATCTCTCAACTCCTTGAGGCCGTCATAAATTTTTTTCAGTCCCAGTTCAAGCCGGGTCTTTACCGTCCCTAATGGTGTATTCGTTTTGGCGGCGATTTCGCGCTGGCTCATGCCTTTAAAAAATGCGAGATCGATTGCCTGCTGCTGGGCCGGGGGCAGGCTCTTTATCACCTTGCGAATGAGGGAGCGGGTGTCGCTCAGCAGGATTTCTTCTTCGGTGGCGTTATGCACCCAGGCATCGGGCTGCTGTTCGGTTTCGTTTTGCAGCCGTTCCTCGGCGCGCGCATAAGCCTGCTTCTTGCGCAGGCCATCAATGGCCCGTCGCCGGGCCAGTGTCACCATCCAGCCGAGCGGCTTACCCTTTTGCGCGGAGAAATTTTTAGCGTGATTCCAAATCTCCATAAAGATCTCCTGTAAAAGATCGTCGGCCTCGGCTTCGTTATGGATCACCCTCAGAATAAGCGCCTTCAAAATTCCATTGTACCGATCATAAAGCTGAGAAAGCGCATTGGGGTCCTCGGCTTGGATTCCCTGCATCAAGTCCAGATCACTGGGCGCGCCGGGTTCGAGTTGCGGCGTAACAGTGAGCTGTCGCTCTCGCGACTTTGGCAGGCGCACCCGTCTCTTTGGTTTACGGGGCATGGAGGTAACTAGTTTGGCTGTTCCCATCTATGATCAGGAATTGCAGCAATCGGAAAGAAGATCGAGCGCAGGGTCGCAATCGCGTGTCTTAATCTGCGCAGGCGCCTTCGTCCATTGCGCGCCGCGTTTTATACGTCAAAAGTTAATCGCATGGGACAGGAGCCTGATAATACATCTGTCGATCCGCTTTGGTACAAGGACGCCGTCATCTACGAGCTGCACGTCAAGACTTTTTGCGACAGCGACGGTGATGGGATGGGTGACTTCCGCGGTCTGATGGGAAAGCTGGACTATCTCCAAGAGCTGGGGATCACCGCCATCTGGCTGCTGCCGTTCTATCCGTCTCCCCAGCGCGATGACGGCTACGACATTGCCGATTATTTCGACGTCAATCCGAATTTCGGCACGCTCGATGATTTCCGCGCGCTCCTGGACGCCGCACATGAGCGTAGTCTGCGCGTCATTACCGAACTGGTGATCAATCACACGTCCGATCAAAATCCGTGGTTTCAAAAATCACGACGCGCTGTAGCCGCAACGGGAGTCGGTGGCT
>QHQA01000134.1 GCA_003219695.1 Verrucomicrobiota bacterium
GACGCTCGAGTGCGCGAACTCCCCTGGGCAAAGTTCTTCCGCGCCCAAGCCTTTGCTGCGCTGAATCGATGGGCCGACGCGCTGCCGCTCTATGAGGAATTGGCTAACGACGAAGCTTCACCGTTTCTCGGAGCAGCCACTTTTGGGGCGGCGGAGATGCTGCGCGCGTTAGGAAAGCGGGGAGAAGCTTCGAGAAAGCTTGGCGTTCTCCTTCACAACAAAGAATGGGCTATCCGAGCGCAGTTACGAGCGGCGGAACTATACATTGAAATGGGCGATGCCCCTGATGCGCAGCGTCTCTTGGAAGAAATGAAGCCAAGATCGATTGCCGAGCGGAGAGAGCGGCGGCTGTTGCGCGGACGACTGGAGCTGCTAAACGGCCGGAGAGAGCAGGTCATGCCACGCTAATCGCGGCGCTCTTCGGCATAGCCGAAGCGCACCTGCAACTAAAAACGCCAGAAGCCGGAGACAATGTCATCGAGCAATTTATCGATCTTCACCCGGCGGACCCGGATCTGACTCTTCTCTTCTCAAAATTAGATGATTGGTATCGCGCAGAGCACAAACCGTCCCGCCATGAGCTTGAAAAATGGGTGCGCAGGCCGGAAGAGCCGCGGCGAACATTTGCGCGATGGTATCTTGCTCGTTTGGAAATTCGCGCCGGACGGAGGGAGCGAGCCACGCAATTATTTTCCGACCTGAGGCATACCAGTACCAAATCCCCGGCGATTCCACCCGCTTTCCTTGAGTTTGCACAATTTGAAGTGGCAGACCGGCATTTCGACGAGGCGATCGCGATTTTGGATGATGCGCGTCTGCTGCATCCCGAAGCGGCTTTGCTGGCTCGAATCGATTTTTTGTCTGCGCAAGCGCACTACCTGGCAAAGCGATTTGATACCGCGACAGCGGCTTTTGAACAAATCGCGTATTCCAATTCGCCCTGGGCGAGAGCTGCGCTCTTTAATGCCTCCAGTGGCTGGTTGCACCTTGGCAACCAGGCCCGTTTCCTGGTTGATTACAGCGAGTTGGAGCAGCAGGGAGGCGATAAAGAGGCTCGCGCCACTTTGCGATTGGAGGAAGCTCTGATGCAGGCGGCGAAAGGCGACAAAAAAGCGGAAGCATCGTTGCAGCAGTTCATTCGTGATTTTCCCAAAAATCCGCGCGTGTCGGAGGCATGGGTTGCCCTGGCCGAGCTGGCCTTTCACTCGTCGCCGCCACGCGTGGATGAAGCGCGCAAAACTCTGGCTCGCGCAACCGAGTCGGCGCCAACCGCGGCGGCGGCGGAGCGCGCCGATTATCTCAGCATTTGGGTAGAAGAGGCAGCGGGCGGAAACGAGACGAAAGTCATTGAGCTTGCAAAGCGATTTCTGGAGCAACACGGGCCTTCACCATTCGCTCCGGAAGTTCGGATGAAATTGGCGGAGCTTTATTACCGGCGCCAGGATTTCGCAAACGCGCAGACGCAGTTTGAAATTATCGCGCAACAGCATCCGGATGACTCTCTCGCGGAAAAAGCACTTTTTTTCGCGGCAGAGTCAGCCATGTCGAGCATGGGCGAGCATTCACTGGACCGGGCGATAGTTCTGTTCGATCAGGTCGTGCAGAAAAACGGCGCGCTGCGGTGGTCCGCGCGCAATGAAGAAGCCCTTATCGAGCGCAAGCTTGGCAAGACCAAAGATGCTCTCGCATTATACGATGAAGTGCTGAAAAGCGACGCTCCGCAGTCTGAGAAACGGGAAGCGCTTTGCGCCAAAGGCGACATTTCTTTTGAGACGGGAGGCAGCGAAAATTTCCAGCGGGCCATCGAAATTTATGACCAACTGGCGTCGGACAAGAACGAGCCCAGCCACTGGCGCAACCAGGCGCTATTCAAAAAGGCCCTGTGCCTGGAAAAGAAAGACGACCGCGCCGGTGCGCTCGAAACGTTTTATAAAATTCTGGACGACGAAACGCGCGAATACGGACAACGTGAACTTTTCTGGTACTACAAGGCCGGATTTAATGCCGCGCGACTCCTGGAAGAAGATTCAAAATGGGAGTCCGCGGCTGCGATTTACGAGCGCCTGGCCGCGGTGGGTGGCAACCGAAGCGAAGAAGCGAAGACCCGGCTGAATCATCTGCGCCTGGAACACTTTCTCTGGGCAGACTGAAGGCTTGCGTCGCCCGTGGGAGCTTTGGGAAAGCAGATGGCCGAAAGTGTTGTTTCTTTGTCCTAAAGGTCCTCCGAATTAGCTTGCGCAAAGTTCGATACGGCCTCACAATCGGGGTATGAAAACATATGTAGGCATCCTGCTCGCGCTCGCATTTTGTGCGTCGGCGTTCGCTACGGACCCGAGCAAGAATGTGGTTGCCCAACCAAGAGTGGCAAAAATCTGCTATGTGAAGACCATCGCCTCTGGCATTCCGCTAAAATGCGAAAGGTACTTCGGCGTAGTTCCGACCACCGCCAACCCGCTAGTAATAATCGGCCGCTCTGCGGAGGGCGCCCAAGTGACCGCAACTGCAGCGCTCGGCAACTAGTTATCGCGCGCTGGGCTAAGACTAGGTAACTCCGCCAAAACCGGAGTCCGGCGAGTGGCACGTTGCCTGAAACGGCAACGCCACCTGTGTTTTGTTTTTCAGCTTTTCTGTTTCCACCTCATTAGACCGCGAAGGCGCGCGCCAACTTTTTCAATCGGATGCGCTTCAGCTTTGCGCAGCAGATGCGCGCGACGCCGCGCACCGGTTTCCATCTCCCGAATAAATTCGCGCGCAAATTTTCCGGAACGAATGTCGCGCAGCGCCGATCTCATGTGCTTTTGCACTGTTTGATCGATAATCTTTGGACCGACGGTCAGCTCGCCCCATTTGGCGGTATCCGAAATCAGTCTGCGCATTCCGGTCAGTCCTGCTTCGTGGATTAGATCGACAATAAACTTGAGCTCGTGCAGACATTCGAAGTACGCGAGCTCAGCCGGATAACCGGCGCGAACAAGCGTGTCGAAGCCGGCGCGAATGAGCGCGCTGGTGCCGCCACAAAGCACGGCCTGCTCGCCAAACAGATCGGTCTCAGTCTCCTCACGAAACGTCGTTTCGAGTACACCGGCACGCGTGCAGCCAATTCCTTTCGCCCACGCCAGGCCCGTTTGCTTCGCGTGTCTGCTGCGATCCTGATGAACTGCAATCAATGCAGGCACGCCGCGACCGTGCACGAATTCTCGACGCACCATCGGTCCCAGTCCTTTGGGCGCGACCATGACCACGTCAATGTCTTTGGGCGGAACAATCGTCCGGTAATGAATCGCGAAGCCATGCGCGAAGAGCAGCGTCTGATCTGGACGCAAGTTCGGAGCGATCTGTTCCCGGTAAATGGCCGGCATTTGCGTATCTGAAAGCGCCAAGAAAATAATGTCGCCGCCTCGCACAGCCTGGGACGTGTCGAGCACTCGAAGGCCGCTTCGCCTGGCGCGAGCGCGCGACTTGCTGCCGGGATAAAGCCCAACGATTACGTCGATCCCACTATCCCGAAGATTGAGAGCGTGCGCACGGCCTTGCGCGCCGAAGCCGATCACTGCGCACGTTCTCCCCTTCAGCCAGCGAAGATCGACATCTTTGTCGGTATAAATGCGTGCGGCCAATTTAACCTGCATGTTTAGCGCCAAAGGCGCGGCGTTCACCTCGAACCTGGCGCGTCGCCCCAGGATTCGTAGTTCCCCAAAAGGCGCTAGCGCTGAAGGCACGATTCATTTTCGTTCCATCAATGCATCGCCCCCCAGTGAAGCGCGCTTTCAGCGCTTGGTTAATTTGCGTAATCGGATTCCTGGGGCTTAGCCCCAGGCTATCATGAGACAGCGCCTTTGGCGCTAACCACATAGAAATTAACTGGCAGCCTTAGCTAAGCTGGATTTTGCTGCTGCGACCACCGCTTTGTC
>QHQA01000021.1 GCA_003219695.1 Verrucomicrobiota bacterium
CCTGCGTCCAGACCGGCAACGCCAGTGCAGCGCCGTAGCCGTGTGGAATAATAGTGGCCGGTTGATCGAATCCGACCCACACACCGCAGGTAAGCGTGCTGGTATAACCCACGAACCAGGCGTCCTTGTAATCGTTGGTGGTGCCGGTCTTGCCAGCAGCCGGCAATCTGAATCCAAGTTCGCGCGCGCTGGCGGCAGTGCCGTTGGTCAACACTTCTTCCATCAACTGCGAAGTCATCCACGCCGCGCTGGGATCGAGCGCCGGCACGGAGATATGCGCAGCGCGGTAGATCGGCTTGTGCTGTTGGTCGTCGATCCGCTCGATGATGTAAGCCTGCTTGCGCAGCCCAGCATTGGGAAAAATCGAGTACGCTGCAGTCAGATCTTTCAAGTCCGTCTCGAATGAACCGATGTAGATCGCCGGGCCGCGCGGAACATTTCGAGAAATGCCGAGGTCGTTCGCGACTTTTTGCACCGCGTCGAGTCCGGCGAATTGTCCCACGCGCACGCTCATGGTGTTGCGCGAATGAATGAGACCGTACGAGCAAGGCATGATGCCGCCGTAGGTGCCATCGGAATTTGCCGGCGACCAATCTCCTGCGCCGTCGATTTCGCCGGGGCGAATCGGTCCGTCACTGATCGCGGCGCCCGGCAACAGCCCGTGACTGAAAGCGATTGTGTAAACGAAGGGTTTGAACGCCGAACCAACCTGCCGGTTCGCTGGGGCCAGCGCGCGGTTGAATTTGCTTTGCGCGTAATCGCGGCCGCCTACGAGCGCGCGAATGCCGCCGCTGGCACTATCGATCACAACCACTGCGCCTTCGAGATAAGGCATGGCCGAGTCGGGTTCGCCGTTCTCGGGCGGTTTGTAATTCGCTTTGATGGGATGATGGAAATTGGATCGGTGTTCGATTTTAGTCAGTTGCGTTTCGAGCGCATCCTGTGAGGCGTTTTGCACGGCTGGATCGAGCGTGGTGTAAATGGAAAGGCCGCCGTTATCGATCTGGTCCTGGGTTAAAATCAGATTCAAAGCGCGCTGCACAGCGTCCATCGCATAATTCTCCTGGATTTGCGGCATTCGCTTGGGATGCGTCGCGACTTTTGCTCTCTTCGCCTGTTCGGCCTGCGTCGGCGTAATCTTTTTCAACGCCACCATGCGATCCAAGACCTCGTTGCGCTGGATCGCCGCGCCCTCCGGATTTTTCAACGGTGAAAACCGGTTCGGGCTTCGGATTAATCCCGCCAGGAGCGCAGCTTCGGAAAGATTCAGCTGTGAGGCGCTCTTGCCAAAGTAAGCTTGTGAAGCGGTCTCAACTCCGTAACAACCGTTGCCAAAATAAATCCGGTTCACGTAAAGCTCGAGGATCTGCTGCTTGGTAAACTGGCGCTCGATGCGCAACGCCACCATTGCTTCCAGTACTTTCCGGCTAAGCGTGCGGCCACCGAGCGGAAGACTGTTCCGGGCAAGTTGCTGCGTGATGCTGCTCGCGCCTTCCTTCGCTGAGCCGCTCATGATATCGCGCATCGAGGCGCGCAGGATTCCGCGCCAATCGATCCCCTTGTGCTCGTAAAATCGAGCATCCTCGCGCGTAAGTACCGCCTCGATGAAATACGGCGAGACCTCGTTCAGTGATACTATGAGACGGTTCGCGCCGGCCAGGCGGCTGTAAATTTTTCCATCGACATCATAAACGGTGTTTCGCTCCGGCATTTGGCCGACGTTCTTCATGTCGAACGTCTGCGCCCACGTCCCATAAAAGAGGAAGACCGCGAAGCCGGCGGCTGCCAGCAAAATAAGCAGCGTGACCTTCCAGCCGTAACGGAGAAGAGTGTTCCCGCTTTTCTTTCGCGACCGAAGGCGGGCGAAGAATTGCATTTTCGTTAAAGCGTTAAACCGTTACGGCGTTGAAGCGGAAGATCGCTGTAACGCTTCAACTCTTCAATGCTTCAACGTTTTACAAATTCAGCTTCACGACGCCCTCGTGTTGCTCGGTCGCGCAGGGCGCGTTGGTCGGAACTTCGGTCGCGGCGTCGCTCGGCTGGACGAGCTTGTTCTGAATCAAGTAATGCTCGACTTCTTCGCCGCTGACATCGGACAGCATGTGCCCGTTGATTTCGACACAGGGCGAGAGCGGCTGTCCACTCTTGGTCTCCATCTCCCAGCGGAACGCCGGATTCTGAATGATGTCCTTCTCCGTATAGGGAAGATTGTATTTGGCCAGCACGGCGCGCACGCCGGCGCTCCAGCCACAATAAGTCTTTAGGTAAGCGGTAATTTGGGGATTCTGCATGCTCAAATATATCACGAATCGGCGAAAGTCTATGCTTTGCGCGAACCGCTCATTTTAATTTCAACCGACGCTCGAGGTACGCGAATGTGCGCAGAACCACAAGACCAATCAGCGTAATGCCGCACGCGACAATGTAGCGATTGATGGCAACGGCCACCCCGATCGTTGCAGCGGCTAAAAGTCCAGCGGCAGTTGTGAGACCATGCATACCTGTGCCGGTGCGATCCCGGAAGATCGCGCCCGCGCCGATGAATGAGATCCCCACAGCCAGGGCTTCAATTGTTCGCGTGGGATCGGCTCGGAGCGTACCCATCGGAAAACGCGTTGCCGCGTCACCAATCAGTGCGAGGCCGAGCCGGACAAAAAGCATCGCCGCGAGACATACAAACACGTATGTGCGAAACCCGGCGAATTTACCTGCGGTCTCTCGTTCAAACCCCAGGATTCCCCCGAGCGCGACAGCCACAAGCGCCTGAAGCAGAATCTGAAATTCTTCGAGGTAAGTGATCTGCAAAATAAAGAATCTCCTCCACTAAAAATCGTAGCGGAAGTCGTCTTCGGCTGCGCAATAACAGCTGAGAAATCCTAACTAATTTGAAGAATGAAGGCTCCCATTGCGGGAGCCGATGATTGGACTACAGGTTCTCGATTTCCTTTCGCAGATCTTCCTTCGACTTGCCGAGTTTTTGCTGTAGCCGGCCAAGCAATTCGTCTTCCTTTCCTTCGGTGAACGCGAGGTCATCGTCGGTCAACTGCGCGTATTTCTGTTTCAGTTTGCCCTTCACTTCGTTCCAATTGCCTCTGAATTGTAGGTTCGTCATAGTAACAACATTTCGCACGCCGAGACAGGATCAGCCGTCTCTCGAGCGAATGCGCGCAGGCGACGATTCCCACACGAAAGCTTTTTTGGGAAAAAAATCGGAGGAACGTCTATGAACAAAAAAATTCGCTATGCAGTTGTCGGATTGGGACACATTTCGCAGACCGCTGTGCTGCCTGCCTTTATGCACGCAGAAAATTCGGAGCTTGCAGCGCTCGTCACTGGAAATCCTGAAAAGGATCGTGAACTGAGCGAGCGCTACGGCGTAAAGGCTTACACGTACGACGATCTGGAAAGCGCACTCGACAAAGAAAAGGTCGATGCCGTTTACATCGCCACACCCAACATTCTCCACCGCGAACACACGCAACGCGCTGCCCAAGCGGGCGTCCACGTATTGTGCGAGAAACCCATGGCCACTACGCAGGAAGATTGCGAAGTGATCATGCGCGCAACCAAGCGGAACAACGTGAAACTGATGATCGCTTATCGGCTCCATTTTAATGATGCGAATCTGCATGCCGTGCGAACGGCGCAATCGGGTGAGCTAGGCGAACTTCGCTTTTTTGGATCATTGTTCGGTCTCCGGGTCAAAGAGGGCAATATTCGCACCCGAAAAGATCTCGGTGGCGGCACGCTATTCGA
This sequence comes from Verrucomicrobiota bacterium, assembly GCA_003219695.1. GTDB lineage: Bacteria > Verrucomicrobiota > Verrucomicrobiia > Chthoniobacterales > UBA10450 > Udaeobacter. The sequence continues at coordinate 3,757 of QHQA01000021.1, forward strand.
CATCGGCATCTATTGCATCAATGCAGCGCGTTACCTGTTTCGCGACGAGCCGATCGAAGTCATCGGATTGACCGCGAACAATGGCGAAAAGCGCTTCGCGGAAATCGAGGAGATGACTGGTGCAATCATGCGATTCCCACATGAACGATTGGCGATGTTCACGTGCAGCTTTGGCTCTACCGACGTCAGCCATTACGATCTTGTCGGCACAAAAGGCCAGCTTCGGCTGGAGAACGCCTATGAGTATCAGGGCGAATTGAAGTGCGTGACTACGATCGGTAGCAAGACAACCGAAAAGACCTTCAAACCAGGCGATCAATTTGCACCAGAACTAATTTACTTTTCTGATTGTATTATCCACGACAGCGCGCCTGAGCCATCAGGAAACGAAGGGCTGGCAGATGTTCGCGTAATCAACGCGATTTATGAATCGGCTGAAATCGGACGCGCCGTACGGATCGAGCCAGTTCCGAAAAAGCGGCGGCCCGATGAGACGATGCAAATCAAGCGTCCGCCGGTAAAAGAACCCGAGCTTGTTGCGGCAGCTTCTCCACGCTAGCGGCCAGACCGATTCAGTAGAAGACGATTCCGATGAAAGAGGAGGCACCGCCGCTGATAGTTGGGGCGGGACCTGTCGGGCTTGGCGCCGCTCTTTATCTCGCTCAGGCGAAGATTGAAACGCGAGTCATTGAGGTTGCTGAGAAGCCCGTGCAGGAATCACGCGCTCTGGCTGTAAATCCCAGGACACTGGAGATTCTCGAGTCAAACGGCATCACTGAAAAAATGCTGGAACTCGGCCTGCCCATTCGCGGCGTCCGCTTTTCGCAACGCGGCCACAAACCCCGCGAGATTCTCTTCGAGGGAAACGTGCACCATAAATATCCGTTCATCCTGGGGCTTTCGCAGGCGACCACCGAGCGGTTGTTGGCGAAAGCCCTCGAAGAAGCTGGCGGCAAAATCGAGCGAGGTGTGGAACTGATTGGGTGTCGCAACGAAGCCGGAACGGTTTGGCTGAACTAAGACATTGCTCCGATGATTCCCGTGAAACTGTATTCGCGCCATGGCTATTGGCAGCCGACGGAGCACACAGCACGGCCCGGAAGACCTTGAGCATTGATTTTCCCGGAAGCAGTTTTGATCAACCATGGCACCTTGCCGATCTGTCGCTCTCTACGCCCTTCGAGGAAGACATGGGCCACGTATTTTTTCTCGACGGCGACAGGTTCGTCTTCTTCATCCGTGTCATTGACGACATCAACGAGCCACCCAAGAAGAATCCAATTTGGCGAATTATCAGTCCGCACAAAGATTGCATAGGTGAAGTTGAGGGAGTCAAACCCGTGGGCGATCCGATTTGGCAATCAGACTTCCAAGTTTCGCATCGCATCAATCAGCATTTCCAAGTGGGCAACGTCTTTTTCGCGGGCGATGCGGCGCACATTCACTCGCCTATCGGAGCGCGCGGGATGAATCTGGGATTGGAAGACGCCTTTGTTTTCAGCCGCCTCGTGCGTTCCGGACAAATGGCGCGCTATGAAGCTCTCAGGAAAAGCGTGGACGAAGGTATCGTAAAGAAAATCGAGTTGTTATCGCGAACTGTGATGGGGAGAACAACGCTTGCCCGCCTTGTACGATTCGTACTTCTGCAGTGGCTCATGCCGACTCCGCTATTTCGCCCCCAGTTTATCAAGACCGTTACTGGACTCGATCATCCGGTTCGGATTTAGCTTTGCGATAAGACAGCCGAAAGATCGCAGGCCAAAACTACTGTGATTTGCGCTTGGGTTTTCCCTTGCGCTTTCCCTTGGCCATTCGGCGCAGCTCTGCTTTGCTCATCGACTTATACATGCTTTTGGACGCGCCTCTCAGGGAGGACGCCTTGCGCTCTCCCCGTTTCGCGGCAAGCGCAGCGCCTGCTGCCTGTTGCTGTTTTTTTGATTTTACTGGCATGCCATTTATTCCTGGTTGTGTTCAGTGCGATTTCGTAAGGAAATTCCTCGATTAAAAATCGCAGGCGCCCGTTAGGACGTTTGTCACTGACGCGTCCACCCATTTGGGTACGGCCGTTTTTGCCGGTCAGAGTGCGCGCTGTGTTCACGCTGGCCACCGCGATCTCATCATCAACATGGAACGGCTCGAGATCATTGAAGATCCAGCCTCGGAATTGCGGACGAGCAGCAGCAAGAGCTGATAGAACGTGAGGCCAACGCTGCGATCACTAGACCACACTGCGATTGCCAGCAGGAGTGCCCTGGGCTATCCGGCTTCCGCCTGATTAAAGCATCGGGCAAACTCGTAGTGCACACCGAATTTTAGATTTCCGCAGGGAACACGGCTTTATTTGATGGCGCATGACACACAAATCCAGCGGCTGTGAAAATTCATCCTGCCGGCCACGGCATCCGTGAACATCGCGCACGTCGATACATTTTAAAGGCGTTCGCATGGCGCGGAGCTGCAACTACTAAACTGATTATGAAACAGCACTTATTCTTTAACACGGTTCTGGCCATCTTGAGTCTGGCTATTGTTCCGCTGAAAGGTCAGGCCCAAGACGAGACTTACATCGAAACCAGTAAGATCGTCGGCACGAAGGTGCAAACTGCCCAGGGCGAGGAGGTCGGCGAAATTAAAGACGTTGTGCTTGATGGCACGAACGGCTGTGTGGCTTACACGGTGGTAGCCACCAGCGGAGCAGGCGGCGGAAAAAGCGTGGCGGTACCGTGGGCGGTCTATTCGGTCTCGCCCGGCGCTCGCGTGTACACGGTCGAGGTGGACAGAGAAAAAATCTATAGTGCGCCGGTTTTTGAAGCTTCGCGCATCCGCGAATATTCCAGCTCGCAGTGGATCGATCAGGTCTATTCGCATTATGGGGTTTCCGCAGGCGCAAGAGTTGGCGCGGGCGCGAGGCAAGGAGTTTCCGGAGGCGCCAGGGCCGGCGCGCGTGGGGCACAAGCTTCACCCGGCGCAACAGGGAGTCCTTCTGGTGGCCGAACCAGTCCGGCAAGGACCCCGGCAACAACTGCATCACCGCGCGCAACCAGGTCGCCCGCCGAAACGGCATCGCCAGCACAGACACGTTCACCGGAAGCGCGCACATCGCCGAGCCCGCGGCGCGAAGCAGGCCGTGAAGCGTCGCCGAGTAGGAGAGAAACGCCTGGAGCTACTCCTTCATCGCGTCAGCGTCATGAAACGACGCCAGGCGAAACGCGGGGGAGATCGGCATCGGAAACCACTGAGAGCCCCTCGACAAGCGAAAGAGAGTCCTCTCGTCAGCAAAGAGAACCGCAGGAACAAAGATCGTCAGAACCTGGCACTACGCCGGGACCGAAGGAGTAGCGCGAGACAAGCTCGCTACGATTTTGATCTGAAGGATTATTCGGTTGATGGCGGCGGCGGGAACCAGCGCAGCGTGACGAAAGTAACGAAACTCAAAATCGCTGCGAGTTCATAATTATGGTAGGCAACTGCTGCACCCATTGCGGCGGTGCTCCAAATGCTTGCAGCGGTAGCAATGCCGAGGACTTTCCCCTCTCTCTTCAAGATGGCGCCTGCGCCGAGAAAACCAATGCCGGTCATCAAGCCTTGGATCAGGCGCGGGTCTGCTTTCGCATCCCCAGTCATCGCCTCGCCAATCAATAAGAAAGTGCAACTGGAAATTGCCACCAATGGATATGTGCGTAGGCCAAAGCCGCGCTCCGCTCTTAGCCGATGCCAGCCAATAGGCAAGGCGAGCAGGTACGCGACCGTTATCGTCACGAAATCTCGAACGCCGTGCCACCAGTTGATCTCAATACCAAAGAGCGCGATCACTTGCATCTTGACCTCCTTATGTGCAGCTGCGGATCAGAACGATGGTACAAAATACAACCAGGATGACCAAGCCCCACAGCAGATTGCGGGCAATTATCGAACGCTTAAATTCCCGCTTTTGATGCATGGAAGTCCTCCGTCAATGAATCGCGCGCCAAGGCGCTTTGACGCGTGACGCTCACGCCACTAGAGCAAGCGTCCACGCAAAAAGGCATTCCCCCTAGCCCACATTTCTTCCCCACCATGCCTTGAAATTTGAGGCTTACGGGATTCTCCTGCCTGCGGATATACCGAGAATAAAAAGGATCAGGCATATCACCAGGAATAGGAAGAACAGCAATTTGGCGATACCCGCAGCTGCAACAGCAATACCGGTGAATCCAAAAAGCGCCGCAACCAGTGCGATGATTAAGAAGATTAAGGCCCAACGTAGCATCTTTTCACCTCCTTAAAGAGGAATCGGATTGGTCAAGCGCTGCGCGTGTTTATTATTGACCGTTCGCAAGTCGTCACTACTGCCACGCCTTCTTTGGTGCTCAACGATGATCGAAATATCTAGCAGGCCACGCAGCGCCTAACAAATCCGGAAGCGGGGTGAGATACGTTTTCTCTGCATCATGAGCACAATACTACTAATTATTCTCATTCTTCTGCTAATCGGGGCGCTTCCCGCCTGGCCGTACAGCCGGGGCTGGGGCTATTATCCCAGTGGCGGACTCGGTCTGATTCTTTTGATCATAATAATCCTGCTCCTATTGCACGCATTCTGACGAAGCCGCCAGGCCGAGACGCTGACCGCGTCATCTCGAAAGATTCCCCTCGTCGAGATCCTCGACACCTCGCACGATATGCAGCGCACCAAGGTGCGCGCCAAGCGAAGTAACGCTCATCTTGGCCATCTCTTTCCCGACGCGAAATTCGCCGACCGGACAAAGTTATGCCGTGGACTCGGGGCCGGCTTCCATTTCATTCGGCCGAAGACATGAAAGACCGATGTTATCAGGCATCCCTCGCGCTGGTCGGGACAACAAATAGCAGGCCTACCGTTCTGTGTTCGCAAATACGGGCCGCGGCTATGCTGCCCACGCCACGGGCCTCTCGTCGCGCCCGCGTGTTCAAGAACAACTTTCTTTACCAACTTATCGAGCGGACCTTTTGCTTGTCCGAGCGTGCCTAACAATTCGTTTGCGTACTTTTCCTGGTTGAGGATCGACGTCAGTAAGGCGTTCTCGTGCGTGAACTCCATTCTCTTCGCCTCCGCACACAATGAATTGTAATTGGCGATCTCAAACTGTTCGATCTTCCGACCAACTCCGATCAGCTCCTGGTCTTCGTCCCCCGAGACCAACCGTTTCGCGATCACCTTCACGCCTTCCGTGATCAGCTTCGTCATTTGTTTGCAGCTTTTGGATGGCAAGTTCCTGCCGAGCGATTTGGCCACGTCCTCAAGAACGTTCACGTGGCCTATTGTTTCTCTCAGATGAATGCGCAGCAGCGTTTGCAGGTCCTTCGTTTTCGCCGCCTTCGCGAGGAGCAGCAGTGCGCCCGTCAGTTCTTCTTCAGCCGTATGCATTTCGGCCAATTTGTTCAGAAAATTCTTCGGCACCTCCTCTGGCACATTGGTGCTCGTCGTTTTGTTCTTTCTGGTGTGGCCCCGCGGTGCGCCCGGGCTGCTGGCCTTCGCTCTTCCGCTTGAACCCTTGGTGGTCATCCCGATCCCTGCCATCGTTTTTCTTCCCGATCGGGTCTCGCTGGTTTCCGTCACAGTTTCCGTCCTCATAAATCCCTCCTGAATTAGTCCTCATATAAAGGAACGGATTGCATGAGCTGCGAGGTCGTAGCACGCCGGAGCATCATGTGCAGCAAGCAGCCGAGATGATGGTCAAGCACGACTGCGGCGAGATTGCTGTAGTCGAAACGGAGGAGAACTTGAAACCGATCGGCCTGATCACCGACCGCGATATCGCGTGCCGCGTGGTGGGTACAGCTAAGGTAGTTAAGCGAGCGCAATTCCGTTCAAGCGCGCAAATGCCGTTCCGCAGCGATTCATCGACTCTGGAGCAGTATCCTCAATTTTGAGGAAGAGCTGACAAAGGTTTTAGGGCATCCGAAGCAGCGTACTGCAACGAATAGCAGATGCAGACGCTAGCTAATAGAGGGCGCCGTGCGAACCGCGTCCCCTAGTTCCTAGATTTGTGGGTGCAGAGACGGAGAACTAAATCTCTGGGTACGGAAACAAGTCTATGAAGAACAAGACGGCATGGGACGAGGTCAAAGCTTTTGCCATCGAACTTGTAAGTAAAAAGACCGAGGCACAGCAGATAGCAAGGAAGCCGTCGGGCAAGCAGTTCGCCCTCGAGATTGGGATTTTTATAGGGATAGTCCTTTGCTATTTCTTTCTTGTCTTAAGCTTTCTTTCGAACTGGCTAAAAAACCTCTTCGATCATAACAAACTGATTTACGCCGTCGTCGCATGGGCGTTAATCGCCGGGCAAGGCGTGGTCTTGGAGGTTCTTGCTGTGGCGCTTCTCAGGGCCATCAAATCAAAGACCGACTGAGGGAGGGCGAATGGATTTCCCGATATCCGGCCAACATATCAGCCCGATCTATTTGGCCGCCGTGGGATTCATTGTCGGAATCTTCGGCGGATTTTTCGGAGTCGGCGGCAGTTTTCTTGCTGGCCCCGGGCTGTTTATCACAGGTCTCCCGATGAATTTTGTTGTCGGCACAGACTTGGCCCACATCTTGGGAAAATCCATTGTGGCATCGCGCGAGCATCTGGTGCGCGGCAACGTGGATATAAAGTTGGGCCTCATCATGGCGGGCGGAACGATCATCGGCACCGAGGCGGGCGCACAAGCGATTCAGTATCTGAAACAATTCAAAATGGTGAACGTAGTTGTCGGCATCGTTTTTATTGCCGTTCTAATATTGATCTCCGCTTTTATGGCTTGGGAAAGCTGGGTGACAATAAAACGAAGCCACGTCGCAGAACTCAGACTCAAAGGCAAAAGCGCCCCGCCGGCAGTTCGCCGTTTCCATGAAAAGGTCCAGCGCTTCAAGCTATGGCCAATGATAAATCTTGCCGAATCGGGGGTAAAAAACATTTCGTTCTGGGTGATTCTGATCGTTGCGGTAGTCGCCGGATTCCTGGCCGGATTTCTCGGCGGCGGGGCCGGCTATCTGCGCATGCCATTGCTGGTTTACGTGCTCGGCGTGCCCACCAAAGTCGCCATCGGAACAGACCTTTTCGAAGTCGTCGTCTCAGCCAGCTATGGGACGCTATCGCATGCCATCAAGGGAAACGTGGACATCATGATCGCGCTGGTAATGCAGACCGGAGCAGCTGTTGGAGCGCAGATCGGCGTCAGGCTGACGGAATTCTTTCGTGGTGCAAAGATTCGGTTGGCCTTTTCCCCGTTGCCGTTGATCGGGGCGGCTCTCATTGTTTATGGCTTGATGACGGGACACCAAATGAAATGACGGCCCGCACACTTTTGCGCTGATAGGTAAAACATTACGAAATAAGGCGGCAAAATTTGGTCTGAAATACGAATTTGTTTGTATGAAGAAATATATGTATCTCCTCGCTGCCGTAGCGCTGTTTGTGGCATGCGAACAAAAGGAAACAACGGTGACAAATCCACCAGCGGAGAAGAAGGAAAATAAGACCACAGTGGTCAATCCTCCGGCGGAGAAAAAAGAGAGCAACACCACGGTGATAAACCCCTCGCAAAACCAATCTCCACCGACGACAAAGGAGAAAACTGACATAAACATCAACACTTCGCCCAGCCCGCACTAGCGAGAAATTGCACGTAGCGCCTGGAGCGAGTGCGAATCAACTAGAAAACAAATATGCGTTTTCTCCTTCTCATCATTTTAATTCTCTTGGTCCTTGCCGCGTTGCCCACATGGCCGTACAGCGGTGGCTGGGGATATTATCCCAGCGGCGGCTTAGGTCTTATTCTCCTCATCGTGTTGCTGATCATTTTGCTGCGTTAAGGAGATTGGACGCTCCGTGCCACTATCCCTGAAAGCTTTCGCAGGTTGCGAAAATTTTCAACATGGCCGCATTGACAGGTAACAAGGCATCCTGCCTTGTCACCAAACGAGCAGGCTGGGAAGCCCGCACGACCTGTCAGGCTGGAAGCCTAAGTTACTTTGACTGCGGTGTCGCCGCTCTGGGGGCGCTCAAGAGTCGCGCCCCCCAGCGTATCACACTTTGTGCCGCAGCGGTTTTAGTGCGTGAGTTAGCTTTTGCACACCTAGCTCCAGGCGTGTTTTCACCGTCCCAAGGGGAGCGTGGGTAGCTGCCGCGATTTCCCTGTGGCTTAGTCCCCTGAAGAAAGCCAGTTCAACTGCCTCACGTTGAAAGCCAGGCAACGCCCGGAGGTTTTTCTTCAGGAACCGGCGGAGATCACTCAGAACGAATGTTTGAGCCGCGTCGCGACGCGGAGTTTGCGACTCTTGCATGACTCGTTTTTCATAGCGCTCCCTCGCACGAGAATAAGCCTGGCGCCGGCGCAACCGGTCGATAGCGCGACGTCTGGCGATAGTGACCATCCATCCGAGCGGCTTGCCCGCCTTGGGCGAATAGCGATCCGCGTCTTCCCAAACTTGAAGGAAAATTTCCTGTAACACGTCGTCGGCATCGGCCTCTTCGTGAACAACGCCATCGATTGTCGCTCGCAATCTTTTACTATGGCGACCATATAACTCGGCAAGGGCCTCGTGGTGCCGGCGCGAGATTTCTTTCATCAGGACTTCATCAGGCACTGATGCTGCTCCGGGCTGATCAAGGTTGGAATCGATCATATGCGCTGAGCGCGTGTCCGCAGCGCTGATATAGGCGCACGCGGTTCGTCTTTTTTAGCGGCAGCATACCACCAGTCCGATCCAGCTACGTGAGAGACCAGCGGGGTCGCCGCGTCGATCCACAGATGCGGCTCTGAATTGCAGCCATCGGTCGGACACCGCAATTGGTATTCGCGATTGCGTATGCGGTCAATTTCCACCTGGCGGCCGTTAAATTTTCTTTTGCAGAGAATGCAAACCCGCTCGTCGTCGAGCGAAGCCCATTTTCTAAATCGATCGTGGGCACGCAGGACCGCGAGGCGATCGTCAAGTTTCAGATGAGCAATCATAAGTGCAAAAAGCAGTCTGCCTATTGCATCGAAACACACAATCGGGGCGCTGGCTGATTGAGTGATCGGGTAAAACCCTACGAAGCGTCTCGAGTGATGCAGGAAATCGTGCCTGCAGGCGCAGGCGTGTAACCTCTGGCAATGCACCGCAATGGCACGTTCGCAGTAATACCTCGCTTCACCGAGGTATCGGTTTAGCGTTGAATTCGGGGAACACCGAGCGCCGCAGGTGCGACACGTTTATAGATCTAAGACGAAGAAGATAGCCAAAGCTCCGTTAGGAGCGCCACGTATGATAAAGAAGAACATGTCGCCCCAACGAGGCTAAGAGTCTGGTGTGCGACGCATTTCTATAAACGTATCGCGCCTCCGGCGCTCAACTCCTAAAGCTTTGGCGGTCAAAGCCGAACAACACGGCAACGCTCCGCTGAATGCTACATCACGTCCTACCGAAATTGTTTGCGTTCGGTCAGGAAGGAGGGAGTCCGCGGGCCCGGCCCAGGCCGAGGCCCGCAGGAGTTGGAGGGGATAGGCGTTAAAGAGCGCGCTTGAAATGGAGTGCGAACTTGCGCAATTGCGATGCGAAACCGTTGTGTTCTTTGCCCGCGTCCCATGTCTCCCCGTTGCCTTTAGCAACATTGGCCGGCTTTTCTGCCGAACCTTTGCTTTCTTCTGCGGCCATTATCATCTCCACCTTCGCGAGGATTTCGTCCGTAGGCAGCACCCAATCCATCGGAATGGAGTTACAACGCTCCGTCGGACAACTGAGCCTCAGCGGCCCGTTGCCGCGTGTTCCGCCGGCTATCTGGATTTGCCGGCCAGTAATAATCCTGCCGCAAACCAAGCAGTAACGTTTTTCGTCGAGCGAACGCCAGTGGCGAAACTGATCGAGCCGCCGCAGCGCCTCCAATTTGTCTTCGTCGGATAATGTAACTGGATGAGATAAGGCCACGGTTAAGATATATATCTCCCCTGCGCGTGACTGCACAATCAGGCGCAGGGCGGATTCGCATATCGGTGAAAATCTTATCTGTCAGGCCGTAGCCGGGATCGGCGATCCCGGCAATGGTCATGCCGCACGTTCACAGACGCGCGTCCGGGATCATCATATCATCCGGTAGGGCGGGCAGTCCTCTGCACGCCGCTCGTTCGGCGCGCACGGAGTAGCACTCCGTACGAAGATTCCCGGCTACAGTTAAAAACCCACATCCAATTCCGCCGAGGCATGCGTTCTACACGAAAATGAAGAAGAATAACGGTCAGATTTCGCATGGGCGCCGCGTCATGAATCATGCCGTGGCGGCAATGGAACAAATTGAGCTTTATTGCGCTGCGCATCCTGGCAGCCCGTCGGCCGTGCGCCGCCCTCAATTATTTTTCCGCGGCGACCTTTGGGTTGCCGTACTAGGGCCAAGCATAGAAGAAGGGATCGTGGGGATCGGGCCTACGGTTGCGGCAGCTCTCCGCGCGTTCGACGTGCAATACCTGGCCGGGCTGCGGCCGCCGAGCGAAGTCATCAAGCGTCGCCGGTCTTTTCGCAGCGCATCTTCAATGCCGGCTGCGTGACTGAAATTTTCCACAACCGCGTCCACGTCGGAGTGCGAATGAGGTAAGGGGGGAAAGGAAGGATTTACAACAGGAGAATCGTTAATGGGAGCGGCACGATCGAGGGTTGTGAAGTGGCGGACGCCGAAGGATCGGCGCAGACGGCAAAAAAGAAGCAGACACTGGCGCGCATCGCAGTCTGTTCCTGTCGATGACGCTGAATCCGCGCGAATCGAACAAACTGACAGACTGCTGCTCTCCGCGTTGAGGTTCTGGGAGGTTAAGCGTGATCTCATCGACGAACGCATGGCGGCAATTACGTCTGCCTCCGCCTCTCTATGATAAAATATCTCCGATAAGGCGCGTAGATTCACACTTTCTCTGACGACTTCGATTCCGTTCTGACGCGGGCGCTGTTCTTAATCGCAGCTTGTGTGATGCGTAGCCTCAAGTTAACGTGAAGAGGCCCATGGCCGCGAAGCGAAAAGCGACGTCGAAAGCATCCTCCCCGCGAGTAAAAACGAGCGGCACAAAATCGCCGCATTTAAAATCAACCAAGGCGAAATCGGTATCGAAATCGGCCGACGATAATTTGATCTGTCCAATTGTAGGCGTTGGCGGATCAGCCGGTGGATTCGAAGCGGCAATGGAACTGTTGCGCCATTTGCCGCCTAAGACCGGCATGACATTTGTGATCGTGCAGCATCTCGATCCGCATCATGGCAGCCGGCTTCCCAATCTGCTCGCTAAAGCCACATCGATGCCAGTGATCGAGGTTGCAGGAACGACCACGCCACAACCAAACACGGTTTATGTGCAGCCACCGAACAAATGTGTCGTCGCGAAAAATCGGAAGCTCACGTTGGTCAGCCGCACAGAAAGACTCAACATCGCGATCGACCATTTTTTTGAATCGGTCGCTGAAGAATGCGGGTCGCGAGGAATCGGCATCGTGCTTTCAGGGACAGGCAGTGACGGCACGGCAGGTTTGCGCGCGATCAAGGCAGCCGGCGGATTGACCTTCGCGCAAACTGAAGAGAGCGCAAAGTTCGATGCGATGCCGCGCAGCGCCATTCGCTCCGGCTTTGTCGATCTCATTCTGCCGCCAGACGCAATCGCGCGCGAAATCCGGCGCATCGCCGACCATCCCTACATTCGGCGGCCCCTGGCCGATGCGAAGCAAGCAGAACAAGCAGCCTATCGGCAGGCGGACGATCTGGGTCGGATTTTTCTTTCACTGACAAAGCAGATGGGCGTCGATTTCAGCGCTTACAAGGAAAGCACGCTGATTCGGCGCATCCAACGGAGGATGGCGCTTCATCGAATCGACTCGTTGAAGCGGTACGCGCTGTTCTTGCGCGACAATAAAAAAGAAATTGAAGCGCTCTTTGACGATCTGCTCATCAACGTAACGCGATTTTTCAGGGATGAATCGGTATTCCGCGCATTGAAGAAGCGTTTCCTGCCTGCGCTGCTCAAAAAGAAAAACAAAGATCGGCAGCGCGACTTGCGCGTCTGGGTGCCGGGCTGCGCCACGGGTGAAGAGGTTTACTCGCTCGCCATTTGCGTCCTCGAAGCGCTGGGCAGCAAAGCTTCCAAAATGCGCATCCAGATTTTCGGCACCGACTTAAGCGAATCGGTCATCGAGCACGCGCGCGTGGGAATTTATCCGGGCGCAATCGAAAAGGATGTCTCGCGGGCGCGACGAAAGCGGTTTTTCATCAAGCGAGACAGCACATACCAAATTCACCGCAACGTGCGCGATATCTGCACGTTCGCGCGGCAAAACATCGCGGCCGATCCGCCCTTCTCGCGGCTCGACATGATCAGCTGCCGCAACGTGCTCATTTATCTCAGCCCGGAATTGCACAAGCGCTGCATCCCGCAATTTCACTATGCGCTTAACCCCGGGGGCTTGTTGATCCTTGGGCCAGCCGAATCGGTTGGTTTGTATGACGAGCTTTTCAAACTCGTGGACAAAAAGAACAAAATTTACACGAAGGAAGCCACCACTGCGCCGCGTCCAGCCGAGTTCATTCCGCAGCGCGGCCTTGAGTCCGCGCAGTTTGGCGCCAGATCGGCAGCTGGCACTGGCGTGAATTTCGGCGCTGATCTGTTAAAAATGGCGGATCGTATCATTCTCAGCACGTACGCGCCCGCCGCAGTTGTTATTGACGAAAGCATGCAAGTGCAGCAGTTCCGTGGCCGCACCGAACTGTTTCTCGAACACGCACCTGGTCCAGCGACATTCAATCTATTTCAATTAGCCCGAACGAATCTAGTGCCAGACCTGTGGGAAACGATTCGTCGCTCGATCAAAACGGATAAGCCCACCCGTAAAGAGCGGGCGAGATCAACATCCAGGTCGTGCCATTCAAAATCCCCGGGGCCGATAAGTCGTGGTTTCTGGTGATTTTTGACGAAACCACCAAGGAGGCCAAACCGGAGAAATTGGCGCGGGCGCCGGGTAAAACGTCAGCGCAACGTGAGGTGACGGGTCTGCGCCGGGAATTGGCCGTCTCGAAGGAATCGTTGCAAGCAATCATCGAAGAGCAGGAGGCGACCAATGAAGAGTTGAAGGCCGCAAACGAAGAAGTCGAATCGAGCAATGAGGAGCTGCAATCCACGAACGAAGAACTGGAGACCGCAAAGGAGGAATTACAATCAACCAACGAAGAGCTCACCACGTTGAATGAAGAGCTGAGCAACCGCAATCTCGAGATGATGCAGCTCACCAACGAGCTAAACAATCTGCTCGCCAGCATTCAAATGCCAATCGTAATGGTGGACAATGCGTTAACAGTGCGGCGCGCTACTCCGGCGGCCTGCGGCATAACATTGATGTTCCCGATCTGGAAAATATCTTGCGCGAAGTAATCGAAACGCTGGGCACGCGCGAGCGCAGAGTGACCGATAAGGAAGGCCGCCCGTACTCGCTCCGGGTGCGGCCATATCGCACAACTGAAAACAAAATCGACGGCGCTGTTATCACGCTGGTGGACATCGACGGAGAGAAGAAAGGCGACGGCGTTAAAACAAGCCGCCAGACAAAAGATGCCTCGTCGCGTTAGTAAGAATCGCCGCCTCAAGCGCGCTCGCCGCAGGAATGGCGCTATCATACCGCCGCTCCAAAAGGAACGCCGGGTGAGTCGTGCTCACCGCAACAGCGCTAGGCGCAACGGCGGTATTATGCCGTCGTTGCAAAAGCGCGCGCGGCCGATCCGGAATCCAAAGACCGAATTAGAATCCGCCATCCAGCGATTTGTCGATCTCTACGATTTCGCTCCAATCGCTTACGTCAGTTTCAACCGCAGCGGGCGAATCGAGGAAGCCAATCTGGCGGCGACCGAGCTGCTGGGCGTACCGAGGGATGCGTTAATCGGACGCCCGTTCGCCTTTTACGTCGCGGACTTGGATTTGTTCATGCAGCACCTGCTTTACTGCCGCACGTCGGAGCAGCAAGTGGCGACGGAATTACAATTGAAGCCGAGAAAAGGCGAGCCGATCGCCGCGCAACTTCTAAGTACGCCGATTACTTCCACCACAAGAAATGGCGCCATGCTTTATCAAACCGCCATTATCGATTTGTCCGAGCGCAAACGCCACGAACAACAGCTTGCTGAGCAGGCGCGGCTGCTGGATTTAAGCACCGATGCCATCATTGTCCGGGACAAAAACGACCGCATCACCTACTGGAACAAAGGCGCGACAAAAATTTACGGCTACGCGCAACAAGAAGCGCAGGGCAAAGTAGTCTACGGTCTGTTGAAAACGGAATTCCCCGAGCCGCTGCCTAAAATCTACCAAAAGCTGCTTCGTGATAACCGCTGGGAAGGCGAAATCGTTCACACGCGACGCGACGGCAGGCGCATCACCGTGTTCTCGCGCTGGGCACTGGACCGCGATGCGCAAGGAAACCGCGCGTATGTTTTGGAAACAAACAATGATATCACTCGGCGCAAGGAAGCGGAAGCTGCACTGCAAAAGGCGAAGGAACTGCTGGAACAACGCGTGCGCGAGCGAACACATGAGCTGCGTGCGGCGAACAAGGAGTTGAAAGACGAAATCGCCCAGCGGAAAGGCCTAGAAGGCGAAATTCTTGAAATCAGCGATCGGGAACAACAGCGTCTGGGGCAGGAACTACACGATGGACTTTGCCAGCATTTGACCGCGGTGGCGTTCATGGCGCGCTCGGTCGCGTTGCGATTGAAAAATCATCGCGTCATCGACGCAACTGATATCGAAAAAATCGCAAATCTGGTAAACGACGCTGCGACCGACACGCGCAATCTTTCCCGCGTCATGCACCGGATCGATATCGATGCGGCTGGTTTCATAACTGCCTTGGAAGATTTGGTTGACCGGGAAATCTGGAGGATACCCTGCCGGCTGCAGGTCAAACCGTCATTTCACATTGAAGATGACGTTGCCGCAGCACAGCTCTATCGCATCGCTCGCGAAGCAGTGATTAACGCCAACAAACATGCTCAGGCACGAGAAATTGTCATCAAACTGGAGGGGATGGGAAAGCAGATGGTCTTGAGCGTGTCCGATGATGGCGTCGGTTTTCGGAATGCTCCGAATAAAACGCACGGGTTGGGTTTCCACATCATGAAATACCGCGCGCAAGCAATCGGCGGCCACTTGGAAATCGAATGCCCAAAAAAAAGCGGCACACGGGTGACCTGCTATTTGCCGGATAAAGCGGCCCAATCACAAGACAGAAAAAATACGGGGATACAGCCGTTCTCTGCAAAACTCACAAAAGCAATAGCCGCGTTGATCTAAAACTTTTCTACATCGGATAAGCCGCCGAACGGCGAATTGGAAGAAGAGGGGAGTCAGAAGTGCACTGAAACCACGGCTGCAAAGGACACGCGGCCCAGAAACCGCATTATGCAAAATTCGGGTTACCGGGGCGAGCGACGAAGCCGCAGCCCAAGTAGCGCAGACTTCGCCGTCACCGGACGGATTCGCCGTGGCGAACAAGTCTGCCGTATCGCGGGTTTCCAAACCCGCTTGGCGCGCGATTTCTCTAGCCCTGCCGATTTGGAAATCGTCGATACGGCAGGTTTTGAAACCTGCGCTACAACGCGGTGGCGCGCCGAAAAGTTTTCGCAAGCTTGCGAAAACTTCAGAGATACTAGCACGAAGGCAGCACGCTGTTGCAGGCTAAAATGAAATACGCCAGATCCACCAACGCGAACCCGCGATGCGATCCGCCCAAGGCGAAACGGATCGTGCTCGTCGATGATCACCCATTGTTTCGAAAAGGCCTTCAGGAATTGATTCATTCCGAGGCTGATTTCGCAGTTTGCGGCGAAGCAGGCAACGCGGCGGAAGCGATGGAGGTAATTCGTAAACTGAATCCCGATATGGCGATCGTGGATCTTAGTTTGCCCGGCGCCAACGGCATTGAGTTGATCAAAAATATTCGCTCGGAATTTCCGAAGCTGCCGATTCTGGTTCTCTCGATGCACGACGAATCGCTCTACGCACTGCGCGCACTGCGCGCCGGAGCGGAAGGCTACGTCATGAAGCATGAAGCAATGGCCAATGTCTTCCAGGCAATCCGGGAAGTTTTTAATGGACGTCCTTATCTCAGCCCAGCCATGGCGGCGCAGGTGATCACAAAATCCACACATCGCCAGGCTGAAGGCGAAACCGACGCAGTGGAGAGACTCAGCGATCGGGAGCTTGAGATTCTGGAACTGATCGGCAAAGGCAACGAAGTGCGTCAGATCGCGAAGCTATTACATCTCAGCCCCAAGACGGTGGAAACCCACCGGGCACACATCAAAGACAAACTCGATCTGAAAAATTCACGGGAAGTCGCCCGCTTCGCCCTGCAATGGCTGCAAGCCCGCGAAGGGTAACCGTGTCCCGAAGCGCCGGAGCACCGGCGCACTCCAAAACGCAAGCGAGAAATGAGGCACTGGATGACGGCCACGTTTTGGAGTACGGCGCTGGTGCGCCGCTCTTTCACCTCATAAGTTAAAAGAGGCGACTCACGGTTCAAACTCGCTTGAACGCTTCAACTCTTCCTTGCCCTTCTTAGCGCTTGAGAAGCCTTCGGAGTGTCCTTGGCAAAGGCGACGACGCTTCAACCGCGGGCTACACCTGGGACGACTCTTTGATATAGGTGTGGCTCAAGGCGGCTGCAGCAATGATGATCCCCAGGATAACGTTATTCCACATGGCAGTGCCGCCGAGAAAGAGCACGAATGGTGAAATAACGAGCCATATCCCCAGGATTAGATTTAGCCAACTCCATCCCGGCCGATGCATAAGCCAGCGGATCAGCGCAAGAATGCCCACCACAGCGCCCGTGACCACGTTATTCCACACCGCCTTGGAGGAGTTAAACCCGAGCACAAAAGGCGAGATAATCACCCAGATCCCCAGCAGCACATTTAACCAACCGATCTCCCCCCTACTCCGCGCAGGCACGTCAACTGGCTGTTCGTTCATGTGTGTCTCCTTTTCCAATTCTAGGTAACTCGTGTCTAGCTTTATTTCGATTTCTGCCAACCGTTCCGGTGTATTTTCTTAAACGAAATTTTTCGGGAGAACCATGATATTGATACGAGTTCAAGATGGGATCGACGCACCGTTCTCTGGGCGCCGATCGACAGCCGGCCACTTTCCCTTTTGATGGGCGCGGAAGCTATCGCATAGTTTCTGGGATGAAATCGAACACGCGGGAGGCGGTAGAGGAACTACTTCAGACCTATGGCGAAACGGGCGGGATCAATTACCTCGCAGCTGCTGCCACTCTGCCTTCGCGTCTCGCCATCGAAGCGGCTTGCGCGGAATTGATGAGCCTGATGTTCCCAGGGTTTCGCAGCGAAGCGCTGGTGAGCTCCGATGATCTGACGGACACCACGCGGACGCGCATAAGAAATTTGCACGCCCGGCTGAAAACAGAAATTTGCAGAAGCCTCGGTAAAGTCCCTCCAGACGAAGCAACGGAAACAAAAGCGGAAGAAGTCTTGAGTATGTTTTTAAAGGAGTTGCCCTCGGTGCGTCGCCTTCTTTGGACGGACATCGACGCCGCTTACGAAGGCGATCCCGCGGCGAAAAGTTACGAGGAAATCATTCTCGCGTATCCGGCGCTGGAAGCGATCGCGATTTATCGAATGGCGCATCTGCTCTATGGCAAGGTGCCATTGATCCCGCGCATCATGACCGAGTGGGCGCACAGCCGCACCGGCATCGATATCCACCCTGGTGCGCAGATCCGCTCGCATTTTTTTATCGACCACGGCACCGGCGTGGTGATCGGTGAGACTAGCGAGATCGGATCGCGAGTGAAACTTTATCATGGCGTCACACTCGGTGCGCGCAGTTTTCAGAAGGATGAGCACGGCAAAATAAAAAAGGGCGGCAAACGCCATCCCAAGGTGGAGGACGACGTCACCATCTATCCGAACTCGACCGTGCTCGGCGGCGAAACCGTGGTCGGCGCAAGATCGACCATAGGCGGCAACGTTTTCCTTGTGCAGAGTGTCCCGCCCGATTCGCTGGTGTACTATGAAGAGAAACAATTGCGCATCGTGCCGAAACGAAAGCGCCGCCCGGAAACCACTCGCGATGAATTTCGGGAATAAAAAACGCAAAACCTGTAGCCGCTTCGCTGTGCGAAGCGCAACGCTGGCGTGTCTGGAACGCAGCGGATCGCGCGTCTCACAGAGACGCGGCTACAGCGCCGGTGATCACGAGCATGAGCATGAGTAAGATTAAGAGGAAGAGTTGATGATTTACCTCGATTACAACGCAACAACCCCGCTATGTGAGCCGGCGCGCGAGGCGATGATGCCGTATCTTGATCGGCACTTTGGAAATCCCTCCAGTGTGCACGCAGCCGGTCGCGAAGCGCGCGCCGCAATCGACGACGCTCGCGACAAGCTCGCGGCATCACTGCGGATCAAGCCAAACGAAATCATTTTCACCAGCGGCGGAACCGAATCATGCAATCTCGCCGTGTTCGGGCTAGCGCGCTCCCGATCAACGGGTGGCCTGCCCGCCGTAGCCTCGGCGAAGGCGGGCCACATCATTTCAGCCAAAACCGAACATCATGCGGTGCTTAACGCAGTCGAGCATTTGGAAAAGCACGAGCGCTTTGAAGTGACGTGGCTGAATGTTTCCCGCGACGGAATTGTCGATCTTGATCACCTCGCCAAATCGATTCGCCCCGAGACGCGGCTTGTTTCAATCATGGCCGCGAACAACGAGACTGGCGTGATCCAGCCGATCCGTGAAATCTCGCGAATTTGTCGCGAGCGCGGTGTCCTTTTACACAGCGACATGGTGCAGGCATTCGGGAAAATAGACATCGATCTCTCGCTCGTCGATGCCGCCAGCTCCGCTGCGCACAAATTTTATGGACCAAAAGGCGTAGGATTTCTATTCTTGCGCAGTGGTCTCTCGATCCAGCCGATCATGTTTGGCGGCGCGCACGAAAACGAACGGCGCCCCGGGACAGAAAACGTGGCCGCAATTGCGGCGATGGCAGCCGCCGCCGAGTGGACCTCGCGCGATCGGGACGGCGAACAGGAGCGCGAACGGCAATTGCGCGACGCACTTTGGACGCGAATCTCGGAAACCATCCCGAACGCAAAACAAAACGGCGCAAACGCGCCGCGCCTGGCGAATACGTTGAACGTGAGTCTGCTCGGGCTCGATTCCGAAATGCTGCTGATCGCGCTGGACTTGGAAGGCGTCTGCGCCTCCAGCGGCTCTGCCTGCATGGTGGGATCAGTCGTTGCGTCGCACGTTTTACTCGCGATGGGTTTGCCGGTCGAGCGCGCGCGCTCCGCAGTGCGGTTCTCACTGGGTAAATGGACAACCGCCGATGAAATCAAGGCGGCCGGAGACGCGGTGCGGAAAATTGTTGATCGCCTGGAGACGCGCAAGAGCGCCTATGCCGTTGCTTAGGCAACTCGAATTCAGGTTTCAGACTGTAGCCGCGTCCCTGTGGGACGCGGCGCGCTTCGCACAGCGAAGCGGCTACAATAGTGATGTCGAGGGAAAAGCTCGCCATCTATTGCGCGCCAACGGCGCAGATCGAATCGCGCGCGAGCTCCGCGTGGAATGGAATTCGCGACTGAAGACTTGTGCTGGTCGCGCGGATTATCGCCAGAAACTGATCTCGCTGAATCCACGATTGTTCGAGCATCCAGCGGAAATCGATCGAACTTTGCGCCATGAACTAGCGCATATTCTCGCGCAGTTCCGCGCCGGCCGGCGCCGTATTCTTCTGCACGGCGTCGAGTGGCAAACCGCCTGCCGCGATTTGGGAATCGCCGGCGAGAAGCGCTGTCACAATCTCCCGTTCCAAGCACGGACTTACGCTGCACGGTTCATTTATCGCTGTCCGAATTGCCGTCAGGAATTTCCACGAGTTCGCCGCGTGCGCCGCGCTATTGCATGCCTTGCCTGTTGCCGCGCCCATAACGGCGGAGAATTCGACACGCGATTTCGATTGCGACTTATAGCAAGCCCCTCGTTGTAGCGGCGTTTGTGTCAAACGCCAGGCGCTTGGCACAAGCGCCTCTACACTTCTTCTTGCGTTTTAACATTCTTCTCGCCGCGTAATTTCGCCTGTATGAACATGTCGATGTCGCCGTCCATCACGGCTTGAACATTGCTGGTCTCCGCGCCGGTCCGGTGATCTTTCACCATTTGATACGGCTGAAACACGTAGGAGCGAATTTGATTTCCCCACGCGATCTCGCCTTTCTCACCATATTGCCGCTCCATCTCGGCGCGTTTTTTGTCTTCTTCGAGCTGATAGAGTTTCGCTTTCAACATTTTCATCGCGAGCTCGCGATTGCGCCCCTGGCTGCGCTCGGCCTGGCAGGCGACCACAATCCCGCTGGGCTTATGCAAAATGCGCACCGCGGTTTCGACCTTGTTGACGTTTTGCCCGCCTTTGCCGCCGCTGCGAAACGTATCGATCTCCAAATCAGATGGATTAATTTCAATCGGTGCCGTATCGGCAATTTCAGGAACAACATCGACACTCGCGAACGAAGTGTGCCGCCGCTTGTTTGCATCGAACGGCGAAATGCGCACGAGCCGGTGAACACCGCGCTCGGTCTCTAGATGTCCATACGCGTACTCGCCAGTCACGAGCAGTGTTACCGATTTAATACCGACTTCTTCGCCTTGTTGAATGTCCACGGTCTGCGATTTGAAACCGCTGCGCTCGATCCAGCGCTGGTACATCCGCAGCAACATGTCGGCCCAATCGCACGATTCGGTGCCGCCCGCGCCGGAGTGAATGGTGAGAAAGGCGTTGGCTCGATCGTTCTCACCCGAAAAGAACTGGCACAACTCGAATTCCTCCAGCTTATGAACCAGGCGGTCATGTTCGGTCGCGACTTCCTTCTCTGCATGCGCGCGACCCGCCGGGTCGCTTTCTTCCGCAGCCAACTGCTGTAAGACGCTAAAATCCTCGATCTCGCGTTCCAGCTGCTGGAACGGATTGATGAGCGAGCGTAACCGGGAGACTTCCTCGACATCGGCCTGGGCGCGCTCCCGGTTCGACCAGAAATCGACCGCGGCCATGCGCCCTTCGATTGCGGCTAAATTTTTCTGGAGCTTTTCGACGTCAAAGAAACCTCCGCAGCTCGCAGACGCGCGATTTCAAATCCTCAGCATCTGGGATGGAGATTTCTGCTGGCATGGGGAAAGATACTTGAATTCACGGCGAATCGCAAAGACGAGACGAGCGGGTTTCTAATTCTGGGGAGCACAGGCTGCCAGCCTGTTGTCGTCGGCAGCTTGCCGACGACTCTCGCAATGCGTCGCAACAATTCTTCACAGTGCAAGGTTCGAAGAGCTTTTCGGCAGGCTGCCGAAAAGGACAGGCTGGCAGCCTATACTCCCCAGAAGATGATACCCTACTTTCGCGCGGAATCGTTCGGCTTCGGTTTGGCGCGCGCCGTCTCAAGGCGAAAAACTGTTTCGCCCTCCTTCATCAGATCAAGGCGATCACGCGCAATCGTTTCCAGATAAGTCTCGTCTGTCTTGAGCAGGTTGACCTCGCGCGTCTGGCGCGCGAGCAAACTTTGCTGTTCGTTCACCTGCTGTTGCAGATTGTCGATCTCTGCGCGGCTCCTCATCAGTTTTTTGTACGGCGGAACAAACAAGCTCACAATCACAAGCCAGATCGCGATCACCAGCAGGACGAGAAGAATTCGGTTCAGTCGCTGCCAGACGCTGGCTTGGCGACGGGCGCGGAAATCGCCGTAACTGTGATCCACCTAGCCCATTGTAGTGTCTTACACGACTTTGTCACCAAGTTCTTCTTCGATTCGCAACAGCTTTATTGCATCTGGCGATTCGGTCCAGCGCAGGCGGATGGGGAGAGTTTTGCTAGGCGACGCAAACATGCTTTCGCGAACTATGCCCCGAGAGATTCCCGTTGGCAATTTGGCGTAGGCACGCATAATCATGAGCAATGATTCGTTTGACCAAACTGTGCCTGCTGGCATTGGCGGCGAGCGTTTTGGCAGCCACCGCCGCCACGGATACTGCGCGTCTCTCAGCCGCTCAACTGAAAAAAGCGGTCAGAAGTGATTCGATCAGCATCCCGACGCCGGGCGAACTTTTCGCCGCGCTTGAAAAGCCGGGGAAAACAAACTGGTCGGCCCAGTATCGCGAGCCGATACCGATGACGTACCGCAACCGAGCGCAGATCGCGCTGAACCTGGGCGGTTTGGTTGCCGACGGCTTTATCGCCGTCGAAGCAAAGGACAGTCAGCAGGTCAAAAACATCGGGTCGGACATCATCAAGCTCGCAAAAGCGCTCGGAGTCAGCGAGAAGCTGCTTAGCCGGAGCAGTAGCATTAACGAATTTGCGGAGAACAACGAGTGGGACACGCTACAGGAAGAACTGGAAGCGACGCAAAACGAAGTCAAATCCTCAATGCAATCGCATGCCGACCAGGACCTCGTAATTCTGGTGACCCTCGGCGGCTGGATTCGCGGTACCCAGGTGGTCACCGGAGCGATCATGCAGGACTACGATGAACGCAGCGCGAAAGTTCTGCGCCAACCGGCGCTGGTTCGCTTCATGCAGTCAAAGATTAATGAAATCTCACCGGAGTTACGCGGGGAACCTCTGGTAAAAGATGTGAGCGAGCAGCTTGGCGAAATCCAGAAGCTGGTTTCTTTTCCACCGGGCAAGGCGCCCACTGTCGATGAAGTCCGGAAAGTCAACGAAGCCGTTGACAAGGTGATGACGGAAATAGAGAGCAAAGAACTGCCGAAGTGAAACGCTGTCTGCCGATTTTTATCTCGCTCTTTACGCTGGGGATGAGCATCGGCGTGCGCGCCGAGACCGACGCCGAGGTGCGCGCGCGCAAAGAGGCGCTTGACGTTGCTGGCGCATTTTCAAACGATGGTTTCAAGGTTCGAGACGGACATTGGTGCGGGATGGTCAAGCCGCACGAGCATGCGTTGGTGGCGGTGAATCTCTACGCCGGAAACCAGTACTGGTTCTCTGCCGCAGCCGCGGAACCGGTGAAAAAGATTGCCGTGGGCGTATATGATGAGACTGGCAAACAGATACCTGCCGAAAGGTACAATAACGAGGAAAAAGCGGCGGCTGGGTTTGCACCCGCGAACAGCGGTCAGTACTACGTTTCGGTCGATCTGGTCGAAGGCGAGCAAGGCAGCTTCTGTCTTGTCTATTCTTACAAGTGAACTTCGAGTTCGCGATGATCTCGGTCCACGTTCAAGTATTCAGCATTTCAGAGTAGCGATGGTTTCGCTCCAGGTTCTATATGAAGGCAATGTGCAAGGCGTCGGGTTCCGCTGGTCGGTGCGCGACGCAGCCAAAGGCTTCGACGTAACCGGGTGGGTCCGCAATCTGCGGGACGGCCGCGTGGAACTTCAGGTTACCGGAGAGGAAAACGAGGTGCGCGCATTCCTCGATCGAATCGCGCAAGGCGAACTTCACTCACTGATTCACACGCAAACCGAAAATAAATTGGAGAAGCCGGTCACTGCGCGCGGCTTTGAGATTCGCCATGACTAACCCAGCGGTCGCTGTTCACGGATTAACTAAACTTTTTCACGTTCCGTTCCATCCCACTCGCGAGGTTGTCGCGGTGAAGGACCTCAATCTTTGCATCGAACCGGGCGAGGTGTACGGGCTGCTCGGGCCGAATGGTTCCGGTAAAAGCACAACCCTGAAAATTATTCTCGGCCTGGTATCGCCAACGCGCGGCCGCACGGGAATTTTTGGGCGTGATAGTCGTCTGGTAGAAAGCCGGGAAGCGGTCGGTTTCCTGCCGGAGAATCCGTACTTCCAAAAATTTCTCACGGGCGAAGAAACGCTGCGTTTTTTTGGACGTCTTTGCGGACTCAGAGGTGCAAAACTAAGGACTCGCGTCAACGAATTGCTGGACCTCGTCCGGTTACGCAAAGCGCGCCACCGCCGGCTGGGGACTTATTCGAAAGGGATGTTGCAACGCATCGGCCTTGCTCAAGCATTGATTCATGATCCCAGGCTGGTGGTACTAGACGAACCGACTGCCGGGGTCGATCCGGCAGGCTCGCGCGAGATTCGCGATTTGATTCTCGATCTGAAGCGCCGCGGAATCACAGTGCTGCTTTCCTCGCATCTGCTCGCGCAAGCTCAGGAAATTTGCGATCGGGTCGGCATTCTCGCCGATGGCGTACTGGTGCGCGAAGGACATTTGCAGGAACTGATCGCGATCGAAAATCAAACCGAACTTGTCATTGCCGATGCTTCCGATGAACTCGTCAACGAGATCGAGTCGCTTGTTAACCGCTCAAGCGCCAAACTGATTGAGCGGCGCAAATCGACGACCACATTGGAGAGATTGTTCCTCGAGGCCACAAAAAATGATGAAGCTCGAATATCGAATGACGAAGGAATGACAAAGCAGAAATGACGAAGAACCAAAACGCTTCAGCGCTTCAACGCTCCGCAGGTCGCCATAGCGCTGGGGAAGGCGGTAACGCTTCAACGTCCGTGAAGCGGTATCGCCCGTTGTCTCTCTCGCGGATTCGCGCCATCACCACCAATACGCTTACCGAGCTGACGCGCCTGAAGGTTTTTTATGTCCTGCTAGTCTTCGCACTGATTTTGATCGGCAGCTCTATTTTCATGGCGCAGTTCTCTTTTCAGCAGGAATTTCAAATCCTGAAGGACGTTTCCCTCGGCGCGATTTCGCTTTTTACGTCGCTGCTGGCGATCGTTGGCACTGCGCGGCTGCTTCCGCAGGATATGGAAGACCGCACGGTTTACACCATTCTGGCTAAGCCGGTGCCGCGCTTCGAATATGTGGGGGGAAAGATTGCGGGAGTTCTTTTGTTGCTGGCCATCAGCACCGTCGTGATGTGCGCAGCGTTTGTGCTCGTGCTGTATGGGCGCGAACAAGTCGTGATGCACGCCACGGCGAAGCAGATGCACGGCGCGCCGCCGGGCCAGGTAGCTGATGCGCTGCGCGCTGTCCAATCTTCCGCGTTCAATATCGATATCCTCCCGGGAATTCTGATCATTTACCTGAAAGCATGCCTGCTCGCGGCACTCACCCTTTTTGTTTCCACGTTCGCCACCTCGAACATTTTCACCATCGTGGTCATGGCGTTCATTTATTTTATCGGGCATTTGCAAGCGACTGCCCGCGAGTATTGGCTCCAGGGACACAGCAGCGGCCCGATTACCCGCGTGTTCCTCGCGGTGGTCGCACTGCTCTTTCCCGACCTGCAGGCGTTCAACCTGGTTGACGATATCGTGGCCGGCACGACTATCTCGCTAGCACTCTTTGCCAAGACCGCCGTGCTCGGCATTTTCTACACCACCATCTACACGCTGTTGGCCGCTTTCGTGTTTTACGGGAAAGAATTATGATCCGAGCCATGGTCGCGCTAGCAGTGTTGATCGCGCTCGGGGCGCTCAAATTGCCGGTTGAACGCAACCTGGCGACGCTTCATCGGCAGGAACACTTCGGCGGCGTCGAGTTTAATCTCGATCTACGCGAAAAACTTGGCCAGCTCGGCTTCGTGGCGGCGTTGAGTGGGTTTCGAGCCATCGTTGCCGACGCGCTATTTATCCAGGCGTACACGGCATGGGAAAACACCGAATGGGGCCGCATGTTATTACTGTTCCGGCAAATCACCACGCTCCAACCCCGGATGCTCCTGTTTTGGGATACAGCGGCCTGGCACATGGCTTGGAACGCGAGCGTCGCAGCCATGAACGATCAGACCCAGCCGCGCCTTGCGCTGCGAGTCAAAGCGCAGCGTGAATATTTTGCTCTGGGCAAGGATTTCCTCGAGCGCGGAATAAAGAACAATCCCGATCGCCCCGATCTGTATGAAGCGCTTGCCCGGCTATACAAGGAAAAATATAAAGACCACCTGCGCGCTTCTGAATATTACGCGAAGGCAGCAGTCCTCCCCGGAGCGCCCACCTTCGACAGGCGTTTCTCCGCGTACGAGCTTTCTTACTGCGACGGACACGAGCGCGAGGCGTACGAGCGGCTGCGCAGCCTCTATGACGAGGGCCCGAAGGAACGGCTGCCTACGTTGATTAAGCGGCTGAAGGTCCTCGAAGAAAAACTTGGAATCCCGCAGGAACAGCGAATTCCCGATAAACTAGGCAAAATCACCAAATAATTAAGATCGTCGAATCGACTCGCGAAAGGCTCCCGAGTTAACTTTTTGCGGCGACGAGGCGATTTCAATTGTAACGTTCTAACCCTTTAGGGGTTTAACTGTAATGCGTTTTGCAATCTTCAGTGATATCTACGCGAACCTCGAAGCGTTCGAAGCAGTCGTGGCGGACGCGCGGCAACGTCGTTGCACCCAGTTTGTGTGCCTGGGCGACGTGGTCGGCTATAACGCCAATCCGCGCGAATGCATAGAGCGCGTCCGCGAACTGGGTTGCCCCGTGGTAAAAGGCAATCACGACGAGGAGGCAACGCTTTCCGCGTCTTCGGAACGTTTCAACGAACTGGCCGAGCGCGCCATTCAGTGGACCCGCGACACTCTGACGGAAGAGGACAAGGAATGGTTGCGCAGTTTGCCGTTACAAAGGCAGGTGCACGGTTTTACGATCGTGCACGCCACGCTCGATACGCCCGGCGGATGGGGCTACGTTTTTAACAACCTCGACGCCGTCGCAAGTTTCACTTATCAGCGCACCGCCGTTTGTTTTTTCGGCCACACGCATCTGCCCACGGTATTCATTCGGGATCAAGGCGTCCGGCAGGAGCGAACCGGCCACGTGCACATCGAGCCAGCCACAAAGTATTTCATCAACGCAGGCAGCGTCGGGCAACCACGCGACGGAAATTGGCGCGCGGCCTATTGCATTTACGATGTTGAGAACAATCTGGTCGAACTGTTGCGGGTAAAATATGATCTGGCGACGGCGCAAGAGAAGATTGCCAAAGCAGGCCTGCCGCAGCTCCTCGCCGAGCGTCTCGCCATGGGACGCTGACGTTGCGCCGTTGAGGAGGGAGAGTCAATTTGCCACAGGCTTCGCCGCCCGTTGTGTGAGCACAAACTCCGCCAGCGGCAGGTCGCGCGGATAAGTGATTTTGAAATTGAAATCATCGTTGAGAACGAGAAGTACCTTGCGACAGAGTCGCTCGACTGCTGAAACCTCGTCCGTTACCGAAACAGCGTCTGCATAAACGGCGCGATAGGCGTCATCGATCAACTGCCGCTCGAAAATCTGCGGCGTTTGCATCGCGTACAGTTGATGTCGATCCACCGAGTCGGTTACCAGAAGAGCGGTATCTGCGCGTTTTACAGTCTCGTTGATTGGCTCTGCCAGGGCAGCCGCGCCGTGAACGCGGGACTGCTCGAAGACTCGCTCGATCTGCTCCGAAGTAACCAGCGGCCGCGCGGCGTCGTGCACCGCGACGTATCGTGCAGCTGCATCCAGATATTCCACGCCAGCGCGGACGGAATCCTGACGGTCTTTGCCACCCGGAATGATCGACCGAACCTTTTTGAAATTTTCATCGCGAACGATCGTTTTGATTTCAGCGTGCCGGTTTTCCCGGCCGACGACGATGATTCCATCGACCGAGCCGGCGCGCTCAAATGCGCGTATCGCGTGCGCGATGACTGGTTTGCCGGCAATCGTCGCGAACAATTTATCGAAGCCCATGCGCTCGCTATTCCCCGCAGCGACAAGGATCGCCGTTAGCATGAGCAAGAAAAGAAACGCCCAACATTCAACATCGAACGCCCAACGTTAAATTCAGAGTGCACCAATTCGGCGTTGGGTGTTCCGCGCTGGGCGTTCGATGTTTTCTTCACTGCAGTTGCTTTTGCACTTCCGCGCTCAGCGTCTTGCCGTCCGTTCGACCCGCGACTTTCGCCTGCAATGCTTTCATCACTGCGCCCATCTGCGCCTTTGATGTCGCGCCAACTTCCGAAATGGTTTCGCGCACAACTTTTGCCAGTTCGTCAGCGCTCATTGCCTGCGGCAAATACGCATTCAAAATCGACAACTCTTCTCTTTCCTTTTCGGCCAGTTCCGCGCGCCCGCCTTTTTCGAAGCTCTCGATGGAATCCTGGCGTTGCTTGACTTGTTTGCGGATGACTCGCGCGGCCTCAGGGTCACTCAGTTCGGCTTCTGTTCCTGATTTTGCAATGGCAGCGTATTTCAAAGCCGATTTCAGCATGCGCAGAACGCCAAGCTTCGTTGTGTCTCTGGCGCGCATGGCCTCTTTCAAATCGGAATCCAAACGCTCCTGCAATTTCATGTGTGCAAAACTACGGCAGCGCCATGCAATTGTCGATTGCACAGCAGCCCCAATCGAGCCGGCGACTGGCTCGCGCCTAACGAATGGTCGCCAGGCCAGCTTCTACCTGATCACGGTGCGCCTCTGTAATCGGCTGGGACGCAGTCGGCGGGATTTCCAGCCAGCCCGCTTCATCAAAGAACCACGACCGGCGTTCCAGTTTAGCAAAAATGGCGCGCGCGGATGAAAAAATGGAGACCGGAATGGTGAATTGGCCTGCGAAAGCGTTGCCATAATATCGTGCCCCGGCGACGTAGCCCAGCGACGCCGAGTCCAGAATTTCAACGCGTGAAGATCGGGCGGGCACGCGCATCCTCACACAACGCAAGGCGCCGGCGTCATCGCGTCCCAAGACAAAAAGTGTCGATTCGGACAGACGCATCGCTTTGGGCGAGAACCGCACCTCCACGCGAAGCGAACGAGGCAGCCTGAAGACTGAAACGATTGAGCCATCGCCGATGGTTTTATCGCATGCGTAAAGCCTAATCAGGCGCTCCGGCCGGCCAGCGTATCCGAGAAACCGTTTCCTCGATAATTTGAGCTGCGTTTTATGACAGCGAATTGCCTGAAGTTTAGTCGCTGCTTCTAGGCGGGATTGGCAGATCGTCTCTGCGCGATCAAGGAACGCGGAGCTCCTGCCGTGAACAGCATAACTCCAAACAGCCATCTGTCCGGTTGCTACCACTTCCGAAAAAGATTCGCTCAAGACAAGCCGAAGCATTACCGCGAGCGCGCTATGGTCGGGATGCGTATCAGAAATCGACGGCGCCAGAAGGTCTGTCGGCTCCCAATCAACGATGATTGGTGCGAAGCGTTCGAGCGCAGATTGACCATTGCACATTAATATGGCGGTTAATTTTTGATCGGGTAAGGCCAGAAAACGCGCGGCCGAACTATTCACGCCAAGAACACGCAACGCCGCCAGCGCCTCTGTGCGTCGCAATCTTCCCCAACGTCTGCGGTCGGCTGCGCTCAAGCGCCACTTGCGTTCGAGCAGGCGTTGCGGCCAGGGATTATCGTCGCCATCCGTAACATAGACGACACGAACAGCTACGCCGGCCCGAACTGCCCGTTGCAGAAGAATGCTGCATGCGAGCGATTCATCGTCCGGATGCGGCGCGAATAGCAATAAGCGAGAACGCGATGTAAAGGCTGGAATCAGCACGGCTAGTCCTCTAGCAGAAGTGCAGCCAAAGGCAACGCCGGAACTCCTATCCTTTTGCCGGCGAGCGGGAGAATTTTACAGGAATAAAGTTCCGAGCCACCGCCTTGGCCCAGAGAAGAGCGAGTTGTGTTCTGGATGACGTTTGCACAAAAGTGTGTTCGCCCGGCGCGAGAAACCGTGCGCCATCATACGGCTTCCCGTCCAGCATTCCTTCTACCGGCCCATCTGGGGCGACAATCTCATAAGAGGCCGGGATGACCACTGCGAAGTCCATCCGTCTGTTGTCGGTCGCAGAGGATTTCAAAAACCTGCCGGCTACCTCCAAATCGTTGCCGACGGGAATATAATTTTCCCAGATAAATTGCTCCGCCTTGCGAGGCATTCGCCCCATCATGACCGCGACACACGTGTGAGTCTCAACAGCTCGCTCGGCAGCATCGTCGGCTAGAAGACCTCGGTTGAGACGCTCCAATGTAATCGATTCCATGACCGGCCAAAAACAGCGCTGCCGAAAGATGGTTTCGCCTTTGCAATCGAGAACGTAATCGCCGGGGTCGGTCAATCTCAAAACGCTGCGGAGCAAGTTCGCCTCGACTTGCGGGCTGTTGATCCAAAATCGAGGCGTCGCAAGCACCAGAAAAAATTCAGCGAGAGCGACAAAGGCCGGCAAAGGAACTCGGCGCAGATAATTGCTGGCACGCAGGTCGGATCTCGCCAGGTGAGAAGAAAAAGCAAGCAAGATTCCGCTAATAAATACGAATGCGAGAGGATAGAACGGAAGGTAATCCTGCCGCATCAGAATCTTCCAGAAGCTGCGCAGCGCTAGCACATAAAAACCGCAGATGAGAAAGATGAAAGCGCGCCGGAAGGCCACTGCCGGCTCGGGAGTGGCGCGAACGATTAGGCGCGCAGCATAAATCGCAAATGGAAAGACCACTGGAAAAACGATGATCCACCAGGCTGGATGATATTTGGCATCGAGACTCGACAGAATGTTGTGGTCAAAATTGCAATAACGAAAATCGCGCCACAGACCAGCGAGCGCGAACGCTGCGGCGATGATGCCCGGAACGAGAGTGACCGCAGCCAGGAATGCCGCGGCGCAACACGCCAAATGCGACCATGATTGGCCAAGCTGTTTTCTCCTCACCAGGAAGAGCGCAATAGTTGCACTGACTAAAAGCGCGAGGAGCAACAGAATCGACTTCATCGAGATGCCGAAACAAAACCCAAGCAAAAGGCCTCCGACCAACGCTCGGCGCATTGTCAGCGCCTGGCTGAGTAGCGTTGTAACACACAAAAGCCACAGCGGCGCCCACAGGTTATCAGTCCGAAATTCGAGTGAAGTAAAATGATGCAAGGCATAGAGACCGACCAAGATCACCGCCCAGACTCCGGCGCGCCGGGAAAAAAGTAATTCCCCAATTCGATAAGTGCACCACGCGCCGACAAAGTACATCGGCAAAAGGATGAAGCGCATCCAGTAAAGAATGGTTGCCCGGTCGCCAATCAGCGCAAAAATCGGCGCGAAAATTATTTGGAAGAGGGGCATATGATTATCGAACACATCGCGGTATTGAACGAAGCCGCGGGCCCACGCCCAGATGACATGCATATGCTGTGACTCGTCACTGTCGAATTTGAACCGCATGATACTAACGAGCTTGAACACAACCATGAGCAGGAAAAGACTCACGGCGGCCATGAACTCCGCCGGTCCCGACATGCCAAAATAATCAGCGCCGCGTTGGGCGATCGACCGGTGCCGTGAAGATGCAGGTCGGATAGTTGATATTGTGGCTTCCAGCGCCATCTCCGTTTAATCCCAGGAGGCTAATTCTGCGCGGCAATTCTCTCCGCGCACTTCCGAATCGACTCGGCATCGCTGACTGAAATTAAATCAGCGTTTTTCCGCGTGCGCCGCAACAGTCCTGACAGCACCCCGCCCGGTCCCAGTTCAACGAAAAAATCGCAGCCCAATTCGACTAGCCGCTCCATGCAATCGAGCCAGCGCACTGTGCCGGTGACCTGATCCTGCAAGGTGCGGCAAATTTCAATCGGCGTTCTGACCTCCGCCCCGGTCACGTTGCTGATTACAGGAAACCGCGGCGGTTGCACCGGAACGTGCTGGAGCGCAGCGCCAAGTTTTTCATATGCGCTTTCCATCAAGCGGGAATGATATGCGCCCGCCACATTCAGCATCGTTGCGCGGCGAACTCCGTACTCACGGGCAACACCGACCGCTGCTTCCACTTTCGCGCGCTCGCCCGAAATGACGATCTGCCCGGGAGCGTTAATGTTCGCAACATCGACGTCCTCATCAGCAGCCAGCCGGCGCACATCGTTTTCTGCACCGCCGATCATTGCCGCCATCGCGCCCGAGGTCGCGGCGCAGGCTTCGTCCATGAATTCACCGCGCCTCTCCACGAGTTTGATCCCCGTCGCAAAATCGAATGTGCCCGCCGCGGCATGTGCAGTCAATTCGCCTAACGACAAGCCCGCCGCGCCGCCGATGGGAAAATTGCCAGCGAGCTCGCGCAAGACCGACCAGCACGCCAGCCCGTGAACGAAAAGCGCAGGCTGACAATTCGATGTCCTGGTCAATGCATCGAGCGGCCCTCTCCAGGCAATTTCGCTCAAGCTCCGCCCGAGAACGTCATCGCCTTTCTGAAACAGTTCGGCTGCCGTAGGGAACTGTTCCGCCAGATCGCGGCCCATCCCGACGACTTGCGCGCCTTGGCCGGCGAAAAGCAGCGCGATTTTCTTCATGCGGTTTTCACCATCGTTGCCCGGTACGCCCGATTCAATACCAAATGGTAGGGACGGATCGCCGAGCCGTCCATTGAACGTTGTGGCGCGCCCGGCGGTCGCGCCCTACCAAGAAAAGCGTACTGAAATCGCTTGCGCGCAGTGATTCACTCGGCAGCGTAAATCAACTGTCCAATCCCATGCCATTCACGACGCGCGAAATTGAATCGCCCGATCCGGTCACGCGCGTAGCCGCGGCGGATGCGGCGCTGCAACAGCCTGAGGACGACATCGGCGAGAAAATGGTGCTCAACATGGGGCCGTCGCACCCGGCGACGCACGGCGTTTTGCGGCTGGTGCTGGAGCTCGACGGCGAGATCATTACTAGGGCCACGCCGGACATCGGGTTTCTGCATCGCGGCGACGAAAAGATTGCCGAGAACATGCAGTACAATCAGTTCGTCCCGTACACCGATCGGCTCGATTATCTCGCGCCGCTGTCAAATAACGTGGCCTATGCGCTGGCGGTGGAAAAACTCATGGGCTGGGACATTCCGCCGCGCGGAAAAGCCATTCGCACCATTTGCTGCGAAACCTCGCGCATCTCCTCGCACCTGCTGGGGCTCGGCGCGATGGCGCTCGATCTTGGGGCGATGACGGTTTTCCTTTACACGTTCACCGAGCGCGAAAAACTTTATGATCTTTTCGAGCTGCTCACCGGCGCGCGATTTACCACTTCCTACACGCGCGTGGGCGGGCAGATCCGTGATTTGCCGGAGCAGTTCATTCCACAACTGAAAAAATTCCTCGACGATTTCGAGCCGAGCCTGAACGAGTGCGACAGGCTGCTGACCCGGAACAAAATTTTCGTGGATCGCACCAGGGACGTTGGCGTCATCTCGAAGGAGCGCGCGATTGCTTATGCCCTCTCCGGCCCAAACTTGCGCGGAAGCGGGATCGAACACGATTTGCGGCGGAAACATCCGTATCTCGATTACGGCCAGTACGACTTCGACGTGGTGATTGGCAGTGCAGGCGATTGTTACGATCGTTATCTGGTGCGCATCGAGGAGATGCGGCAAAGCGTGCGGATCCTGCGGCAAGCGATCGATAAACTTCCCGGCGGCCCAATAAACGTCTCGGATTGGAAGAACATGACGCCACCGAAGTCGCGAGTCATGACCAAGATGGAGGAGCTCATCCATCATTTCATCGTGGTGACGGCGGGACTCGACGCGCCACCGGGCGAAGTTTATGTCGCAGCCGAAAATCCCAAAGGCGAGCTTGGCTTTTACATCAACAGCAGAGGGGGCGGGGTGCCGTATCGTTTGAAAATTCGCGGGCCATCGTTTGTGAACCTCAGCATCCTCCCCGAGCTTCTGCCGGGTTGCATGGTAAGCGACGTGCCCGCAGTGCTGGGCAATCTGGACTTCGTCATGGGAGAATGCGACAGATGAGCGGAATGACGAAATCCGAATGACCGAATGACGAAGGAAATCCAAATGACGAAACACGGAACTACTGGAGAGCTGCGAGGCAACGACTCGTCATTCGTGCCTCGTCATTCATTCGTCATTCGCCATTCGTCATTCGTCATTTTGACAATCATGCGATTGGCGCTCATGCTCGTCCTCGCACTCGGAGTTTCCTGTTCCAGCAAACGCATCACAAAAGCGAACGTCGATCAGGTGACGGAAGGCATGTCGAAAAAGCAGGTGGAATCGATTCTGGGCCCGCCCACTTCGCTTAAAACCGACGATTTCGTGATCATGAAAAAGACCACCTACGTTTATCAGCAGGGCAAAGACACGGTCACGGTCGTTTTCAAGGACGACAAAGTACAGTCGAAAGACAGCACGTTAAGGGATTGACGCAGCTCCAACATGAAGCAGACAATCCTGTCTGCCCCTGAAGAGTCGCAGACGATTGCCCGCGTCACGTCGCAACGTGATTTGCTGCCTCTGACCGCGCGAGATTACTTTCTCATATGACCGCCTCGACAAACATCTCCGTTCCCGCCGAGCTCGGGCAGAAAATGGACGAAGCAATCGGGCGCTATCCGAGCGAACACCGGAAAAGCGCGGCGATGCCGCTGCTGCATCTGTGGCAGGAACACTTTGGGTTCATCAGTGACGAAGCGGTTCTCTGGATCGCGAACAAGCTTGGTTTGCAACCGATCAATATTCTCGAACTGGTCACGTTTTATCCAATGTTTCGACAGGAGCCGCCAGGCAAAACACACATTCGCGTCTGTCGCACACTGAGTTGCGCGATGGCCGGCAGCTTCAAGCTAATGGAGAATTTGTGCGCGAGACTTGGAATCCAACGGCCATCTGACGGCGAGGGAATGCATAATCCCATTTCCGTCAGCGCCGACGGAAATTACA
The DNA here is from genome assembly GCA_003219695.1 of Verrucomicrobiota bacterium. Taxonomy (GTDB): domain Bacteria; phylum Verrucomicrobiota; class Verrucomicrobiia; order Chthoniobacterales; family UBA10450; genus Udaeobacter. The sequence continues at coordinate 38,366 of QHQA01000021.1, forward strand.
GCGTCGAGTTTGTCGAATGTCTCGCAAGCTGCCACACCGGGCCGGTGTGCATGATCGGAGAACAACTACACGAAAAGGTCGATCCACATTCCGCGACCGACCTAATCAAGGAAGGGCGTTCTTCAGGCCGCCCAGCCACAAACGGCGGACTAGAGACCGCCGCTCCTCGGCAGTGGCCGCCGCATTCACTCGAACACCGCTTGATTTACAAAAACGTCGGACGTCCGGGCTGGACGACCGATATCGATTGTTACTTGCGCGATGGCGGTTACGAACAATTGAAGCAAGCGCTGACCTTGTCGCGTAGCGAGATCGTCAACAAGGTCAAAAACTCCGGACTGCGCGGACGCGGCGGAGCCGGATTTTCCTGCGGTCTTAAATGGAGCTTCATCAAACCGGACGACAAACGGCCAATCTATCTGATTTGCAACGCCGATGAATCCGAGCCGGGTACATTCAAAGATCGCTATATCATCCACGAAGATCCGCATCAGTTGCTGGAAGGAATTTTGATCTCCTGTTACGCGCTCAATGCGCGCACCGCCTACATCTACATACGCGGCGAGTTCCCGGAAGGCGCGAAAATCCTCGCACGCGCCATCGAAGAAGCGCGCGAGCACAATTTTCTTGGAAAAAACATTCTCGGCTCCGGATTCGATGGTGAAGTTTACGTTCATCGCGGCGCAGGCGCGTACATTTGCGGAGAAGAAACCGGCTTGATCGAATCGCTGGAGGGCAAACGCGGTTATCCGCGAATCAAGCCGCCATATTTTCCGGCAGCGCTCGGTCTTTACATGTGCCCCACCATCGTTAACAACGTGGAAACGCTCTGCCACGTGAAACACATCATCGCCATGGGCGGCGCAGACTACGCGAAGCTTGGCCGGCCTAACAACACCGGCACAAGGATTCTCTGTGTGAGCGGCGACGTGCAGCGGCCCGGCTACTTCGAAATCGAGGTCGGCGCGGTGACGATGGGCCAGTTGATTTACGAAATGGCCGGCGGCTTAAAACCGGGACGGAAATTAAAGGCGGTCATTCCCGGCGGGAGTTCTGCAAAAGTTTTGCGCGCCGATGAACGATTCAAGATCAAGGAAAAGCAGCCGGATGGGTCGGTGGTTGAACGAGAAATGTCAATTGATGAAATCCCGATGGACTTCGATTCCCTGACGGCAGCTGGTTCCATGGCCGGGTCGGGCGGCGTGATCGTGCTGGACGATTCCCGCGACATGGTCTGGGTGTTGAACAACATCAACAAGTTTTACGCGCACGAAAGTTGTGGCCAGTGCACGCCGTGCCGGGAAGGATCGCTCTGGATGCAGAAAATCACCGATCGCATGTTGCGCGGCGGCGGCGTGGTGGAAGATCCGAAAACACTCAAGACCGTCGGCGACAACATTGCCGGACGCACCATCTGCGCTTTCGGCGAAGCGTGCGCGTGGCCAACGCAGAGTTTCGTCGAAAAATTTCCGGAGGAATTTGCCGCGCGTGCTCAAAAACCCCTCCCCCCACCCCTTCCACCTGAGTACACGCCGGAAGAACTAATTGAAGAGGAATTAATTCCCACTCTTCCCATGGCGCACGATCCCGGGTGGGAAAAAGCTGGCGCGAAAGGAACGATTTGAATGAAGCCTCGTGCTCGTGCTCATACTCGTGATCGTGATCGACGTCTTTCGGTTACGATTAAGAGCACGAGCACGATTAGGAGCACGAAAACATAATGGCCGAGCAGGTTTCATCGTCCCCAATGTTTAATGTCCAGATCGACGGCGTCTGGCATCAATTCCCGAAAGGCACGCGCGTGATTGAGGCGTGCGAGCAGGCCGGCAGTTATGTGCCGCGCTACTGCTATCACAAAAAGCTCAGTTCACCGGGAAATTGCCGGATGTGCCTGATCGAAATGGGATTTCCCAAGCTGGGTCCGGATCGCAAGCCGGAGCTGGGCGCCGATGGCAAACCGATCATCAACTGGATGCCGCGTCCGCAAATTTCCTGCGCCCAAGATGTCGCCGATGGAATGGGCGTGCGCACCAATTCGCCACTGGTAAAGGAATGCCAGCGCGGCGTGATGGAATTTCTCCTTATCAATCATCCGCTCGACTGCCCGATTTGCGATCAGGCTGGCGAATGCCAGTTACAGGAGTTCAGCGTCGATTTCGGCACGAGCCAATCGCGTTTTTTCGAAAACAAAGTGAAGAAACCGAAAAATGTCGTGCTCGGGCCGCGTGTCACGCTTGACGACGAGCGCTGCATTCTCTGCTCGCGCTGCATCCGTTTTTGTCAGGAGATCGCGCACGACGACGTGCTGGGCTTCGTTGATCGCGGGAGTTACACCGTGCTGACCGCGCATCCCGGTAAGCGACTGGAAAATAATTATTCTCTCAACACGGTCGATATCTGCCCGGTGGGCGCGCTCACCTCGACCGATTTCCGTTTCAAAATGCGCGTCTGGTTCCTGAAAGAGACCAAGAGCATCTGCACCAGTTGCGCCACGGGTTGCAACACCATCATCGGCACGCGTGAGGACGTGATCTACCGGCAAACGCCGCGCGAAAACGATCACGTCAATTCCTGTTGGATGTGTGATTACGGGCGCCTGAATTTTAAATTCCTCGAAGCCGAAAACCGTTTGCTCGAGCCGCAGATTCGTTCCGAGGGAAAACTCGTTCCTGCGGATTGGCCAACAGCAATCACACAAGCCGCGCTCGAGCTAAAACAATTTTCCGGGCCTGAGATTGCCATCATTGCTTCTGGACGCATGACCAATGAAGAGCTCTGGCTTACGTCGCAGGTGGCGAACTCATTAGGAGTCCAGTTGATCGACGTTGTCCCGCGGCGCGGTCCCGGCGATGACATTTTGCTGAGCAAAGACCGAAACCCAAATACAAACGGTGCGCGGCTGATTCTAGGGTCGGCATCCGAGCCGGGCGCCAAACTCATGGGAATTGCCGACGCGGTGAAATCCGGACAAATCAAAGCGCTGGTGATCTTGAAAGAAAACACGATGCACTTGGGCATACCGGTCGAACAACTCGCGCAGCTCCCCGTGTTTATCGTCATGAATATTTTGCCAAATGACGCGACTGAAAAAGCGACGGTCGTTTTTCCAGCATGCGGTTTTGCCGAAAAACGCGGCTCGATGGTCAACGGCAAAGGCCGGCTGCAGCGACTGAATCGCGCCGTTCGCCCGCCCGGAAATGCGCGCGATGATTGGGAGATCTTGCGTGATTTGCTCCAGGCAATCGGCGGAGGCGACTCAGTTTCGTCTGTCGATGATGTTTTTCGCCGAATCAGCGAAACCGTCCCGCAATTTGACGGCTTGACCTTCGCCAAAATCGGCGAGCTAGGCGTGCACATCTTGCAAATGGACGAACTGCCACCGACGCATCCTGTCGACGAAGAAGCAATCGAGCAAGCAATCGCCGTTCAGGCTGCACGCCGCGCCGCCCGGCCAGCAAGGTCGTAACTCAGGCTTCCAGCCTGACAGGTCGCGCAGGCTTCCTAGCCTGCTGGTTCCCGCGACCAAGCAAGATGCTCGTTCGACGAGACAGGCAGGATGCCTGTGTTACGCCGCAGGGGAGAAAGATCGCACGTTGTAAATACGCAGCTGTTGCAACAGAGTAGAGCTGCAAGACCGAATGGACTCTCTTTTCATTATCACCTCGCTATTGAAAATCCTCGGCATCCTTTTCGTGGTGATTTTGCCGATGGTTTCCTACGCGGTGTACGCGGAGCGGCGAGTAAGCGCATTCATTCAAGACCGGCTGGGACCGAATCGGGTGGGGCCGGCCGGCCTGTTTCAGCCGATCGCGGACATGTTCAAGTTGCTGCTGAAAGAAGATTTCACGCCGCGCGCCGCGAATACGTTTTATTACTGGCTCGCCCCGTGTCTGGCGGTAATGCCGGCCATCATCACAATCGCAGTCGTGCCGTTTGGCAGCACTCTGTTCGGCGTCCCGATGGTGATTGCGGATGTGAATGTTGGCATTCTGTTTGTGTTCGCCATCGCGTCTCTGGGCGTTTACGGCATCGTCATCGGCGGTTGGGCGTCGAATTCAAAATACCCGTTCCTCGGCGGAATCCGTTCCAGCGCGCAGATGCTCTCGTACGAGCTTTCGCTCGGGCTCGCTGTGGTTCCGGTCTTTCTAGTTGTGGGAAGTTTGCGGCTGACCAGTGTCGTGCGTTATCAGATCGAGCACGGCTGGTTCATCGCGCCGTTTGTCGGCGATTGGGCGAACCCTTGGAAATGGCTGCTCGCTATTCCCATGATCATTTCCTTCCTCGTGTTCATGATCGCGATGTTCGCCGAGACAAACCGTCTGCCGTTCGATCTGCCTGAAGCTGAACAGGAGCTCGCCGGCGGCTACAATACCGAGTACAGTTCGATGAAGTTCGCCCTCTATTTTCTCGGCGAATATGCCGCAATGATCACCGGCTCGGCGGTGATCGTGACATTATTTTTCGGCGGCTGGCATTTTCCCGGCATTCCCGACGGCTCGCATGGCTGGATCTTTGGCCTGATCAACATCGCCGTGTTCTTCGCGAAGGTCGCGGTCATGATTTTCTTTTTCATGTGGGTGCGCTGGACGTTCCCTCGGTTCCGCTACGACCAGCTCATGCGCTTGGGCTGGCTGTTCTTCTTCGAGATCGCACTGGTAAATATCTTCCTCGTCGCCGCGATCATCCCATTTTACCGGAGCTGATGACGAATGACAGAATGACGAAGAAAACCCAAATGACGAATGACGAAAAAGCGCGATTCGCGTATCGACACGTTCGTCATTCGTGCTTCGTCATTGATTCGTCATTCGTCATTCGTCATTCGTCATTCTAGCCATGGCGATCACCGTTCCACGACCGAATTTGAGCTGGCGCGAGCGGTTGTATCTGCCCGCCATCGTCGCCGGTCTGGCCATCACGTTTAAGCACTTCAAGAACATGCTGCTCGGGCGCACCAAGGTCACCATGCAATATCCCGAGCAAAAATGGGACGCTAACCTGCCGGACCATTACCGCGGTGCACCCGCGCTGGTGCGCGACGCGGATGGGCGCGTGCGCTGCGTCGCGTGTCAGCTCTGCGAATTCATTTGTCCGCCGCGAGCGATCAAAATCATTCCCGGCGAGATTCCTTCGACTGACCGATTCGCGAAGGTCGAGAAATATCCTGACGCGTTCGATATCGACATGATCCGCTGCATTTTCTGCGGCATGTGCGAGGAGGTTTGCCCCGAGCAGGCGATTTTTCTGCGCAAAGATTACGCCATCACCGGCTTCACTCGCGCGGACATGGTGCATCACAAGGAGAAACTGCTCGAGATCGGGGGAGTGATGCACGGCGTTGTCTTGAAATGGAACGAGAAGAAATGAGCCATACTGGAGTATTAGAGTATTGGAGTGTTGGAGTGCTGGTCAGAACCGCAAATTCATTACTCCATTACTCCACCACTCCGTTACTCCGATAACCGATGTCCCCGTTTCTATTTTGGATTTTTGCATTGCTGACTGTGATTTTCGGCGCGGCCGTGGTCGTCAATCGCAATCCGGTGGCCAGCGCGCTTAGCCTGGTCGTTTCGTTCCTTGGACTGTCGGCGCTCTTCATGTCACTCGACGCCTTTTTTGTCGGCATCATCCAAGTGCTGGTTTACGCGGGCGCAGTGATGGTCCTTTTTCTTTTCATCATCATGCTGCTGAACCTGCGGGCGGAAGAGGAACGGCGGATCAACTGGCTTGCCCTGGCTGGCGGCGTGGCGGTCGCGCTTGCGTTGTTGATCCAGATTTTTTTGGTGATCAGTCGCTTTGACCCTGCACGGAAAACTTTTCCACCGCTGCCGGGATCGACTATCGACGATGTTCGAAACATCGGCGCACTGCTTTTCAGTAATTACAATCTGCCATTTCAGATCGTCGGTGTTCTGGTGCTGGTGGCCACCATTGGCGTGGTCCTTTTGAGCAAACGCGAGCTTCGATAAGATGATTACACTTGGCCATTATCTCATCGTAAGCGGCATTCTTTTCTCGATCGGGTTTGCCGGCGTGATGTTGCGACGCAATCTGATAATCATTCTGATGTCTTTAGAGCTGATGTTGAATGCGGCAAACTTGTCGCTCGTTGCTTTTTCCCGATTCCGAGTCGGTCCAAGCGGCCTTCCAAACTACAACGCCCAAGTGTTCGTCTTTTTCGTCATCACCGTGGCCGCAGCGGAAGTCGCGGTGGGGCTCGCCATTCTCGTTGCCCTGTTTCGCGCGAGGCAAACAACGGATGTCAAAGACATCAGCACCCTGAAATTTTAGCCCCACCAAACACCAATCAATGACGAAGCACCAATGACGAATGACGAAAAGGGGCGATTCGCGTACGGACGAGCTCGTCATTCGGACTTCGTCATTCCTTCGTCATTCGTCATTTGGATTTCGTCATTACCAATCTGATGAACTCAATTCTTCCGTGGCTAATTCTCCTCGCGCCGCTGGTTAGCGCGGCTGTGATCACGCTGTTTACGCTTCGGTGGAAAACGTTGAGCAGTGCGATCTCAGTCGCCGCGGTCTTTGTAAGTTTTATCTGCAGTTGTTTAATCTTTACACATCGAACCAGCGCTGCCGCGGAGTTCACATGGATCGGCATTGGCAGCGTTTTCCAAGTCCCGCTGGGTCTGACGCTGGATCAGTTGAGCAGGATGATGACGGTTCTGGTCTCCGGTATCGGCGCGCTTATCCACGTCTATTCGCTGGGTTACATGCGGGATGATGAAGGCAAGTCCCGTTATTTCGCGGCGCTGTCGCTCTTCATGTTCGCTATGCTCGGGATCGTGCTCGCGAACAATTTCGTCATGCTTTTCATCTTTTGGGAATTGGTCGGATTCACTTCGTATTTGTTGATCGGCCACTGGTTCTATCGCGATGCCGCCGCCGACGCGGCGAACAAGGCGTTCATTACGACGCGCATTGGTGATTTCGGATTCATGATCGGAATCCTGATGATTTGGATAGCTACTGGCTCGGTCGTGTTCGCCGAGATTGCGCCGCGGATGTCCGGCCTAACGAATCATCCCGCGTTCCTGACAATTTCGGCGCTTCTGATTTGCTGCGGAGCGGTTGGAAAGTCAGCACAATTTCCGCTGCATGTCTGGTTGCCGGACGCAATGGAAGGCCCTACTCCAATCTCTGCGTTGATCCACGCCGCGACGATGGTTGCAGCTGGCGTTTACATGCTGGTGCGTGTGGCCTTCGTTATCCAGACTTCGCCGGCTGCGCTTCTGGTCGTTGCATGGATCGGCACCATCACCGCAGTGATGGCTGCGTTGATTGCGACGCAGCAGGACGATATCAAGCGCATTCTCGCCTACTCCACGCTCTCGCAACTCGGTTACATGATCATGGCTGTGGGCCTGGCTTCAAATGACGCGGCCATGTTCCATCTGTTTACCCACGCGTTTTTTAAAGCGCTGCTGTTCCTCGCCGCCGGATCCGTGATCGTGATGCTGCATCATGAACAGAACATCTGGAACATGGGCGGGCTTCGCCTAAAACTGCCGATCACATTTGTCACTTTCGCTGCGGGCGCGCTAGCGTTGATTGGCTGTCCGCCGTTCAGCGGATTTTTCAGCAAGGACGCAATTCTCGTGCTCGCGTACGAACGTAACGTGCCGATCTTCGCCGTCGCATTGTTCACGGCGTTCCTGACAGCCTTCTATGTGATTCGCCTGCTCGTCATTGTTTTCTTCGGCGACGCCCGGACTGAGAGCGCCAGCGAAAGCCGCGAATCATCGCCGGTCATGACTGTGCCGTTGATCGTGCTCGCGATTCTGGCAACGCTCGGCGGATTCGCATTTTTCACGCGAAACTTCCTCACGCTCCCGATTGAAAAGGAAGTGGCAATCATTGTTCCCGCGCTTGCGATTGCCGCGTTGATTGTAGGGGGTGGACTGGCAATCGCTATTTACCGCAACCGGGCCAGCGAACCGATCGATCTCCAGCTATTACGCCACAAGTTCTATTTTGACGAGTTCTACAGCTGGCTTGTTTACTGGACACAGGAACTCCTCGCTCGCATATCAGCTTTCACTGATCGCTGGATCATCGACGCGAGCGCAGTGGGCGGAAGCAGTCGGGGAACCTGGGGCACTGGCGCTCTCCTGCGGCTGATTCAGGTGGGAAATCTGCAGGCTTACGTCTTCCTGTTCGGCCTCGGAATCGTCGCGCTCATTTATTTTGCTGTTTTCCACTAATGGTTCTGTTGACGATTTTCTGCCCAATTATCGCGGCCATCGCGATCATGATGGGCGCGTCCGCGCGGAAGACGGCATTGACCGCGTCGGTTTTGACTTTTGCAGCAGCGCTGTTTCTACTCGCGTCTTTTGATTACAGCCAACGCAATTTCCAACACGTCACCTCGTTTCCCATATCTCCCGAGTGGCGACTCAGCTTCACCACGGGCGTTGACGGCTTGAGTCTGATCATGGTGCTGCTCGGCAGTATCGTCACGCTGGCTGCGATCTGGTTCGCCGGTGCGATCGACAGATCCGAGAATGCGTTCTACGCCTGTCTTTTGTTGATTTCCGGTGGCGCAATTGGCGCATTTGCCTCGATTGATTTGTTTTTCTTTTACGCGTTTCACGAGCTCGCGCTTATTCCCACATTTTTGTTGATCGGTGTCTGGGGCGGTGCAAATCGCGTCGCAGCGGCTTGGAAGATCACAATCTATCTGGCGATTGGCAGTTTCATTCTGCTGCTTGGCCTGATCTTGCTTTACCAAAGCGTTCCATTGGGTTGGCGCAGCTTTGACATTCGCGCGTTGCAGACTGCCGCCGCTTCGGGCCAAATCACCGTGGACGCGCAACGCCACGTGTACCTGTTGCTGCTAATCGGGTTTGGAATCCTTATCGCGCTTTTCCCGTTTCACACGTGGGCTCCGGAAGCGTACGCCGCTGCGCCGGCGCCCGCGGCAATGTTGCACGCCGGAGTATTAAAAAAATTCGGACTCTATGGATTGTTGAGGCTGGCCATTCCCATGCTCCCGGAAGGCGCGCGGCACTGGGCCACTCTGTTGGTGGTCCTGCTGCTGGGAAACATCATTTACGTCGGGCTGGTTACAATCGCGCAGAAACGCCTCGATTGGATGCTGGGTTACTCGAGCGTGATGCATATGGGTTACATTTTCCTCGGGATCGCCAGCGCCAACGTTCTCGGCACCACGGGTGCAGTGGTTTTGATTTTCGCTCACGGTCTTTCAATCGCGCTATTGTTTGGACTTGCGGGCGAGTTACGCAAACGGACGGGCACATTGGCTTTCGATGACCTTGGCGGGCTCGCCAAGGTGATGCCCTTCGCGGGGCTTGCCTTCGGGCTCGGCGTGTTCGCTGCAGTCGGGCTCCCGGGCTTCGCGAATTTTGCTGGCGAAATCATGATCTTCTTTGGCGCGTTCCGGGACGGCTGGGACATCGGACACTTTCACATTTTCCAGGTCGCGACTGTGCTTGCGCTTTGGGGCGTGGTGATCTCGACGGTTTACATGCTGCGCGCCTATCGCCGCGCGTTCATGGGCGCAATAAGCGAACAGTGGAAATCACTTCTGGATCTTCGACCAGCGTTGCATGTGCCGGTGACATTGCTGGTAGCAGCGCTCCTTTGCTACGGGTTTTTCCCGCAATCCTTTGTGCGAATGGTGGCGCCCACGTTTCGCGCCTATCTGTCCGCGAATAAATGAGAATCTATCTCGCAAACGGCGCTGTCATGTTGGGCGAAGCGAAACATCTCTGGTCATCTCCGTGGCAAGCGATTCAGAAATTTCCAGAGATCCTTCGCTCCGCTCAGGATGACATCATAAGATGGGTGCAATGGTGATCACGGCGCCAGAGCTTGAGATCGCGGTGCTGGTGCTCGGGATGGTGATCCTGCTGGTGGAAGCCTTTGCCACGAAACTCGACAAACGCATTCTGGCCTTCGCCGCAATCGCCGGGCTGGCAGTGGTGCTTCTCGCGAGCTTCTTCATCGCTCCCTCTCCAGCGCCAAATCAAGCTGCAGGCTTCTGGAGTTTTTACACGGCCGACCGCGTGGCGATCTTCTTCAAGCAATTCGCGCTCCTAACGACCATCTTCGTGCTGATCATGATGACTGACTACGCACCGACGGTGCGCAGCTCCTTTGCGGAACTCAAGGAGGGACGGCTTCCCAGCCATCCAGAAGATGACCCGCGACGGCTGGGAAGCCGTCGCTCCTTGATGCCAGGTCTCGGCGAATTTTTTGCGCTCCCCGTTTTCACATGTGCGGGATTGATGTACCTGGTTTCCGCAATCGATTTCGTCTTCATCTTTGTCTCGCTCGAGCTGGTAACGGTGTCGTTTTACGTGCTGGTCAGCTTTACCCGGCGCAATCCGATGACTCTTGAAGCGGGAATGAAATATCTGGTGCTCAGCGCGCTATCCACGGCTTTTCTCGTGTTCGGGATCGCCTGGATCTTCGGAGCGACCGGTGAAACGAATTTGCAGCGAATAACCGAGGCGTTAGCGAATCATGGCGTTGTAGCTGGGATCGTTGATCCCGGCCGCTTGGGCGCGACAATCTCGCCACCGGCAGCATCCCGACTCGTCGGGACTACAACAATCGACCATAGCGCAGCATTGTTGGGCATGGTGTTCGTTCTGGTTGCGCTCGGCTTCAAAATCGCCGCGGTGCCATTCCAAATCTGGGTGCCCGATGTCTATCAAGGCGCACCCACGCCGGTGACTGCGTATCTCTCTGTCGGTTCGAAGGCGGCGGGCTTCGTCGTGTTACTGCGTGTTTTGCAGCCGTTCATGGTTCTCCCGGAAACGCAGCGCCTGATTGTGCTGATCGCGCTGCTCACATTGATTTACGGAAATCTCGCCGCCCTGCCGCAGGCAAACCTTAAGCGCCTGCTTGCTTACTCCAGCATCGCGCACGCTGGCTATCTGCTCATCGGCGTTGTCTGTTTCGATGTGCGCGCGGTTACTTTCTATCTTGTCGCTTACCTGCTGATGACGCTTCTCAGCTTTGCAATCTTGATCATTGTCGCCCAGCAAACCGGTGAAGAAATTTCCGATTTTGACGGCCTCGCCAGGCGTTCGCCATTTCTCGCATTTGCGATGTTGATCGGGATGGTTTCGCTCGCCGGGGTCCCGTTCACGGCGGGTTTTTTGGGAAAGTTTTACATCTTTTACGCAGCAGTCCTACAGCGCCAGATCGCGCTCATTGTTGTCGGAGTGATCACGGTTGGCTGCGGCTTTTACTATTATCTCAAGGTCGTTCGCGCGATGTACTGGCAGTCCGCGCCCACGATGGATAACATTCCTGTGAACGGCTTGTCACGATTCGCAATCAGCGCGTTAATCATCGCTACCATTTTGCTGGGTATTTTCCCGCAGCCAATTTTCGACGCGTTGAAGCGTTAAAAAGAGGAACATAGGGCTGTGCCCTGTGGGGCCCAGCGGAGTTGCACTCTGCTACCCTGAGGGAGAACAAAGTTGGATCAACCAATCGCCATTAGGCTGGCCGATGATCTTGATCAGAACGACGGCATTATCGCCGGTGGCGAGCGCGTTCGGGCTTGCACCTGGTTGGGTGTAGCCATCGATGATCACAGGCTGTTTAGGCCTAAACAAAAGTTGCCTGATCGAGCCAGACAATCGGTAGCGCGATCGTGCAAACGTGCGTCGTCGGGTCGCAGCCGGATCGCTCGATGGGATGTTGAAGGCGATCAGGTTCGTCGTGTTCCGCGGCGACGCACTGGCGTTCACGAAGTTGCTTTTAAGACAGGCGTGCCGACAGGCCCGACACCATTAAAAGGCCCGCACAGACTGCAAAGGCGGTGCTTTTAGTACCGCCCCGCGCGCTCGAGCAAGGGTTGCCACCAGGAGGAATTGTCGATGTACCACTGGATGGTCCCGTTGAGTTCTTCCTTGAAACTGTGGCGCGGTTTCCAGTTCAATTCCTGCTGCGCAAAGGAAGAATCGATCGCGTAGCGTCGGTCGTGGCCGAGCCGGTCGGGCACAAAAGAAATGAGGCTGTGCGGTTTGCCCAGCTTGTCGAGAATCATTTTCACCACGTCGAGGTTCACCATCTCGGTGTTGCCGCCGAAATTGTAAATCTGCCCGGGTTTGCCTTCAAAAAGAGCAGCCACAATCGCGGCGCAATGATCGTCCACGTGGATCCAGTCGCGCACATTCATGCCGTCGCCATATACCGGGAGCGGTTCCTCGCGGAGCGCTTTGATGATCATGAGCGGAATCAATTTTTCCGGGAACTGATACGGGCCGTAATTGTTCGAGCACCGGGTCACCAGCACCTCCTGGCCGTACGTTTTGTACGAAGCCAGCACCAGAAGATCGGCGCCGGCTTTGCTGGCTGAATACGGCGAACTCGGATCGAGCGGTGACTGTTCGGTAAATTTGCCGTCCGGTCCAAGCGAGCCATAAACTTCGTCCGTTGAAATTTGGATGAATCGCTGAACGCCGTGGCGGCGCGCGCAGTCCAACAGCACGCTGGTGCCAATGACGTTTGTGTGGATGAAATTGAGCGGATCGTTGATGCTTCGGTCCACGTGCGATTCTGCTGCGAAATTGATCACCGCATAGAATTGATGCTCGGTCATCAGCGCGTCCATCAGGTCGGCATTGGCAATATCGGCTTTGAAAAATTCGTAACGCTCGCCATGTTCTTCGACCACGCCATCGAGATTGGCGAGGTTGCCCGCGTAGGTGAGCACATCGACGTTGGTCACGTACGCGGGCTTGTAATGTTGTAAAATATACCGAATAAAATTACTCCCGATGAATCCGCAGCCACCGGTCACAAGGATGCGCATGGCAGCGCGTACTAGCAGCGCCGAGCAACGCGCGCCAGTAGAATCTGCTTTCGCAATGGCGGGCGTGCCCGATCTGCTCCAACGGTGCCGGGCTCGCCTGGCGGGAACCGACTGGGTCCCGTGGGCAATCCTGGGCGTGGCAGTGTTTCTGCGCTTTTTCCTGCTCGCTATCAAGCCGCCGCATTTCGATGAGGGCATCAACGGCTGGTTTGTCGATCAGGTGATGAAGAATGGGTTTTACCGGTACGACCCGACCAATTACCACGGGCCGCTTCATTTTTATGTCCTGCTGCTATCGCAGAGTTTATTTGGCCGAAATCTGTGGGCGATACGGTTGCCTGTCGTGCTAGTGAGCATCGGTTGCGTCTGGCTGACGTTGAAGTTCGAGCCGTTGGTGGGACGAACCGTTAGCCGGATCGCGGCGCTGGCCATCGCGATCTCGCCCGGATTCGGGTTCTACGGGCGCTACGCAATTCACGAAGTGTGGCTGCAATTATTCTCGATGATGTTCATCCTGGGACTGCTCGGCCTATGGCGATCGGGCACGTTGAAGTATCTCTGGTATGCGGGCATGGGAATAGCCGGCATGATTCTGACCAAGGAAACCTATGCCATCCATCTCGCCTGCGCGGTAATTGCCATTCCGGTCCTGATCATTTCCCATGCTCTAAACCGCGTTCCAGATGCCAAGCCGGCAAAGCAAACATGGCATTGGATCGATCTCGCAATGATCGTCGGTGTGGGCGCTGCCGCGATCGTATTTTTCTATTCGGGGACTTTCTTTAACTGGAGTGGCGTTAAAGGGCTGTATCAGGCGTTCAAGGCGTGGACCGAGACTGGCGCGGCCGGTCACGGCCATGAGAAGCCATGGGATTACTGGTTCAAAATCATGGGACCGTCATTGGAATTCGGCCGGGCTGACTTTTTTGGTTACGAACTGCCAATGCTCGCCGGATTAATTCTTTGCGTGTTTTGCCAAAAATTTAAGAACCTCAGTCTGCGTTATCTCGCGATCTACGGCGTGGGAACCTTGATCGCCTACAGCTACGTCAAATACAAGACGCCATGGTGCATCGTCAGTTTTGGCTGGCCGTTCTTGGTTATCTTTAGCGCGGCGGTTTTGTTGGTCCGTCCGAAAAATCTTCGCAGAGTTTATGTCGCGACAGCCGTCCTTTTGTGCGTTTCGCTCGGCTCATCCATTTGGTTGAACTACTTCCGCTGCTCGTCGCCTGACGAGCCTTACGCGTACGTGCAGACGTACAACGACATGTTTAAACTGAGCAAACCGCTGCTGACGCTGGCGAAGCGCGATCCGGCCTACTATCATCTGACAGGACATCTGATCCGGTCCAGCATTTATCCGCTTCCGTGGGTGCTGGGCGATTTCGACAGGGTGGGCTACTACGAAGGCGGAAATATGCCGGCGAATCTTGATGGCGATTTTCTCCTCGTGCAGCAAGATAAAATCAAAGATGTCGAATCGAAGTTGAAAGGCGCCTATTACACCGAGACGATGACGCTTCGTAACTATCAGGACCCATCCAAGATCTATTTCAGCGCCAAAGTGTTTAAAGAATTCTTCCCCGGCAAAGCGCCGGATTTTGTCGGAAAACCGCCAGGTTAGGCAAACGTCGTTTTTGGGATGAAGTGTTTGTCGGCTGTTCTCACTTTTGTTAATCTGTCGGTGGTGTGCGGCCTTCTTCTGGGAATGGCCGGGAGAGGCTTGAACACCCTCACCGCGGCACTCGCATTGGTGTGCGGCGTTGCATTTGCGGTTGCGGCTTATCTCGGAACTTCCGGCGCGGCGGTTTGGACCAAGACTGCAACGCGCCTGGCAGTAGAACCAAAGCCGCGAAATCGTCCGGAGCCGCAAGACACGCAGAACACAGGCATTTCATCGGCGTTAATGCGCTATCGCCGTTTTTGGTTCTGGGCAGTGGCTGTATGCTTCGCGGTTTTTGCGGTGCGATCCTATTGCTGGCTGTTTTACATCGACGGCAGCGACTACAAGATTCAATCGCCAAACAACCTTGGCGATCTCTCGCTGCATCTGACGTTGATCAAAAATTTCGCGAACGGCGTCCCGCTTTGGCCGGACAACCCCATCTACGTTTTCAGCAAGCTGCGGTATCCGGCAGGAATAGATTTGTTCAACGCACTGCTTTCCCTGATTCACATTGACCTGCTGACCGGACTGGTTTGGGTCGGTTTGGTTGCGTCGCTCGCAACGTTTTATGCGTTTTACCGCTGGGGCGGTACCTTTGGTGTTGCAGGTTTTTTGTTCAACGGCGGAATAGCTGGCTTCCAGTTTCTGAAGACGTGGAAGTTTTTGGATTATCAAGGCACGGCGGCGGATATCGCCCACAGACCGATCGCATGGAAAAGCATCCCTCTGTCCATGTTCGTGACGCAACGCGGCTGGCTTTACGCGATCCCGGCAGGCGTCTTCCTGCTCTGGCATTGGCGCGAAAAATTTTTTCGCCAAAATCCTGTAGCCGGGGGCATTGACCCCGGCTCGCCGGCTCTGGCTGAAGACGCCTCTTCCCCGGCCGCGGTCACTGACCGCGGCTACAATAAAGGCCCCCTGCCTTTCTGGGTCGCGCTGTCCGTTTACGCATCAATGCCTCTGTTCAACCTCCACACGTTTATCGCCCTAACGATCGTCCTGATTTTCGCGCTGTTTCTTGAGCGTCCCAGTGAAATCAAGTTCATCGTGGGTTTGACTCGCAGCGAAGGCAGCTCCGGACTCGGTCGCCTCATTTCGCACCCGAGAAGGTGGCCGCAAATTTTCCGTGGCGCACCGATCCGCAGTCACGCCGCCGCGATGCTGGCCCTTGCGTTGATTCCAGCAAGCTTTCTTGTTTGGCTGGTTACCGATCGGTTTCGTGCGGCGTCGGTGCTCCAATGGCATCCTGGTTGGGCGCAGGATTCGCCGGATCTTGCCGCTCCTTTTTTCCGGATGGGCGGAAGTGCGAATTTTGGATCTGCCACTACGTTTGGTTTGCTATTGCAAAAAACGTGGAACGGCGTCATCGCGCCGTTTTTTCAATTTTGGCTGCCAAACTTCGGCTTGTGGGTTCCCTTGGCGATGGCGCTCGTGGGATTGGTCGGCTGGCGTATTTGGAAAACCGGCTGGCGTTGGGGTGATAGACCGCCAGCTGACGTAGCGTTTGTCTTGCCCGCTGTTGTAATCTTCGGCATGGGTTATTTTTTCAAAACCGCGCCATGGGAATGGGACAATCTCAAGCTGATGGTGTGGGGCTACTTTCTCGTTCTGCCCTTCCTGTGGAGCGATATACTCGGGCGCTGGGCTTTTCCGGAACGAGCGGCCATTTGTCTTGCACTCTTCGGTTCGGGATTTGTCTCCTTGCTCGGCGGATTGTCTGCCGGGCATCCGGGGTTTGGACTCATCGAGCGCGCGAGGCTCGACTACGTTGGCCAGGTGGTTCGGCCTTTGCCGGTGGAAGCCCGGTTCGCCGCCTGGCCCACGTATAATCACCCGCTGTTGCTACAAGGCCGCAAAGTTGTCCTGGGATATCCGGGTCATCTCTGGACGGAAGGTTTCGATTACGCCCAGGCAAACAATCAACTGACGGCCTTGATGAATGGCGCAGCCAACTGGCGCGACGCCGCGAAAGCTCTGGATGTCCGCTATATCTTTTGGGGTCAAGACGAAAGGACTAACTACCAATCGAGCAGCCGGCCTTGGGAAGGTAAGGCGTTCCTGGTCGCGTCCGGCGATTGGGGCGCAATTTACGATCTCGCGCGGGAAGCCCCTTCCCACTAAGACGTCACGCCTGCTTTCCGATAGAGGAATTCCTCATGGAAGCGACAATCTTTCGCCGCACGCGGAAGGGGTGCGCAAGGAAGACAAAATAGATCGCGCTGACAAGATCGCTGAAACTGCAGGGCGGACTCGTTAGGCGCAACGGGCCGCTGCGTAAGGCCGTGAAAACATTCTCCACCGTAAGCGCAAGCGGCGTCGGGATACTGGTGTAATGATGTCCGAAAGCGTGCAGCCGATGCGCGTCGGAAGTAGCGATCAAAGGCTTGGTAAATCGCGATGCCACTCTTTTGGCGCGGCGATTTGGATTGAACAGTCCGAAGTGAAAATGACAGACCTCGATCGCGTCGAAACAATCTATTTCTGCGAATAATCGCGATCCAATTGAGCCGCCAAAAAAATAAAACGGGTGCGGCGCAATGGTGAAAATGGAATTGCCGCGCCGCGCCCGCAGCCGTCGCAAGTCGTCGAAATCCCTTAACTCCGCGGCTTCCTCCGCGGTCACATTGAGCACGATCACGTCCGCGCCGCACAAGCGCATCTCGGCCGCGGGGATGAGCAGAATGCCCATCGCCGCCGCATCGGCGAACACTTCCTTCCGGTCGAACACCGCATCGTGCAGCGTAATGGCGAGCACGCCAAAACCCAGCGAGCGCGCCCGTTCGAGCAATTGATGCGCGGAAAAATCAACGGCGTCCTTCGGATCATCGAGGGTGTGAATGTGCAGATCGATCTTGATCCAGTCTCCATTGTTGATCTTGCTCCTGCTCATGCTTGTGCTCCCGCTTGTAATCGTGCCGGTGCTCAAAGCTAATCGCGAATCGGTAGGATTCGAGTTTCGAGCACGGGCAAGAGTAAGAATAAGAAGTCTGGCCGACAAAGCGCTTGCGACGGCCACCGCTCCATTTACCATTCAGCAGTCACTATTTACATTCTGAAAGCTCGGGTGGTGGAACTGGCAGACACGTACGTTTGAGGGGCGTATGCCGAAAGGCTTGCGGGTTCAAGTCCCGCCCCGAGCACGATTTTAATTTCAAGGTGGATCGCCTTCTCCCGAAGACGATGACAGATTAATCGCCGGAGCCGCAAATGTCAGGACGCAGAGCCGCGCATTGCCCAACGCCTTGAGGACAACGCGTTCCACCTCGAAGCACTAAGGTGGATCGTCTTGTCTTCAAGACGATGGGTGGAAGCAATCGCCGAAGGCGCGAATATCAAGCGGCAAAGCGGCATTTGATTTTGCCAAGGCGTTGAGGACAACGTGTTCCACCTTGCAATTAGGCTTTTCGCGCCGTTTCTGTTTAGATACTCTTCAGTGCAATATGGAATCGCTTTATCTTGTCGGCATCGCGGTGCTGGCGCTCTTCGCGTTCGTGCTGGCGGTTGTTCTTTTTAACTTTTTCGGACTCTGGCTCCGGGCGCGAATCGCAAATGCGCCGGTAAGCCTCGGCAAAATGGTTGGAATGCGGCTGCGCAAAGTCCCGGTCGGATTGATTGTCGATAATCGGATCACGGCTGTGAAAGCCGGGCTCGATGTTCGCAGCGACCCACTGGAAGCGCATTACCTTGCGGGCGGCGACGTGAGCCACGTGGTCCTCGCTTTAATCGCCGCTGACAAAGCTGGCATTTCGCTCGATTTCAACCGCGCATGCGCCATCGATCTCGCTACCAAAGGGACCGGAAAAACTGTGCTGGAAGCGGTGCGCACCAGTATCAATCCGAAAGTGATCGACGCGCCGAACCCTGCAGCGGGTCGCACAACCATCGATGGTGTTGCGCAGGACGGCATCGGCGTGAAAGTCAAAGCGCGCGTCACGGTGCGCTCGCATCTCGATCGGTTCGTCGGTGGCGCAACTGAGGAAACAATCATCGCGCGCGTCGGCGAAGGTATCGTCAGCGCGATCGGCTCCGCGCATTCCTACAAGGAAGTGCTGGAGAATCCTGATCGCATTTCCAAGACGGTGCTGGCCAAAGGTCTCGACAGCAATACAGCGTTCGAAATTCTATCCATTGACATCGCCGATGTGGATGTTGGCGACAATATCGGCGCGAAATTGCAGACCGAGCAAGCCGAGGCAGACAAGCGCGTGGCGCAGGCGAAAGCCGAAGTGCGCAGAGCGGCCGCCGTGGCAGGCGAACAGGAAATGCGCGCCAAGACGCAAGAAATGCGCGCCAAGGTGGTCGAAGCCGAAGCGCTCGTGCCGCAGGCAATGGCCGAGGCGTTTCGCGCCGGACATCTTGGAATCATGGACTATTACCGGATGAAAAATGTGCAGGCCGACACAAATATGCGCGAATCAATCGCCGGCGGAGAAAAACCGCGAACGGATGGAACGTGATTGGGAAACTCGTTAATTGGTTACATCGTTACATCGTACATCGTTACATCATGAAGTCCGCGCTTGTCATGTTGAGCGAAGCGAAACATCTCGGATTGTCACTTTTGGAGTGCCGGGCAAATAGATCAGAGATTCTTCGCTTCGCTCAGAATGACAATACTCTTTAACAACGCTTCAACCCTTCAACTACCGGCAATGGAACCAATGCTCGCAGTGCATCTCGAGAATCTACTTTTCCTTTTGCTTCTCGTAGTGGCTGGCTTGTTCCAGTTGCTGGGGCGAGTGGCGCGCAAGGTAAGCGGAGACGCGGCAAAAACAGCGTCAAAGGCTGTGCCGAGATCGGCGAGACCGATTCCGCGCGCTGGCCCCGAATCAGACGAGGAACGTATCCGGAAATTTTTGGAAGCGCTGGGCAATCCCCCGGCGTCACCGCCGCCGCCACGGACCGCGCAACGTCCAACGTATCGCAAACCACTCGTCCTCCCACGCGTTCCGCCGATCGCCTCGCCTCTTCCGCCACTGATCACCCGACCGCCGGATTTACCCAGCGAATTTGAAGTTCACCGTGAACCGATTCCCATTCCCGCCGAGCAGCCGCGCGCTGCTCAGGAATCAGACGAGGAACGTATCCGGAAATTTTTGGAAGCGCTGGGCAATCCCCCGGCGTCACCGCCGCCGCCACGGACCGCGCAACGTCCAACGTATCGCAAACCACTCGTCCTCCCACGCGTTCCGCCGATCGCCTCGCCTCTTCCGCCACTGATCACCCGACCGCCGGATTTACCCAGCGAATTTGAAGTTCACCGTGAACCGATTCCCATTCCCGCCGAGCAGCCGCGCGCTGCTCAGCGTTCGACAGAACCGGTATTTCAAGTCCACGAATCGACTGCACCGATCGTGCCAGCACCAACGCAACCTGCTACGACTGCACACGAAATTACAGCACAACCGCAAGTCGTTGTCCCGCGCCGTGCAATTGTCACCGCGACCTTGCTCCGATCAAAATCCAGTTTGCGCGAAGCGATCATTCTTCGCGAAATTCTAGGGCCACCGCGCGGTTTGCAAGCGCCTGACGCAACGCCGTAGCCGTCGCCCTGCGGGCGCGCTCGGGCATGCCTGCGCCCATCGATTGCCGCGCTTCGCACAGCGTAGCGGCGACAGGTGGGAAGCACTGGGATCACGGCAGAACTGCCGACGACCGGCCGACGGTGAAATGGATTCGTCTCGTACGTCTTCAAGAATTTCTGCATAGTTATATCGAGCCGAGGCGACCAAAACAGCTTCTGAATCCGAACCCGGATCGTTTCTCGGTTTCTCCCCGGAAGGAACTGAAAAACCGTGGATATCTACATCTACATGCAGGGCCAACGACGCGGGCCTTACCAAAAGGCGCAACTACAAGAAATGTGGAACCGCGGCCAACTTGCTAAGGATGCGTTGTATTGGCACGACGGTATGTCCAGGTGGGCTGTGATCTCCGATCTGTTCGCAGACATCAGGATGGCGCCTCCTTTACCTCTGGACACCGGCAACACCGAATCGATGACGTTTCCCGCCGCATCGTAAATGCAGATTAAATCGGCAGTGCCTGCCGTCCGGCTACGCTAATCAGGTCAGCTCGCGGCCAGCGCCGCATCTACATCTGGGAAAATCTGAAATATTTGATCGAGCCGCGAAGTTTCGAAAATCGAGCGCATCGTTTCGTGCAGACCAGTCAGGAAAAACCTGCCGCCATAGGCTTCAACTCTTTGCATCGCCAGAATAAGGGCTGCCAAGCCGGCGCTATCGATGTAAGTCGCGCGGGAAAGATCTATCACTATCCGTTCCGGTTTTTCCTTCGTCATTGCGTTAAGTGACTCTGTGAGAGCAGGCGAAACGTGCAGATCGATTTCGCCTTTCAGCGGCAAAACATTCGGACGGTGTTGACGCGGCACCGGAGTGGCTGGGGAAGCGTTTTTCTTCATTTAATTTCTTCAATCGTCAACGCATCACCATCCGCGCGTATCGGCGATGTTTTCACATCCGGAGGATCTTCCGGTAATGAAACTGAAGCGTTATGAAACGCAGCCCTATGTCGATCCGGCTTTGCTGATATTGTCAGCGATTGGTGTCAGCGGTTTTGCCGTTTTTTACGCGCGCGTGAAACTGTCTCACACTTGCGAAGCGGGCGTGTCGCGATCATTCATCCTCACCCAACAATTGCAGCACGAGTGGGATCGTCGTTAACGCGCCGACGGCAACCAGCGTCCAGCCGATTGCTCGCCTCTGCTCAGCGGTCAGCTTTTCAGAAAGCAACAGCGCGATGCCAGCGCCGAGCATTGCACGCGTCCCGGCGATGAGACCGATTTGAGGAACGGTGACTTCGTGTTGTTTCATGTGTCGTTTCACTCCTTTAATCGTAATCCTAATCCATCACAGATGGCTCGGCGACAAGCCGCGAGTCGCCGATTCAAGTTCCAGAAACGCAGTCAGCTTTTCATCCACTTGCACAACGAACCGGTTTCGGTCGCCGCGATGTGCGTCTGCAATCCAGATCGTTCGCCGGTTCGAATCAATCGCTGAAAGACAGCCCCAACTCCAATCGGCTTTGCTGAGATTGTCAGCGATGATTTCCCAGTACTTCAGAGAGGCCTTACGGCACACCGTCAGCGTCGCCGTTTTCGATTCGACTTGGTGATGCACGTTTACGAAGTCCGCCCTCGCAAAGATCATCGCGGCTTCGACCTGATTTCCGATGCGCTGCCGTTCAGTCGGCTCTGGTACGGCGAGCCAAACGCAGTCAGTTGTGTCTACCTTTCTACTGGAATAAAGGCGAGCGAACCGAGATCGTTGGCGGTGATTTGCCCCACCCGGGTACCCATGCCTGTGGTGACGTTGAACGTGACCAGCCACCGAAGGTGCAAGTTGTCGATTCCGCCACCCCCTTCCAGCCCGTACATCACATTGCTCGGGCCAAAGTCCGCCGCTTTTACCAAATTTCGAAGGCCCGTTGGACCGATTAGCGTCGCCATGCCCGTCGTCTTGTTGAAGCTGTAGAAGGAAAAATTAGTGACGCCGAAAAGCGCTCCCCTCCTGTCGGCCGCCAGGCCTCCTTGCTTTGTGAAATCAATCCCGGTTGACCCGGTCTGAACTGCCTGGCCCGTCACCGTGTTGATGGTGTAAAACTTTTGATCGTACGCAGCGAGCCCATACATGATCCCTGTCCTCGGATCGATCGCGATATCTGTAAGGACAGCCCCCAACGGGCCGATCGGAGTAACCAAAGCGGTGGCCGGATCGACGATCACGAGATAGTTTGGGTTGGTTGGAGACGCGTGTCCAGTCGCTCCGTAAAAGATGCCAGTGGCCGGGTGGTACTTGAGGCCGGTTATGCCGTAAAAATTGCCAACGGCATCGTGCAGCAGACCCACCGTTGTAAGGACGGCGCCGGTGGCCCGGTCAAGGGTGTAAAGAATACCCGGATCACCGAACGTTCCCGACGCGGCATAAAGCACAGCTCTTCTTCCCACTGCGTCGCCCTGAGGGCTTGCCCCAAGTGTGCCGGCGAAAAGTAACGAGATTGCGATCAAACAAATCCTGCTTAATCGCGATGTGAGCCAGAATCTTCCAAAGAACGGAATTGTTTTTATCGAAATTCCCATAAGTGAAGTCTTCGTTTTCATCGAACAATCTTTCTGTTTTCCCCGATTGGATTATTGACCTGCATAAACTGCAATCCAGTTCCGCGTGGAACCAGGAACCATCCTCACCAGGCGCTTTGAAGAAGCGGCCTCGTTTCGGCTGACCCGGGGCTCCTTTGTTTTAAATCCTTCATGGCAAATCAGCGTTGCAAGTTTGAGTTGATACATACGCCTTTTCTTGCAGTTGATGCTTAACACTGCTGTCTTTTGATGAGGAAACGGGTCGTTAGATAAGCGCCCGCCTTGGGCTGTGAGTTCTAAAGGCATAGCTACGGCACAACGGTGAGTGTCAGATCGTTCCCGTCGCCGCCTTCATAGCTTGCTTGGAAGGTGTGGCCGTTGGAGGTTATCAGGGACCCATCGGGAAGATTGGTGAAGGCGCCTGCGATTGGCGTTGCGGCAGTGTTCTCAAGCACAGTAAAAACCGTTCCCGGCGGGAGGGCGTGCTGCCCGTGAACCGCGAAGTGAAATTGCGCTCCGTTAATCGTGACACCGTTAGCCATAACTTGGTCCACGGTTTGATCCGTGGTCTTCAACCCCACGTTGTAGGTCCCGTCGGAATTTAGGATCAGCGCACCCAAAATGCTCAAGAAGTGGCCCGGGTTGCTGCCGGGCCTCCCAGGATCCAGCCCCGCGCCGCGACCGCTTCCTGTCCCCAGGGTGACGGCCCCGGCGATCATGCCTCTGCCTCCCAGCACGCCGGCGTTGACTTGAACGGCGCCCGTCCCAGTGCCCGAGCCGCTAGGGTTATTGAGCACCAATGCACCGCTTTCAATGGTGGTGCCTCCGGTATAGGTGTTCGCGTTGGTGAGAATAAGTGTTCCCTGTCCAACCTTGGTGAGTGAGCCGCCATCCTGAATCACTCCGGAAAAGGTCGTACCGAGTGAGTTGCCCACGGTCAGGTTGTTAGCTCCGAGCGAAACCAAACCGTCCCCCCTCAAGTGATCCGATCGTCACGCCGGGAGCGTTGTGAGCGCTAATATCCAGGTTACCATTGCCGAAAATCTCTACGCGAGAATGGCTACCCGTAGAATCAGCGAAAAATTCAATCGAACCGCCAGGGCCACCGTTCGAACTGGGGTTGGCTATCAGCGTGGCATTGCCCGCATCGGAGGTAGCATTAAATATCGTCTTACCGCCGCTAAATGCCCAGCCGGGTGAGCCGCCATTGGCAATCAGCACTGCATTATCCGCCATCGCGCTATCGAAAAAGCTTGTGAAGCTGCCCAAAGTGAGTCCGACGGGGCCGCCGTCGTTGATGAAAGTGGCGCTGCCCGCGCTCGACGTGTCGAAGAAGTCCGTGTGGTTAGCTAAGCCGTAGTTGATGTTCGTAAAAACAGTCAGGTGCCCCGCCGTCGCACTATTCGTGAATTGTATTACTGCAGCCTCGGTTTC
The DNA here is from genome assembly GCA_003219695.1 of Verrucomicrobiota bacterium. Classification (GTDB taxonomy): domain Bacteria; phylum Verrucomicrobiota; class Verrucomicrobiia; order Chthoniobacterales; family UBA10450; genus Udaeobacter. The sequence goes on from QHQA01000021.1 coordinate 62,381, forward strand.
AAACTCTCCAGCCACGAAGTTTTGCACAATCCCCGAATTGTTCGTGATGCCTACACCGCTGATGGTTAGGAATTCGTCGAAATCGGCAAATGTTGCGACGTTGATCGTGAACGCACTCGCGTCCGCGCTGAAGACTATGCCGTTGACTTCAAAAGGAGTGGCAAATTGGTCGCCAACTAGGACAGCGGTTGCATTGGAGACATCGAAGGTTGCCGTGTCGCCGGGTCCGTTGGGGACAGTCGCCGGCGTCCAATTAGCGGCGTCACCCCAACATGCTGACGTTGGAAACCCTGGGCAATCGGGGCCGCCGCCCGGGTTCAGGTTCCAAGTCGCGCTTCCCGCAAATGCGGTGCTCGCGGCTGAAAGCCAGAGCAATTGTATGGCTGCGGCCAGAACATAACCCGGCGCACGCAGGCGCAGACGTGAAGGAATAATCTGTTTGATTTCGCTGTGAAGAAGTGAACTCCAAAAACTCTGTCTGATTCTCATAGCCATTACCTCAAGTTGTGCGAGCGAACCCTGTCGTTCGCGGATTTCCCTGCGGAAAGAGGGTGAGGTGGCTTGGCTGGAGTCCCCTAACGGACTTAGCGCGGCGCGATATTGCCCGCCCGGGGCAGACAATGTCAAGACTTTTTTCAAGCAAGCGCACCGCGAGGTCTGCGAATTTAAGCGGAGGACTTCAACCTAGCCGATGTCATGAATTACCAATCTGCCATTCGAGTTCCAGAAGCGCAGTCAGCTTTTCATCCGCGCGCACGATGAACGCTTCCGTTGTCGCAATGTGCGTCAGCAATCCCCAGATCGTTCGAGCCGTCGAAATCCATCGCTGAGACGCAGCCCCAACTCCAACCGGCCTTGCTGAGATTGTCAGCGATGATTTCCCAGTACTTCACGCGAATGGAAAATCGTCTGTCATTACCGTGGCGCAACACCCGAAAGGTGCCATTTACAAGTGACGCAATATGGATTTCTGCCGTATCAACCCTTGCCATCGGACTTCGGCAACAAAGGGTTCATGAAGGTTCACGACCAACCCCAATGGAATCATCAATAACACAAAGATGGCGGCCCGCTACGGCAGACCTTAGTCGCCATACTCACGCCAGGTGTCGAAATGTGCCCCATGCGGAGAACAACCACAGAAACGGCAACGACCACGCAATTAACAACGATACCAAGAATAACTGGTAGCCAGGCATTGGGTTGAGTGCCGTGAACCGATGACGTTGTTAATTTGTGTTCGTACGCGGCACTTGTATAGGGCAACTTCGTAGCGTCAACGCACGGTCAAGACCGCGTTGTTACTGGTCACGCTTCCGGCGCGATTACTTACGGTCACCGCGAAGAGCGCGCCGTTGTCCGCCGGTGTTGTCGGTGGAGTCGTATACGACGCCTTAGTCGCTCCAGTAATGTTCACGCCGTTCTTCGTCCACTGATAGTGCAATGGTGGTGTGCCTGTCGCCGTCACGCTGAAGCGGGCTCTCTGCCCTGCTCTGACCGTTGTATCGGCAGGCTGAGTCACGATCGAGGGCGGAAACGGCGTTGGAGTTGGCGTCGCAGTCGCGGTAGGTGTTGGAGTAGGCGTTGCGGTTGGTGGGGGCGTTGGAGGGGGCGTAGGCGTTGGCTGCCATGCATCGCTAATCGGTGTAGCACTCGCGCTGGCACCCGCGTACGGCAGCCCATACATATCCTCAATCGTGCGAAGCACGTTGTAGTGGTTGATAATTTCGCTGTATTGGCCGGGTGCAACCATCGGACCGACAAAAATCGTTGGGATGTGGTTGCCGTCCGGCGCCACCGCTTCGTCCCATGTGACAATTAAGAGGCTATTGTGCGTCTGCGCCCACTGTTTGTAAGCATCGAGATTACTTTCAAGCCAATTATCTCCGCTACAATTCGTGCTGGATCGGTTCCGTTGTGCATATCATGTTCCAAGTTAGGAACGACAATAGATACAGTAGGTAGCATGGTATAGTCGGTTGGGAAAAAACCAACAAAGGGCATATTCACCGAATCTGGAACGTTGAAGAAATCGACCCAAGGGTTATGCTTGCGTGCATAGTGTCCTTCCGAATCTGCATTCGTGCAGGTGGTAGATCCAACCGCATCCAAACTTTGAGAATATCCACCAAACGTCAAACCTACGGCCAGAAGCTCAGACGCAAGATTTGGGTCGGAGTATGGCGACCCCGGGGGTGGACACGTATCGTTTACCACTTGCTCTATGCCGTTAAAAAGAGCGAGATAATTGCCCTGGCTCGGATGGGACACCCCATAAGACATGGTGAATAAGGCCCCTTCAGTGGCCAGCGAGTTAATATAAGGTGCACTGGTGCTTCCGATAATCTCGTAGATGGAATGATTCTCCTCAATCACAATGACGACGTGATCCGGCTGTGGGATGGCATTGGCATTCGATGTCAGGAAAACACCGATTCCCATAGTGATGAGCGGAAAGCGACAGTTCCTAAATATTTTGAGAAACCGTCTATCCGCCCAGGCGAAATTGATTCGAGCGCCGGACGACAGGAGGAAAGTCGGCGGAATCCCGGCGATAAATGCGGCCAGAATGTCTTTTATGATGTAGACCTCCGATTAACCGGAGCCTCTCTCGAAGAAACCAACGCGATCCACTCTCCGAAGCGGGCGTGAGTATCTGCTGGGGGCTAGGGTCCGTGTAGCTTGGGATTTTACGGTGAACATGTCAATCCTCATTTTTCCGTTAGGTGACAACTGTTGGGGCTTTGGGATGAAGATCGAAAATGACAGCCGGCGTTGGGTTGGTTAACGAAAAGTAAACAAACTGTTACTTAATCTTTAGGTGCCCGTAGATGGTCTTGCGCGAATGTATTTTTGTACGGAAGGAACAGTTTGCCATGTTGCCGATATTTTTGCCGCATCTTCACGATACGGCTTCAAGCTACAATGGCACTGCACCCACACTTCTGAGAAAGGAACTACCCATGAGAACCAACTTGTCTATCAACTACGAAAGTTATGTCCGGCAGCTCGTGAAGCTCGCCGCATTCATCTTGCTCGCGACGCCAGCGTTCGCCCAGACCTACACGATTACAGATCTCGGCACGCTAGGCGGAAACGGTAATTACAGCGTCGCCTACTGCATCAATGGCAGCGGCCAGGTGTCGGGAGCATCCAGCGCGCCGTCGAATCAGATGAGTGACCCGGCCTTTCTTTACAGCAATGGTCAAATGATCAATATCGGTACACTGGGTGGCGAATCTGCTCTGGGGCGCGGGATCAACACCTCCGGGCAGATCGCCGGTTACTCGACTCTTGCGACTGGTGCGTATCACGCCTTCCTCTACACCGGCGGCCAAATGATGGACATCGGCACGCTTGGCGCCGATTACGCCGTCGCTTACGCCTTGAATGACGCCGGCCAGGTCGTCGGCAATTCGGCGCATCTCGGCGGGCAGGACCACGCCTTTCTCTACAGCAACGGACAAATGACCGACCTCGGAACGCTCGGCGGTGACACCAGCAACGCCTACGGCATCAATAATCTTGGGGTGATCGCAGGTTATTCGTATAACGCCTCGGGCAACTTTCTCGGCTTTATCTACCAGAACGGCACTATGACTCCTATCGGCACCCTCGGCGGCAGTTGGAGCATCGCGTATGCGATCAACGACCAGAACCAGATCGCCGGCCAAGCTTATACTAGGGGCAACCGTGCCGCGCACGCGTTCCGCCTCAGCGACGGGCAAATGGTGGACCTGGGCTCGCTCGGCGGATCGAGTTCCTGGGGCTTGGCGATCAACAACAGCGGCACCGTAGTGGGCTTCGCGACCACCCGCCGCAACGAATACCACGCCTTCGTTTCCACTAATGGCGCCAGAATGCAGGACCTGAACAAGCTTATTCCGCGATACACCGGCTGGATCCTGGGACAAGCCAATGGGATTAACGACGCCGGCCAAATCGCAGGCTTCGGCACGATCCGCGGTCAGACGCACGCCTTTCTTCTCACACCGGTGCAATAAATTTGGCTTGGGCTTTCTCGCGTCGAAATCTGATTTGCGCAATTCAATCATTCTTCGCGAAATCCTCGGTGCGCCGCGTGGTTTTCAAGTCCCCGATTTAATGATGGAGTAATGGAGTGCCGAATGGTTGCGCTCTGGTAAATTGTCGCATTACTCCTATACTCCAACACTCCATCGCTGCACCCCGCCGGCGTGGCGGAATTGGCAGACGCGCTGGACTCAAAATCCAGTGGCCGCAAGGCCGTGTGGGTTCGAGCCCCTCCGCCGGCAGATGCTATTCGATGTTCAATGTTCGGTGTTGGACGTTCGATGTTTCAGAGCGCGAAATCACTTGCGCCGCTAAGAGAAATCCAGAGATGCCGCGACTCCGCTCGGCATGACAATTCATGCGAGGCCGTGTGGGTTGGGAACCCTCCGCCGGCACTTTTCTTCATTGAGCGCTCGCTCGCAAACCCTTTCGGGAGTTGAGCGCCTGCTCGCAAAGGCTTTCGGAGTTGGGCGCCTGCTCGCGCATCCTGTCGGAGTTCGGCGTTCGACCTTCGAGTGAGCTATGCCGAAAACAATGTTTTCACCGACTCGCGTGAAAGGACGATGATCGTGAAGACGCCGAGAATTGTTCCAAACGGCATGAAAATGCATTCGATACATGCAATAACGAATGCGAACCAATAATGACGTTGTCGGGCGAGTGATCGACCGGCAATGAGAATACACATCGCCATAGTCAGACCGGCGAGAAAGAAAAGCGCACCCATCACAATCAAAATCCAAGCGAGGAATGCAGGCGGAGTCTCCTGATTATGCGGCCCTGGATGGTGAGCCGCATAAAGTATGAACCCGCCCATGGCGGAATATAAAAGCGGAAAGAAAGAGAAGAGCGCCGCTAGGCCGGCGACTACGTAATGGAAAATCGCGAGCAATCGGAGATGTTCGTTATCCGGGTTCATTTGTTCTGAGACCTAGCCGGTCGCGCGGTAAGGACATCGCGCTGCGATGTCCGGACGGCGCAGCGCGCCGTCCATACCATCGTCACGAGCAAGAGCAAGGAGATAACTCACGAAGTGATATAGCCTTCTTCGCCGTGCTGGTTGATGTCGAGCCCTTGCCGCTCGATCTCTGGGGCGATGCGCAGACCGATCGTGCCTCGAACGAGCGCGCCGATGATCGCGCTACCCACAACCGCCACCAGGATCGTGACCACGATTGCTTTTAATTGTTCGATCCACAGCGTGTGACCCACAATTCGTGCAAGACCGTTTTGCGTTGCAGGATTGAGCGGTGCCCCAAGGACTAACGAAAGGTTGGGATTCACGCTCGCAGTCGCAAACAGACCAGTCAGGAATGCGCCGAGCGTGCCGCCCACTGCGTGGATGCCAAAAGTGTCCAGTGCATCGTCATACCCGAGCCACAATTTCAATTTCGTGCACGCAAAGAACGGAACGACGCCGGCAGCGATCCCGATAATCACTGCACCGCTGGGAGCGACATAACCGCAAGCCGGGGTGATTACGACCAGCCCCGCTACTGCGCCGGAGCAAAAGCCGAGCACGCTTGGTTTGCCGCGCAACGCGTACTCGAGCATGGCCCATATGAACGACGCGACCGCCGTCGCAAGCGTTGTGCTCATGAAGGCGTTTGCGGCAATTCCGTCAGGCGCAAGCGCGCTTCCCGCGTTGAACCCGTACCAACCCACCCATAGCAAACCGGTGCCGACCATGCAAAGGACCATGCTGTGGGGCGCCATGATTTCTTTTCTGAATCCGAGCCGGTGCCCGAGAAGAATGCAAAGCACGAGTGCCGACCAACCCGAGCTCATATGGACAACGGTGCCACCGGCAAAATCGATCGCTGTGATTTTTGCTGCAGCGTTCCAAACGCCATTCATCCAGCCATCAACTCCCCACACCATGTGGGCGATCGGGAAATAGACCACGAACATCCAGATGCCAGCGAACACCAGCACAGCCGCGAATTTCATCCGCTCAGCCACCGCGCCGATGATCAATGCCGGCGTGATGATGGCGAACATCAGTTGATACATCGCGAAGACATTCTGCGACGCCCAAAACGAATAGTCGTTGTTCGGCCGCGCATCGACGCCGCGCAGGAAAGCGAATTTCAATCCGCCAATGAACGGTGAGCCGCGCGAAAACACCAGGGAATAACCCGCGACCCACCAAAGGATCGTGACCAAGCCTACAATGCCGAGGCATTGCGCGAGCACGGAGAGGACGTTCTTCGCGCGAACGAGGCCACCGTAAAAAAGCGCCAGTCCCGGCAACGTCATGAAAAGCACCAGCGCGGCGCACGTCATCATCCATGCGTTGTAGCCGGGGCCGGGACCGGCGACGTTCGAGGCGATTGCTCCCCCCGTATCGGCGGCGCGTGACGAATTGTTCACGTACGCTTCAAGATCAGCAACGCGCTGCTCGAGCGACGGTGAACCCGCGGGGGCGGGCGTTTGGGCATGCAGCGGACAGAAAAACGCAATGATCCCGATAAGCAAAAGAATCCGCATCATTACGCGCTCCGGTTATAGCGCGCAGATTTTTCGCGGCAAGGAAAATGGCATCGCACAGCCTTTGCTGACCCTTTTTTTGCACGCCCAAGTCGCCTCTCCTTTCCCAGGAGAGAGGGGGCGGGTGAGGGTTCGATTCAAAGAACTGCACTGGCAGATTCTTTAGTTGGGAGGACGCGCACTCCAAACCCCTCACCTCAATCCTCTCCCCTTGCGTCAAGGGGAGAGGCGGAAAATACGCCATACGCACGCGCGAATTACCTTCGCACACAAAAGAAAACTCCGCCGAGCGGTCTGACTCGCGAAAGGATTCGGAGCTGGCCAGACCAGGTTAAGATGCTCGGCGGAGTTCCTCCTCTGCCTCTCAAAACCAGACTGAAACATGCTCCGATGATGCATCATGAGGTTCTTCCGCATCATCGACATCAGCTTCATCGCCGTCATTGGCGTCACCTGCCGACTCGGCTGCCGGCAAGTCGTTTTGCTGTAGTCGCTGGTAGCGCGCACGCACATCGGCCGGAATTTTTTCGAGATCTTCTTTCGTTTCGACCGGACCGCTGAAAAGCAATTTCCCCTGCGGATCTTTGGCCGTGAGCAGTTTTTTCCCGTCCACACTTTGCAACTTCAGCTCACCCTTATCGTCGCTGAAAACGATCTGCGCTTTGCCGAGATCAATAGTGCTGGCTTTGAGCGCGCCATTCTCTTCACAAAAAATACGAACCTCGTCTGCGGCACGACGGGCGTCCTCGCGCGCGCGCCTCGCCGCCTCGTGAGCTTTCATCACCGCTCCACGGATGAGGCCGCGTTGCGTATCGCCCAATTGCTCTTGCAATTGTTTCTTTAAATTCTGCACCTGCTCACCGACGTCGCCTGTCTCGTCGAAATCCCAATGCCAGTCGTGGTTTCCTCCAGGAAACAGCGAGTGACGCTGTGGCACCTCTTTCCTGGCAAGTTTAACGGTGACCTTTTGCTCCTGTCCTTTGCGCAGGATCGTCAACGTGACCTCGGTACCGTCAGGAAATGTCTGCAAAAGCTTTCGCAGCTGGCTCGGCTCGATCAGAATTTGGTCGTTGAGCATTTTGAGAATGTCGTTTTGCTGAATTCCGGCCGCAGCGGCGGGGCTGTTCGGCTCTACGTAATCGACGACCAAGCCGAGGCCTTTGGCCATGCCAAGCTGTTCGGTTACGACGTCGGGCACTTGCGACGTCTCTACACCAAGAAATGTCACCGGGACCTTCGGCGCTTTTTCGTGGTGCTCGGGCGGGCCGGGTGGATGCGCCGGCCCGGGCGGCTGTGGCGGGCCAGGTGGTGTTTGCGCGAATCCCGCGATCGGCAGCAAGGCGGCGACCGCGATGATGGAGATGGATTTTATCTTCATGGTTTTTGTTTTGGTAAGGCGACTCGTGCTCATGCTCAAAGGGAAAAACGGGCCGATTACGATTACCCGCCGTCGCCGAGCTACGGCGTGGCAGGCAGTAAGAGCAGGAGCTAGAGCCAGAGTAAGGGTTTTCATTGGCCTGAAACGGGGATAAGGACGACGTCCTCGGTCGGATACGAAACGCGAAGCGATGCACCTGTTTCCCGATCACGCCAGCGCCACGTTTGCTGCGTTTGATAACGAACACGTCGCACCGGCCGCTCCAGACCGTCAGGAAGATGCAATCCCTCGTCGCGCGCGTTGTAAACAACCTGCGTCGCCCCGGCAGGAATGAATTTGCTGGGCGAGTTGGAGTTCTCGATTGCGTTGAGGGCCGGTATCGTTTCGGAAGTAGGCGAAGTTTTCGCGATCGTTTGTGGCCGTTCACGCTGCCATTGGATTTTGACCACCGCGAACAGAACCAAAACCGCTGCGCCAGCGAGGCCGAAGCCTAGCGAAAGCCAATTGTGGGGCGACCGCTCGGGTTGCCTGGCAGGGTCGCCGCGGCGACCGTTTGCCATACAATCCATGGCTTCTTCGATTCGCCCGAAGAGGAATGGCGAAGCCAGGGCTGGTCGCAGCTTTCTCAGTTCATTCTCAAGCTCGGCGAAATCGTTCATTGCGGCTGCAAACTTTTCTTCAGGTTGCTCAAGGCATAGCGGTATCGCGATGCCGCGGTGTTTTGAGAAATACCCAGCGCGCGGGCGATCTCATTAAAAGTAAGTTCGTTCCAAATTTTCAAAACGAGCACTTCCCGTTGATCGCACGGCAGGGAATCCACAGCAGCGGCAAGTGCGGATTGGGTGTCATCATCCAATTCAAACTGCGGGTCAGCAGCTGACTCGGTTTCGGCAAAAACAGCCGCTTCGCGTCGCGCGCGGCGCACGTCTCGACGGATGAAATCGAGGGCAATGGAACGCACCGCGGCGTAAAGCAGCGGGCGATTATCAATGTTGTGATTGCGCCGCCAAAACTTGACGAAGGCTTCCTGAACAATGTCTTCCGCGTCGGCCGCCGAGTGCACCCATTGCCGCGCAAAAAGCAGCAGCCCCGGAGCGAGTTCAGAGAAGCAGCTCTTCCAATCCTCATGACTGGCGATATTCTCCATGACCTCTTCACGGTCTTTATCTTCGAGACGCTGCCAGGTGCAAATTTTGTCTATGAGCGCCATTTTTTTTTGTTAGTGAAGCAGGCAAGGAGCGGCGGTCTCCAGTCCGCCGTATAGGAGGACCGCGAACTCGTCCCTCCTTTCATTGGAGACGGGATTGTCTGCGTCACGTCATTTACGAATCGATCGCAGGATCAAATCGCCCAGCCAATCGGGATGGGCAACGCCTTCGCGATACGCCTGTAGCGATTCCACGGAAGAATTGACCCGCAGATTACTGTAAGATCCATCGGCGTTTTGCCACCGTTCGTGCCAGTACACTGCCGCTTTGATTCGCGGATAACGGGCGCGGAAAAGTTCCAAGCCCTGCTTGATCCACTCCGGCTTGTGCATCGCGCTGGGCTTGGCCGTTGCAAGCGGGAACTCGCCGGTCGCCCATTCCGCAATCATGATCGGCTTGTGCGGGTCCAGCCGGCACATTTCTTCATACGGCCAGCTCACAAGTGAGGGAACATCCGGATTCGGTTCGTCTTTGTATTGCTGGCCATAAACGCTCAGGCCGAGCCAATCAACGTAATCTGGGCCGGGATAATAGGCGGCAGCACAGTTCCAAGGCTCGTACGGATAAGGATAATTGTTGGTATGAAACATCCATTTGATGTTTGATGCGCCGCGCGCCCGGACGCGATCCACCACATAACGATAAGCCTTGCGAAAAGTTTCCGGCCCTTTCCAATTTTTGGCCTCCGGGTCCCATTGCGCGCCGCCGTAGTAAGCTCCCGACCACGGGAACCACGTCCCATTCATTTCCACACCGAACACCACAATCATCGGATGACCAAATTCGCGAGCTGCGTCCGCCCATTTGTCGATGTAGGCGTCCCATTCGCCTGCGAGGATCTCAGTCAAACTGAACTTGTCCGGCCCGTGATCTTCCTCATACGGCTTGTCCCAAGGCGACCAAAAAACCAACGGCAGCGAGCCGTGCCGCCAGATGATGTTGAGATTGTCCACGGGAAAATTTTGTTCTCCCCAGTAGCTCGACGAAGCGATGATCGCCTGGTGCTTGCCCACCATCTCCTCGAAATCCTCGATCGTCTCCAGCGTGACGTCGTCCTCCGCGTCGCCAAAATCCATGAACGCACCGGTATAAGCGCCGTGCTTGGGAACCACCACCTCGACGGGACCATTCGGATCGACTTGCGCGACCGCGACTTGTTCGCGGCATCCAACTAGAAGCCAACTCAATCCAAGTAGCGCAATTACCGCTCTAAAAACTGCACCGATACACATTCGAGTCCGCAAATTTCCTGCAGAAAAACACTATGTCCAGCGAGGGGCCAGCCTCGATTGATTTGTATATTTGTCGCGTGCGTTTTGGAGTGCGGCGGTACTCCGCTGCTTTTCGATAAGATCGCAAGCAGATTGGTTTGCCGGCTATAAGTTCTGCCGGCCCAAGAATTCTCCTTGACGGAGAAATCCGAAATATGAGAAAGAAAAACACGATCTCTGGTTGAGATAAGAAGTGGATACAAGAGTTCCCACGTTTTTGATCTTCTTTGTCGCATCCGTCGCATTTTCGGAGGACTTCAAAACGGTCAACGGAAAAGAATATAAAGATGCTACCGTGACTCGCGTAGAACCCGACGGGATTGTGTTAAGAACAAAGTCGGGCATCTCGAAGGTTTACTTCCCTGAACTGCCAAAAGACGTTCAACACCGCTTCAATTACGATCCGGAGAAAGCTGCCGCATACTCTGCCCAGCAGGCTGCCGATTACGCAGCAGTTCAAAAGCAGCAAGACGAAGTTTTGCGGCAGAGAGAGGAGGCGTCGCAAAAGGCAAATCAAATTCAAGCAGAACAGCAAAGTCGGCAAAACGATATTCAAGCGCTCCAAGCCCGTCACGCGGCCCTTCAGCAAGAGGAAAACAACTTACTCCTCCAAATCGGTGAAGCTAAGCGACCGGGACCTACGAGATACAACAGAAATGGATATCCGACGAAGAGTCACGAACCCAATCCGTTGGCGTCCCAACTGCCGCTTCTGAACAGCCATTTGAGCGATGTTCGTCGCGAAAAAAGCGAAGTCCGCAAGCAATTGGAGAAAGCCCAGCGGTAGATTGCTACGGATGGCAGTAGCCTTGTGCGAAGGTGGATCGGCTTCTCCTGAAGACGATTTCTGCTGATCGCCCGAACGCGCAAGATAATCCGGCGGCAGAGCCGCAGTTGATTTGCCAACGCGTTGAGCCGCCTTCGGATTGCTACGGCGCCCCAAGGGACAACGCGTTCCACCTTCACGCCAAGCTCTTCGCATCGCTTTGAATGTTAGCAATCCGCTGTTACATACCACGCGGTGAATAGTGCGTGGCTTTCAAGAGGAAATTGGCTGGTTCGCGGAGTAATTGCTTCGGCTCTTATTTACTCAGCATCGCCAGCAGGAGCGCGTAGCGACCAGAACTCCTTCCCAGTCTCTGCTATTGTCCTGGCGGATCATCCGGTAAATCAGTGCGCGCCAATCCAGGCATTGGGCGCGGGCGTTGACGGTCATGAGAAAGGCGAATGCGCTCGGATGTTCACGGACAAGAATATCGCAGAGATGCGATCAGCCGGGCTCGCGCCGTTGACGTATCGCCTGCGTACCGAGCTTGCCGGCGACGCATGGCATTGGAATCCGCGCGGCACGTGGAGCGATCCGGTTCACCAATGTGGATATTGGACCTCGGACGATTCCCTTGGCGACCCGATCACTGTCTCCTATGGCTATCGTTTGCCGCGGCGCGGAAACACGATTGATCAAGCAAACGACGATGGTTATTCGCGGATCGCCGACGGCGACAAAGAATCGTTCTGGAAAAGTAATCCGTATCTCGATGCGCATTTCACCGGTGAGTCTGAAGATGCGCATCCACAGTGGGTGGTGATCGATCTCGGCTCCCAAAAGTCAGTGAACGCCATCCGGATTCACTGGGGCGCGCCGTATGCCAAGCAATACAAGGTTGAGTACTGGCCGGGCGACGATCCAATGCACCTGCACGCCGATGACGATGACGATTGGCAGCCGTTCGCGCACCGCAGTGTGGAGAATGCGCGCGGCGGCGATGAACTCATTCGACTCGCCGAGCACCCGCGTTCAACTCGATTTGTGCGCGTCGTCATGAGCCGCAGTTCGCGAACCACCGCGCAACCTTCGAACGATATTCGCGACCAGCTCGAGTTTGCCATTCGCGAGATCGAGCTCGGGAATATCGATAAACACAATCGCTTTCATGATCACATGCGTCACGCGCCCGATCGGCATCGGCAATCAGTCATTTACGTGTCGTCCACCGATCCCTGGCATCGCGCAGAAGACATCGACTTCAGCATCGAGCAGCCAGGACTCGATTTCATTCTGCCCAGCAAACTCACGAACAACTTGCCTGTGCTCTTTCCCGTGGGTGTTTTGTACGACACGCCTGAGAACGCTGCGGCTGAAATCAATTATCTGTTGCGCCGGAATTATAGTTTGGAAGGAATCGAACTGGGCGAAGAACCAGATGGACAATGGGCATCACCGGAAGATTACGCCGCCCTCTACACTGAGATTGCGCGCAAGGCGGCTGCGCGGAACCCACGCCTGAAACTTGGAGGACCGAGCCTGCAAAATTTCGAGGATCGACTCCTCACGTGGGCAGACAAGTCCGGGAATCGTTCTTGGATGAACCGGTTGCTAAAATATGTTCGAAGCGCCGGCGTGCCCTTCGATTTCTTTTCGTTCGAGTTTTATCCATTCGACAATGTCTGCGCAGATGCGGCGCCGCAGTTGCGGGAAACCCCAAAACGTTTAACCGAAATGCTGTCGAGCTTGCGCGCGGACGGCGTGCCACACGACATCCCGTGGCTAATGACCGAGTACGGCTATTCGGTTTTTGCCGGGCGCCACGAAGTCGATATCGAAGGCGCGCTCTTCAGCGCGGACACAGTCGGAACGTTCCTGACGCTCGGCGGTTCTAAAGCGTACCAATACGGCTACGAGCCAAACTATCTCCAGGACGAGCTGAAATGTTCCTGGGGCAATCTCATGATGCTCCAGTTGACTCCGCACAACGATCAAGTGAATCGCCTCTCTGCCTATTATGCCGCACAGCTCGTGACGAAAGAATGGATGCAGCCGCTCAACGAGCCGCACGAAATATTTCCTGTAACCGTTAAGCAGACGAAGCCGACTTCATCGCCCGCTGTGAGCGTCTATGCCGTGCACCGACCCGACAAACAGTGGGCGTTGCTTGCAATCAACAAAAACCCAAACCGCACCGCGCGACTGAACGTGCAATTCAATGTTCCGGGCGCGCACCAGCCAATCGATTTTGTGGGCGAGGTCGAGGTTATTCAATTTTCCCGACAGCAATATACCTGGCACGCCGACGGCCCGAACGGCCATCCGATGCGAAGCCTGCCTCTCGCGCGCTTCACGCGAGAAGGGTCATCATCCTACGAACTGCCGCCGTATTCACTCACTGTCTTGCGAGGTAAACTTCCACAACAGGGAGCCACCGCCGGTGTTTTCAAGGAACGACGGCTTCCGAGCCGTCGAGTTCCATCGAGTTTATGCACCGTGCAGGAATCGAACCTGCAACCCAGTGATTAAGAGTCACTTGCTCTGCCAATTGAGCTAACGGTGCCGGATTTAAATTCGAATCTCGAATTTCGAATTTCGAAAATCAAGCCTGTGTGCAGCGGTGCAAGGCTAACGTAGGATTTACAATCAAATGTTGATGCTGTTGATCCTGGCTCAGGCAGCGTCCTTAGCTCAATTCCATAGCCTGCTATACGCCAAGCATCTTTGTCACTTTTGAAACAATGCCCACGATTTTGCTGGTCTCCGATGTAATGGATTTTGTCAGGGCTGCATATTCGCTCTGATATTGCCTCAATGTGGCCTTTTGCTCCCTCGATAGTTTGCTCACCAAGGAAGAAGCTACCCTCAAAGGACCTACCGGCGGACCCACGGGACCGCCGCCGCCTACCGGACCATGAACGATGTGAATGCCGTCGTCCTCGATTATGATTCGGAATCCTCCGCCGGCAACATATTGCTTCAGCTTCCCGAGATTAATCGGAGGCCCTGGAGGAGGAGATTGATAAAATGCAAACCAGATTTCTCCAGTTTCATTTTGCGCCATGTCAAAATCCCTTGAACTAAGAATCGATTCGGACGGTATAATCTTCTTCCATTCCAGGAATGGCACGCCTCCATCCACCGTGGCACTCGCTCTTATGTGCTCAGCGCTTAGTGACGACACTTCGCCATCCGAGTTAGCGAAATCCGTTTTGTCATTATCAATATTGTCCGGCGGAGTAGGCGGCGTAAGGATAGTGATGAAGTGCAGATCATCAGAAAAGTCCCCGGCATTAACATTAAAAGCATCAACCCAGATTCCCGGACCTCCACCGGATCCAATTCCGCCCACCGGACCATAGACAACTAAAACTTCTACATCGGACGCGCCTACGGGAAATGATTGATTGCCGGGGGAGGTATAAAGATGGTTACCATCATTCGCACCATGTATTGACATAAAAGCAAATGGCAGATTATTGCCTCCAAAAGGCAATGTGGGCCATCCATCGGCAATGCCTGAACCAGGATTGTCGTTGGTGGTCCCGGGGTAGTTCTCATCCGTTTCGCTGGTGATATTGTTTGAGGCATTAAAATGATGATGCCTCACACCGGTGCCGTTGTGGTTATAGACGATGTACTTTGTGATGACGTGTGCCATAAGTTGTTAAGATTTTTCCATTGCCTTATTGCCTTGTCCAAATGCAAGGTTGAAGAGTCAGCTAAGCCCGCTAATGAACTCGAGTGAGAGAAATCAAATTGGCGCCACAATGTCAAGTGTTTTTCAAAATTTAATCCAGCGTAGGGAAATAAAGAGAGTCAAACTCTTGGCACTGCGCTCTAATTCCATTCTGTCTTACAGAATTGCCGGCTCGAATTTGGAATTTCGCAAATCAAGCTTGCGTGTGACGGACGTAATGTGTCTCGACACCTTTCGGGAGCAGGCGTTTGCGGCCGCGTTGCCGCCGGCGCGCGAGGATCGCGCGGCCGCCTTTGGTCCGCATTCGGGCACGGAAACCGTGCTGCCGTTTGCGCGTTCGTTTGGATGGCTGATACGTGCGTTTCATAAAACCGAGAAATCCCGGTGCGATTTAGGAGCGGTTACAGTAGGGACGAGCGTGGTGTTGTCAACGAGATGAAACGACAGAATTTAACCAACAACCGACGCGAATGCATACTAACAAGAGAAAAACAGTTCGCCGATTTTGGAGCGTCGCCAGGTCAATTAGGAGTGGCGTCACAACAGATCTGATAATTGGTGTTCGTTGGCATCTAATCGTCGTTACCGGTGGCCTTGATTTACAAGATTGCCAGGACGGCGAATTTTTGAAATAAGCATGACGGCAATGAGCGAAAAAGAGAATGTCGTGATCGAGCCGGCGACCGATGCCGACCTGGACGAACTGTCGGTAATGCTGGGCGAATTGTTTGCTCAGGAGAGCGACTTCCGTCCGGATAAGGACAAACAGCTTCGCGGTTTGCGACTCATTTTCGAACAGCCCAGCCGAGGGCGCGTCTTTGTGCTGCGCTGCAATGGGACGATTGTGGGCATGATCAATCTGCTCTTTACCATCAGCACGGCCGAAGGCGGTTTCGTGATTCTTTTGGAGGACCTCGTCGTCCACAAGAAATATCAGGGTAAGGGCTATGGCACAAAACTTCTCGAATACGCCATCGATTTCGCGAAGAAGAAAAATTTTCTCCGCATCACGTTGCTGACCGATCGGCCGGAAAATGTGGCGCAGGCGTTTTTCCGCAAACACGGGTTTGTTGAGTCGTCGATGATTCCGATGCGGCTATGGATCGCGCCGCAACACGACAGTAAACAGTGATAAGTGGTCGGTGATCAGTGCTCGTAGCGCAGGCTTCCAACCTGCTGTATCGCCGATTTCCAAATCGGCAGGGCGAAGCGAGGCGGCACGGCTGGCGGGTTTAGAAACCCGCGACTCAGCAGACTTGGAAGTCTGCGCTACAGCGGCTGTCGTTTCTCGCGCGACCAGCGTGATCAGCGGCTTGTCTTCTCGATCCAGGCATTCAGTTGAGCGGCAAGGCGCTTTTTGAATTCCGCGCGAAACTGAATTTCATCGACGGCCTTAGCCACCTCGGGTGCACTCGCCGCAGGCAGGTTTGTTTTCGCGTAGCTTTTTAATTCACCGGCGCGCGAGTCATCGGAGAAAAAGGTAAACATGCTGGGCGCATACCGGTTCGCACCCGCAGCGTCGGTTTTGGCGAGCAGCGCTTTCATGTTCGTACGGGCAAAATCCCACGCGATATCTGGATGACCGCTGTCGCGTGCGACCATCGGAACCAGAAATACCGCGCGACTGGTTGGCAGCTCGTCAGTGAGCGCGATAACAAGCGTCTTCTTCGCCAGCTTCGGTTCGATCGCTTCGGCCAGTGCGTTGTAGTAATTTTGTTTTTCCTCGATGCTCGTCGTTTTCGAGCCAAGCTCGTGCAGCTTGTTCCAAGTCTTTTCGTCGGCATAACGGCCGACGATTGCAAGAACGGGCGGGCGCAAATCAGGCGCGAGCGACGCTGGATTGGCGAGATATTCTTCGAAGCGTTCGCGACAGCCCGCTACGATCTCCGAATCATTTAGATCTCCCAGCGCATTGATCAAGCTCGCGCGCAGATTCCCGGCCGTGGGCGGCTCGCTCTCTTTCGGCTCCCAGCCGAGCATTTCAAACGTGGGACGCAAAAGCGATCGGGCGTAGCGCTCAAATTTTTCGCGCTCCGGATTGCCGGCAAATAGGTGGTTGATGAAATCCAGAACATTGATGATCTGTTCGCATTCGGCGAGGTCCGTGGAAGCGGGCAATTTCTCGACCAATCCAAAATAGAGCGAGACTGGCGCGCGATCGGCTTGAACCAGAGCCCACGCGTCGCTGAGAAGATTGACGCGATCTTCAACGCCCAGCTTCGGCAGAGCTTCGAGTAACAGATTCCACGAGGGCGCATCGTATTCGACGCGGTAATTTCCAGCGCCCTTTACATTCAATTTGAGCGCGCGATCTGCGGGAATGTTCTCCAGGTTCGCTGTCTTGCTGGTCATCAGCAAAGTCGCAGGTGGTTCTCCCACGACCGAATATGTCAGCGGGATTTTCCACTCCAGCAGCGGCGCGTTTTTGAAATTCACCGTGAAACGCTCCTGTGTGAGCTGGATCTTTTTGTCTCCTTCTCGCTTAACTTTGACCACTGGAAATCCGGGCTGCTCGGTCCAACCGGCGGCGATCTCGCCGATCGGTTTCTTAGAAGCCTCCGAAAGCGTCTTCCACAAATCCGCGGTGGTTGTGTTTGAATATTTATGAGCGGCGATGTACCGGCGGATGCCATCGCGAAAAACGTCTTCGCCGAGAAAACTCTCCAGCATTCGCAAAAAGGATTGGCCCTTTTTGTAAGTGATATCATCGAAAGCGCTGTTGGCTTCCGCCTCGGTTACGATGGGCTGCTGAATCGGGTGCGTTGTCGATCTTGCGTCGCTTTCCATCGCTTGTTCCTTGGCGATGCCGGCACGCCGGGTGGGATCGCGCGGCAAATTCCGCTCGAGCCAGACCTCCCATTGCGGGTTAAAATGGGCGGTACACTTGGTGCCCATCCATGAGGCGAACCCTTCGTTGAGCCAGAGATTATCCCACCACGCCATGGTCACCAGATCACCAAACCACTGATGTGCCATCTCGTGCGCAAGCACTTCATAGATAATTTGCTTGGTCTCCGCGGAGGAATTCCTTGGATCGAATAAAAGCGCAGACTCGTAATATGTGATCCCGCCCCAGTTTTCCATCGCGCCGCCGAACCCGCCGGGCAAAGCGATTTGATCCAGCTTCGGCAACGGATACGGCGCGCCGAAGTAATCGTTGTAGTATTGCAGAATTTGCGCCGTAGCTTCGAGCGCGTAGCGGCCCAGTTCCGCCTTGCCCTTGGTTGCTATCACGCGAATCTGCGTCGGGCCGACTCGCGATTCGATGTGATCGAGTTCCCCTGCAACGAATACATTGAGGTAACTGGACATCAGTGGAGTCGCCGCGAAACGCACTTCTTTGCCGCTGGCGATTTTTTTCTCGCTCTCGACCGGCATGTTCGATACTGCGATCCAGTTCTCCGGAATGACGGTCGTCAGTTGAAAACGCGCCCGGAAAGCCGGCTCATCCCAGCAAGGGAAAAACCGGCGGGCATCGGTCGCTTCAAACTGCGTTCCGAGCATGACCTTCCGCGCACCGCTCCCCTGCTCCTGATAACGCATGTAGAAAAGCCCCTGCCCCTGCTGATTAATTTTCCCAGTGAAACTGAGCGCGAGCGTGTGATCTCCGGGTGCAAGTTCCGACCGCAACGCGAGGTTAAGCAGTTCTTTTTCTTCGTCGGCTTCGATGGCCGATTTGGGCAACTCTTTCCCATCGACAGACGCTGTTTCAATCTTGAGTTCGAGCGCGTTCAACACCAGTTGATGAACGGGACTGCGAACATTCAGCTTAACGGTTTCCGTTCCGGTGAAGGCGAGCTTGTCGATATTCGGAAGAATTCGGATGAAATAATCGGTCGGAACGACCTCTTTCGGCAGTTTCCCCGGCGTATCTTTAAAACTGAATGGTTTTTCTGAAGCTGTAGCCGCCGACACGACCAAAGATAGGGCTAGGAATGAAACAACCAACACGCGCATTTCTCGCACTAAACAACGGGCATGATCTTTTGCATTCGAAGACGTGGTAGGGACGGCTCGCCGAGCCGTCCGCCCCGGCGCGACCTACCACTCATTGCACCATAAGCACCAGCAGCAATTGTCCGCTACCAACTTGCGGACCCTTGATGACCAACGGGCTCCTCTTGCTCAATTTGGCATCAGTTTCAAGCAAGACCTCTTTCTCCTTGTAAAGTTTCAGGTTCAAAACGTAACCGCCCTCGCTCTCGCCGCGCGCATCCACATGCAGCCCGAAAAACTTGCTGGTGGTAAGCCAGTCTTCCTGGCCGGTCTTGAGTGTCTTTTGCGACTGGCCGATTACTTGAAATTGGTTGTACCCGAAAAATTCTCTCAGCATCCCCTCGATCCGAGTCAATTCCGGTGGAACCGCTTTTGGCTGGGCGACGTTCTCCGCGATGACAAGTCCGCTCCAAACCGTCTCCGCTCCGCGCAGATCCGGCGTTGCGCCGATCGCCAGAGCGACAAAAGAGATTAAGAACGCCGGTGCGCGACCCATCACGTTCATTTGGCTGCGTAGTCGGCCGGCAAACTTTGTAATCCCTCAGTCCAAAGCACCGTTATGCGATCTTTTTTTACCTCGAAGATCGAGACGGTCGCATTTGGGCTGGTGACCGGATCGACGCGGGCGTTTAGAATTTGGGTAAGGTACGGCGACTCATCTGCCGGATTTTTCTCGCGCACGACGAGAACCGTAAAAACCAAAAAGACAGCAAGCGACGCAACGCCTGTCCACAACAAACGAGGAATTGTCCACCATGTCGACCCTGGCTCGCGCGCCTGCCGCGCCGGACGTCGCCGTGGCGACCGAAGACGGGCGATCCTTTCCAGAAGTTGATGGCTGAAAAACTCTTCGTTCGTTAGTGTCCGGGCGCTTAGCTCCCGCTTTAAAAGCTCGCCAAGTTTTCGCGCGTCCGCTTTTTCAGCTTCAGCGGCAGCTTTGTCAGGCAGCGAGGCCTCGAATTCCGACAGTTCTCGCCCGCTGAGCTGCCCGTCCAGCCATGCTGTCCATTTCTCCTCAAATGTTTTCATAAACGTCCCTCAATAAATTTTGCAATTTCTTTCGCGCATAAAACAGACGCGACATCACCGTGCCGATGGAGCATCCCAGCGCTTCCGCGATTTCGTGATATTGCATGTCTTCGATCTCCTTCATCAAAATGACGGCGCGCTGTTCGGGTGAGAGTTGAGCAATTGCCTTATCAATCCGGGCGCGAACTTCGTCTCGTTCCATCGTTTCATAGGGTAACGCTTCTTTTTTCGGGACGGTTTTGGAGGCAGGATCGACTTCTCTTAACTGCGTCGTGTCGTCGAACTCGACGCCTCCGCCCTTGACCTGTCTTTTGCGCAGCCAATCGATGGTCACGTTCATGACGATCCGATAAATCCAGGTGTAAAACGACGAGCGACCGCGAAAGCGTTTAATCGACTTCCACGCTTTTACAAAGCTATCCTGAGCAAGGTCCCAGGCGTCCTGCTCGTTATGAACCATGTTATAAATCATGCTGAACACTCGTATCCTGTAGCGGCTCACAAGCTCGTCGAATGCTTCCGTGTCACCGGCCTGGCATCGTCGCACCAAGTCCAATTCCGATACATCGGCCTGAGCCGGAGTCGCTTCCGTTTGCATGATTGGACGGGACCCCGTCCGATTTCATTCAACTGCGATAGCCTTGAGAACCAAACCGGCGTCGCCATTCAGCGCGGTATTCGCCCATCAGGGTAATAATACCGTCCCGCACTTCGAAGAGTCGCTGCCGCAAGACCGAATGCTGCGCGCCGGTGATCAACTTTCCGGATAAGAGTTGCGCAGCTGAATTCATGGAAATTGTGATCGCCTTCAGCGCTCTCTTTAAGTACGCAATCGTCATCCCAATTTCATCGGCATCGTCGCCGCTCAGCGCGGCCGCCAGCTTGGCACTGGCCAACGCCGAATGCGTCGCCAATTTTATCGCAGCCGGCTCGTTTTGCAGTGATGGCTTTTGATCGAAGAGTTGGTCGATCCAAATTGTGAGAGCAAAGGCGGCTTGATACAAGCCGTGCTCTTGGAAGGTTTCGGCTGCCAAGTCCATCCCGTCCTGATCGAGATCATCATCTGCTCCAGGGTCTCTTTCGAACAACGCATCCACTTCTGCGCTCCAATCATTCGCCTCCAGCAATTGCGTCCAGCCCATTTCGCGCGCGATGATTTCGTCCCGCTGCGGATCATCGAGGTAAGTCTCTACCAGCTGCATGTACTTCTCTGTCTTTTGATCCTGTTCCTGGAGAAAACGCTCCCAGTCGTACTCGTCCCACACGTGCTCGGACCCACCGCCCTGGTTACCTGCCATGTTTGACTAAACGTCAGCTTTGCTGCGCGCGCAAAAGAAATGTAGCGCGAGCGTCTCGCTTGCAACTATTGAACAGGCGAGCTCGCTACGGGACGAGTCCGTCCGATTGGCGGACCGGAGGCTTGCGCTGGCTTCTGAGTTTGCAATCGCAATTGCCCGCAAGCCGCGTCGATGTCGCCGCCTTTCTCCCGGCGCAGCGTCGCCGCAATCCCGTGCCCGCGTAAGATGGACAAAAATTTCTCCTGCCGATTGCGCGACGGTCGCGACCACGGCAAATCCTCAACGGTGTTATAAGGAATCAAATTAACTTTTGCCCCGAGTCGCCGCGTGTGTGCCGCGAGAAGATGCGCCTGATCGTCGGAATCGTTGACGCCAGCAATCAAAATATACTCAAAGGTCAATCGCTGTTTCCGGCGAGCGACGTAGAAATCGCAAGCCGACAGCAACGTCTCGATGTTATAGCGACGATTGATCGGCATGATCTGTTCGCGCACTTGATCGGTGGCGCCGTGCAACGAAATCGCCAGGCGAATTTGCAGAGGTTCGTGGGCAAGCTTTTTAATCTGCGGCGCCAGACCACTGGTTGAGACCGTGATGTGCCGCGCACCGATGCCGAGACCCCACGGCGCGTTGATGATCTGGATTGCGCGCATCACGTTATCGAAGTTTGCCAGCGGTTCGCCCATCCCCATGAAAACGATGTTGTCGATCTTTTCTTCGCTGCTGCGCTCAATCGTGATGATTTGATCCACAATCTCGTTCGCACACAGATTGCGAGAAAATCCTTCCAAACCGCTGGCGCAAAATTTGCAGCCATAAGCGCAGCCGACTTGCGTCGAAACACAAACTGTCCGGCGATCCGACTTTGCTCCATAGAGGGCCGGCGATGCCGGAATCAAAACCGATTCGATCAGGTTTCCATCGCTCAGACGCAAAAGAAATTTCCGGGTGGCGTCGCGCGATCCAAGGACGCGGACGATGTCGATCTTGCCAATCGAAAATCTCTCAGCGAGCAGCGCTCGCAATGACTGCGGCAAATCAGTCATCTCCTCAAATGCGCCGGCGCGCTTTTTGTAGAGCCAATCGGTGATTTGGCCCGCGCGATATGATGGCTCGCTTAGTTCCTGAAGCTCCCTTTGCAGTTCTTCAAACAAGAGAGATTTGATGTCGCCGCACCTGCCTGGGGCGCGCAGCTCCTTCCGACCAAGCGTCACCGTTAAACTTATCTGAGGTGCGGCTTGCATCAAATAGGCTGGCAGTTAGCTTCTCCTGCTGTGATCAAACGCATTGCGATTCCCGCGGTTTTGCTTCTGATAATCGCTTTCATCATCTCGGCTTGCGCTTCGCGCGATGAGGAGACTAGCGAGCGATCCAGCTTGCAATCCGCCGCACCGGTTCCGGGCGAGAAAATTTCCGGCGAGGACTCTTTTGTTCCCGGCGCTCCAGGATCCAGCGGAACCGTCCGCTGGTAACTTCGCCTGTTAGAGACGCGGCAACCCTGCACTATCGGGCCGCTTCAGCCCCGAAAGCTTTTTAGGATTCACGAAGTGCAGCAGCGCTTCGCAAACACCGGCGCCGTGGTCATTTCGCGCGATGTAACCACTTGCGTTGCGGACAGCGTCTTGCACCTCGGAAATGGCGTTGGCTGGGCACGACGGCATCGCCGCGAAGCGCCCGTCTAACATCGAAATGTCATTATGATGATCGCCTGCCGCGAAAATTTTTTCGCGCGGGACTTCAATTAAACGCGCCAGCTCGGCCAACGCAGCGCCCTTGTGATAATCAGCGTGGCAAAAACGCAGGTAAACCCCGTTTCGCTGGTAATCCAGTTTCGGATGTCCCGCCCGCGCTTGCCGGATAAATTCGGTGATGCGCTCCATCTCTTCCTCGCTTTCTGCCGCGAGTCCTTCAAGTCCGTCGGTATTGTAAATGAGACGCGCGTTCGTTTTTTGTGCCGCAAAATCCACGAATTCGGCCAAGACCGAGTTGGTCGATGAAAATAACTCCGCGTGATCGCGGGCGCAGCGCTCGTTCCAATCACCGAACGGTTCCCACTTCTCTCCGTTTCGTCCCGGACGAAAAACGTCCCGCTCCATCGTGAGAATGAAATCCGGACGAATTGGGAAGGCGAATTCGACCAAGCCGGTTTCGAGCAAATCGACGGAACGCCCGGTATTGATCGCCCAGATTGCGCCGGCATTCTGCAATTCACGGATCAGTTCCATGCACTGCATGTCGAGAGCCGGTCCGCCATTTCGCGAAACCAGCGTCCCGTCAAAATCGATGCTGAGCAGTTGAATTGGTGAATGCATGTAAAACCAATTTAAGATTTGGTTTCGTGAACGCAATTCGCCACGGTTTTTTGGTACGCCAATTCTATTAGCCCGCGAATAACGCGAATACGATAGAAGAAAGAGACTTGCTAGACGAATGATCTGGGTGATTCGTTACATCGTTGAATCGTCACATCGGCTTTACGGTTCAACGATTCAACGGTTCAACGATTTATCGATTCAACTCGGCGAAGCCAATGAAATCGGCTTATGAACTGGCGATGGAACGGCTCGAAAAAACATCGCCATCGCTTTCGCTCACTGAAGATCAGAAAAAGGAACTCGCGGAAATCGATTCCAAGTATCGTACGAAGATCGCTGAGAAAGAACTTTTCCTGAAGGATCAGATTCGCAAAGCGCAAACGGCGGGCAACCTCGAGGAAATGGAATCGTTGCAAAAGCAACTCGCCTCAGAGACCCGGCGATTGCAAGAGGAGTACGAGGCTCGGAAAGAAAAGCTGCGCACGAAGTTCGCAAAACTGTAGTCGCGTCTCTGTGAGACGCGCGTGACGCAGCGTGATGCAAACACTCTGTGCCTCGCACAGCGAGGCGACTACAACGCTCTACCGCACGAGCGATTGGGCGCCCTCGCGGTCAGGCGCGCTGGGCTGCCCACGTTTTGGCAAATCGGGATCGAGGAAGCCGAGCATGTGCGCCCGTTTGATGGTGCGGACGCCTTCTTGTTTTTGCAGTTGTTCAACGCTTTGGTGGAACTCTTCCATCTTCGTCCAGTGCACCTTCGGGCGGAAATGGTGCTCAGCGTGGTAACCGTTATAGAAGAAGAGCCAGTTATAGATTTTTCCGTAGCTGCTCACGCCCCATGCAATCGGTTTGTCGGGGTTCGCGCCGTAATGGCGGTAATAGCCGTTCAAATAACTGAAACAATGGCCGAGATACCAGAACGGCAGAAAAAACAACATGAACCGCCAGTTAATGAAATGAATTGGTTTCGTCGGGCCAATGATCGCCATCACCAAAAGTGTGGTGGCGAACGCCGCCAATTCGAGATTACCCCAGAAAACATCGCCGTTCTTTCGCTTGCGCAGCTCGTTGCGGATCGCACCGACATCGTCTCGGAAAAAACTCAGGAACACGTAGCTCCACGGATTTTCCGGTTCACCATCGTGACTGTGCCTGTAGATTGACAGCCAATCGATGGTGTCGCCATGTTCATCCTGTCGGTCCGAGTTGCCCTTGTGATGTCGCATGTGCACCGCGTCGTACATCGTTTGTGAGAAACAGCACGCGATCGACTGCGTGATACCAAACAGGCGATTCAAAATCCTAGAGCGAAAAAACGGATTGTGAATGAAGTTGTGCCCCACCCCGTTGATGTTCGCGTTGACCATCAGCGAGTAGATGAAGCCCAAGATCAGCATTACCCACAACGGCGCATGCGGGAAAAGGAAGTAGAGACCAAGGAAATAAGCCAAACAAAAGAGACCCGCCGCAGTGGGAAAGGCATCCCAGCGCGTATGCGCGAAGAGCTTTGAATTTGTCGTTGGACGTTCGATGCGAATTGCGTCGGCAGTCATCGGGCGAAATCCTCAAATACGATATTCGCCCCTGAAGTTGTGCTTCGCAACTTTTTGAAGATTGTCAATGCTCACCGCAGACGGCTAAGTTTGCCACTCGCCATGTTGCGGCTACAACATTGGCATCTTCGGGCTGGTTCGTGTTGAATGGTGCGTTGTTCATGCGCATCAGCGATTTCATCGCCCAAACGATCACGCAGCGCCGCGCGCTGGTGTGGTGCGGCGTGGCCGTGCTCATCGTCGTTTGCATCGCGATTCTCGCCATGACGTTGCGCCTTGATTCCGAGGTCTTCAACGTTTTGCCCGGCAGGTTTTCATCCGTGCAAGGCCTCAAAATTTACGATCACGATTTTGAGCAAACGCGTGAGCTTACTTTCGCGCTTCGGTGCACTCCAAATGACGTCGATAAACTGGACGAGTTCGCGCCGGTCTTTGTCGAACACTTGCGCCAGCAGCCATGGTGCGCGCGCGTGCTTGCTGGTTCGCCCATGGCCACGCCTGACGGCATTCGTGATCTCCAATCAATCGCGGTTCCCTTGCTGCTGAATCTGGAACCGCACGTCTTCGACGATACGATGTTGATCCTGCAACCGGGAAAAATTCGCGATCGTCTTCACCGGCTGCGCTTGGAGATCGAGGCAGGCTCGCCGCGGCCGCAGTTCGAGCTCTCATTTGATCCGCTCGGTCTGATTGCGCCAGCACTTAAGCCTTTTGCAGAAAGCACCGCGATTGAACACCAGCAGCCGCTCACGTCACCGGACCGGACCATGCGAGTTTTTCTGGTCGTGACGAATCAAGCGTCTGTCAGCGCGTTTGAATGCCAGCGGTTGATGCGCCGAGTAAATGTGTTCCGTAAGACCGCAGGCGAAGGATG
>QHQA01000022.1:0-2316 GCA_003219695.1 Verrucomicrobiota bacterium
ATTCTCAGGGACCCAACGACGGCGAGCTCACTTTTGTGAGTGGCAGTCCGGGCAAAACGGATCGGCTCCTTACGCTCGATGAACTTGCCGACACGCGCGATCGTTTTTTGCCTTATCTCCTGCGCATGTTCAATCGGCGCGAAGTACTTGAAATAGCTTACAGCGGGCGCTCATTCGAAAACGCGAGAAGAGCGCGCGACGATCTTTTCGGCGACCAAAATAACCGGAAACGTTACGACGGCTATCTTGCCGGCCTGCTCGATCCGCAAATTTGGTCATTGCTCCAAGCGCGTGAACAAAAACTGCGCGACGCAGTCACGAATGATCCCAAGCTAAGTTCAGCAGGCGCTGCCTACGATCGAACCAAAACTGCGCAGGCCGAGATCGCCAAAAATGCGCCGCTGTACAACTATCTCGAACAGGAACGGCCGATCAGCATAGGTTATCGCGGGCCACGAGCGTTCTCCGGGAATCTTTTCAAATATGCGCGCTTGTTGCTTCGCGCAGCGGATGAACGCGCCAAGCCGAACGGCGAACGGATCCCACAATTTCGCGACAGCGCGCGCGATTCGCTCGAGCTGGAACTTTTTTCTACGGAACCGATTTATGATGATTACGAAATATTGCGTCTGACCGATTCGTTGACCGATTTCGTCTCGCAGTTCGGCGCAAATGATCCGCTCGTGCAGAAGGTACTCGCGGGAAAATCGCCTCATGCGCGCGCGGTTGAACTCGTCACCGGCACGAAATTGAAAGATGTAACCGTGCGCAAAGACCTCTACCACAAAGACGCGGCTGTTTTGCAGGCTGCGCATGATCCGATGATCGAACTCGCGCGTCTTGCGGATGGACCGGCGAGAGATGCGCGAAAGATTTACGATGCGCAGGAGGAAATGAAGAAACAGGCGTATTCAGAAATCGCGAAAGCGCGTTTTGCCATTGAAGGCACAGGCAGTTATCCAGATGCGACTTTCACGCTTCGCCTTTCCTACGGAACCGTGCGTGGCTATGAACAGGACGGAAAACAAATTCCCGCGTTCTCCGACTTCGCCGGCTTATATTAGCGCTCTGCCGAGCACAATAAGAAGCCGCCATTCGATCTCCCGCAGCGTTGGATCGATAAGAAGTCCAACCTCAATCTCTCGACAAAATTCAATTTCGTTTCCGATGCTGACATCATCGGCGGCAACAGCGGCAGCCCGGTGGTAAATAAGGCGAACGAATTTATCGGCATCATATTTGACGGCAATATTCAGTCGCTGGTGCTCGACTGTATTTTTTCCGACAAACAAGCGCGCGCCGTCTCGGTCGATTCTGCCGCCATTAGCGAAGCGCTGCGCAAAATTTATGACGCGAATGCACTCGTGGATGAGTTGGAAGGCGCGAAATAACTGACATCGCGTGCTATGAGCATCGAAGAAAACAGAAAGCTAGTGCTCAGTGTCTTCAACGCGATTGAGCAGCGAAACGATCAACGATTCTCCGAGCTTTTACATCCGGATTTTGAGATTCACTGGCCGCGATCGCTTCCCTACGGCCCGGGCAAAGCCAAAACTTGGAGTGACACGTGGAACCCGCTACAGCCGACTGAGGCGGAACGGAGAATGGATCCACGCGTTGTGGCCGCGAACGAAAACGAAGTTGTCGTGTTTTGGCGACAGCGCGGCTTGAATCCCACAGGAGAACGCTTTGATGGAGAGGTGCTGGGCCTTTATGAAGTCCGTGAAGGAAAGCTCGCTCGCGCACAAATGTTCTATTTTGACACCGTCGCGGTAGCCAAATTTTTGGAAAAGGCAATGGAGCAAAAGGGAGGCAATCCATGAGAGGTTACCGCGAGGCCTGAATGGTAGGGACGCCGCGCTGCGGCGTCCGGACAGCGCAGCGCGCTGTCCCTACCACGGCTCGGCGATGAAAACGTAGGGCCAATCCTCAGCCTTTTCGATAAGGCCGGCGCGAACTGGATTGGC
The DNA here is from genome assembly GCA_003219695.1 of Verrucomicrobiota bacterium. Classification (GTDB taxonomy): domain Bacteria; phylum Verrucomicrobiota; class Verrucomicrobiia; order Chthoniobacterales; family UBA10450; genus Udaeobacter. Next base: position 1,968 of record QHQA01000022.1, read on the forward strand.
CAAAATGTAATCGGCTTTCTCGCGCAAGCTTTCTTCCTTGCGAAGCCGATGTTCGAAGAAATCGCGCTGCCATTCAATCTTCAAGGTCTTCGCGATCCATTCTTTCCATTTGCTTACGATTGCCTGAATTCGCTTTTCAGTTTCTGCAAACGAGAGCAGCAGGTGCACGTGGTCTGGCATCAGCATTACGAGATGTGCGTACCAAATTCGCTGCGAGTTTCTATATCTGACGGTTTCGAAAATGCGGTGCGCGACCGCGGGACGTGCGAGTTGATTCTGTCCGCGTTGTTTGCACGAGATCGTAATGAAATAGTGCGCTTTACTCGGATCGACCCAAAGCGGGACATCA
>QHQA01000022.1:2404-3075 GCA_003219695.1 Verrucomicrobiota bacterium
AAAGAGCTCCACGGCAAAGGCGCCGCAGCTTTGCAAACTGCCCGCGATCCGATGATCGACCTCGCTCGTATGATCGATGCGCCAGCGAGACAAACACGAAAGATTAATGACACGCAGGATGAAATCAAAAAACAGGCGTACTCAGAAATCGCGAAAGCCCGCTTTGCGATAGAAGGCGCGAGCAATTACCCCGATGCGACCTTCACGCTACGGCTCTCCTACGGCACAGTGCGCGGGTATGAGCAGGATGGAAAACAGATTCCCGCGTTCACCGATTTCGCAGGTCTGTATGAACGCGCTGCTAAGCATGACAACCGGCCACCATTCGATCTGCCAAAGCGCTGGATGGACAAAAAGCCGGAACTCAACCTCTCGACGAAGTTTAATTTCGTCTCCGACGCCGACATTATTGGCGGCAACAGCGGCAGCCGGTAGTCAACAAGGCAAACGAATTCGTCGGCATCATTTTCGACGGCAACATCCAATCGCTCGTGCTCGATTGCATTTACACCGACACGCAGGCGCGCGCGGTGTCAATCGATTTGGCCGCAATCATCGAGGCGCTTCGAAAAGTTTACGATGCGCAGCCGCTGGTGGATGAATTGTTAGGCGCTACGTGAAATCAATGCGCGTTGACAGACTAGGAAAACTGTCCACCCGCGTTATCTACA
>QHQA01000022.1:3143-5530 GCA_003219695.1 Verrucomicrobiota bacterium
GCGCCGAGCTTTCTCCGCCCCTGAAAGGCGTAATCCAAAAGCTGACCCACCGCCATCCTGATGTGCTCTCGCCTGGTTGAGCTTTTGGCCTCGATTAAGTTTCGCGTTTCCTGTTCGTACGCGTCGCACCGAAGTCCACCGTATTTCGCCGCCGAAAGCTTGCGGCCCTTTCGCTTCAGCCAAGTCGTGTATTTTTCCAACAACTCAGCTTCGATTTTCTTTGCTGTAATTACTTCGCTTTTAGTCCGAACTTCGTAGTCAAGTTGATGATTTTCGGGAGCGCCGATCACCGTCACGATGTCCTCAGTATCAAGCTTGCGGGTAACCCTGCGCTTGGTTACTTGTTCGGGTAGTGAAGCCAGATATCGTGGTACTGGAGCCGAGGCATCATCAACAGGAGAAGATGGCCGCGGACGCCTAGACTTCTGACGAAGGTTACTATGTGACCCTGGGTGTGCGCGAGCATATCCCCACACGTCCGCCACCGGCACCGGTTGACCATTCGGATCGAGGAATCTTCCGACATTAGAGTATCCGACGCGCGCTGTGCGCTTCGGATTGTTTAAGTCGCTAACGCTAAGACCCCTTTCGTCGGAATGGATGATTTTGGCTTTTTGGAAACCGACGAGCGCCGCAGTATCGTCTCCGAGCCACACGTCTTGTCCAGGCGGGTACGTTATCTTGTGTCCGTATTCATCGGGTTTGCAGATCGCTAACCGCTGGGCAGCGCTGAGCGCGGCTTTTGCAGTACCGACATCGTTTTTGTTAGCCATGACCTGGGCTTGGCGAGTTGCAGTGGCTCTTGCCCATCCAGAACACGAGAGATGTTTATCTCGACATGGCTGACCTCGTGATGGATTGTTTGATAAAGTTCATAGCGTTCCTTCCAGTCTCGCAGGTGCTGCCGCATTTCTTGGCCGAGCTTCTTACGGGCGCGTTCTGTATGCCCGATGGCTTGCTCTAATGGAGTCCTGCAGTTCGGGCTAATAATGTAATCCATCAAACGCTGTGCGGTCGCGGCCCTCGCAGCGGCGTCAAGCTGTGCCTTCGCCATCGTAACAAGACTGTGTCTGCAAATTCGTGCGAGCGTGAGGACGCCCGCTTGGGCTACGATGAAAATTCCACAATCGTGATCCAAGCCGCAGAATCCCTTTCGGGTGCCGGTGGTCACCAGAATAGCGTAATCTGCCCGACGCGTCGCCTTGGCACGAGCAGTCTGAGTAATGTGGTCGCCAGAAATTCGAGGAGTGTGCTTGCATTCATAAACGATGCATCCGGCATCACTGCCATCGAACTCGACAAAGTGAAGGATATCACCGCCCTTACCCGCGTGCTCGATCCGATCGTCCGGAAACTCCTGCTGAAGACGCGCCACTAGAACCGGTTCATCTGCCAAACCTATCGACTGGTGGGTTTCGCCGCTCTTCAGCATTTTGACTTTTTCTTGCAACTTTTTGATTTTCTCAGCTTGCCCGGCCATTAGGCGCTCTGTGCGCTTGCGTTCAATGAGAGCGCCCTGTTGCCGAGCCGCGTCTGCATCCTGCCTGGCCTTGAGTCGCAACTCTTTCTCCTTTTGTTTTGCAGCCGCGACTTGCTTCTTGAGCGTCTCCAACTCCCCTTTCTGAATTCGCTGCTGTTCATCTTGGAGTTTAAGAACTTTATGATAGTGGTCCTTTGTGAGGGGGCTTTTGCAAAGAGGACAATGGTAGGTCATCACGTAATCGTCTTAGTAGGTAACATAAAGAAGCGAAAGGGAAGCTTTTTTGCGTAATTTACCTCAGATTTGCTGCCGGAGTTGTCTCGGTCGATTCCGCGCGGCCATCATTGAAGCGCTGCGCAAAGTTTATGACGCAAACGTGTTGGCGGATGAACTAGAAGGGACCGAATAATTCGTTCCAACAGCGTGCTGCAAAATACTTGGTAGGAACGCCGCGCTGCGGCGTCCGGACAGCGCAGCGCGCTGTCCCTACCAATTTTCACAGCTCGGCGAGCAACTTTTTCCAGCGCGCCCAGGCATCGTCGCGCGCTGTCTTGTCGCCTTCGCGAAAATTTGGGTTGCTCGGCTCACCCGAACGCATAAAGCCGTGACCGGCGCCTTTGTAGATCACCGGCTCATATTTTTTGCCAACTACTTTCATTAACTCTTCCGCTTTCGGAATCGTCGCATTCACGCGTTCATCGTTCTCGCCGTAGAATCCGTAAACTGGACAGGCAATATTCTTAACTTTGTCGGTGGAATCCGGCGCAGCCCCGTAAAACGAATACGCCGCTTTCAATTTTGGATTTTCGTTCGCGTACGTAAACGTCCATCCCCCGCCCCGGCAAAATCCGCAGACTCCGAGCGCACCGCTGCATGCCGGAATTTTCAGCGCGTAATCGGCCGTCGC
>QHQA01000135.1 GCA_003219695.1 Verrucomicrobiota bacterium
AACCGCCGATAGTCGAGAACAAACCCAGAAAGCACCAGGTTCGATCAATTAGATCGACATCTCAGCGGAAGGATTGGGGTAGCACACGCGTCTCGTCCCGCGCCTGCGGGAGCGATTGCGTCTCGCGATCGCGAACTTTCTCTGTGGAATTCTCATCCTCTCGTGCAATCAAATTTCGAGAAAAGATTGTTTCGGCGCGACGCCGAAACCAACATGCGAGACGCGTGCGCTACCCGGAAATCTCGCTACGCTCAACGTCATGGCGCGACTTCACGAATATCAGGGCAAAGCCATTCTTGCTGCGAACGGATTCAAAATTCCACGTGGTCGCGCCGTCTCGGGCGCTAATGAAGCCGTCGCGGCAGCGAAAGAATTGGGCAGCGAAGTCGTCGTGAAAATCCAGGCCTGGACCACCGGACGCGCCGGCATTGGCGGAGTGGCCTTCGCCAAAAAACCAGAGGAGGTTCGCGCGCATGCGGCACGCATGTTGTCGATGAAAGTGGGCCAATTCCCGGTCGAAGCCGTGTTGGTCGAAGAGAAGATCAACATCGACCGCGAATTTTTCCTTTCGTTCGCCATTGATGACGCGGCCCGCGCGCCGGTGATTATTTTTGCTACTGGCGGCGGCACCGGAATTGAAGAGCGCGCCGCGTCAACGCGCCGGATTCCGTGCGATGTGAATCGCGGACCATTGGATTCAGCAGTCGATGAAGCCGTGGCATCGTGCGGACTCTCAGCGAACAATGCGAAGCAGCTCAATGAGGCCATCCGAAAATTGTTCGCCGCGGCGCGCAGCGTGGAAGCGCGTTCACTGGAAATTAATCCGCTGGCGCTAACCAAAAGCGGTAGGTTTGTCGCCACCGATTGTCGGATCACGATTGATGATTACGCCGCGGGGCGGCATCCTGAATTGGGGATTGAAATTGCGCGCGAGTTCGATCATCCGCCAACGCAGCTCGAGCGCGCCGCTTACGCCGTCGAACAAAACGATCATCGCGGCACATTTTATTTCGCGCAGCTTGCAACGAGCGCGCCGAAAGATTCCAAAGGTCTAGTCGGTTTTCATGGCGCAGGCGGCGGCGGCTCGATGATGTCGATGGATGCGATCGTCAACGCGGGATTTACCATCGCCAATTTCACCGATACCAGCGGTAATCCATCCGCCTCGAAAGTGTATCGCGCCGCCCGGATCATTTTGGCCCAGCCCGATCTGGTGGGCTATTTCGGTTCGGGCTCTGGCGTCGCGAGCCAGGAACAATATTGGTCCGCGTACGGATTGGCCAAAGCATTCTGGGAACTCGATCTCGACCTTCCCGCAGTGATTCGATTAGGCGGCAACACTGAAGATCGCGCCGTGGATATTTTGCATCGAATGTCAAAGCTGTTGCGGGCGCCGGTCGAAGGGTATCGCAAGAGCGACACGCCTGCGTTCATCGCTGCGCGCTTCGCCAAACTCGTCGCTAGCGCTCACCGCAAAAAATGGAAACCGCGCCCGCCGCGCGTGCCAAAATTTGTGAGCGATCCATCGGCTACGAGGCTCGCAGTAATAAATGGCCGTGTCTGGATCGATACAGCGCGCTGGCCGGAGATCCGCGTCCCAGTTGAAAGTCATTCGGGCGGATTAATCATCGATCGCGACGGCGCGCCCGCGGCAGCATTGCCTAACGAGGGATTCGCCACGAAAGATTCCGAGCTGCTCGCTTGCGACGTGGAATGCCGTCTCGCTGGAATCGAAGGCTTTTATTTGGAACTCGATATTCCGGGACTGAACGAACTGATTGCCCCAAAAGGCACCGTCCGTAAATTCTCGTGGGTTTGCAACAAGCTATTACCCTAAACGTGTGATCGAAAAGCGCTTTCAAATCCCGTTTGTTGCTGAACTTGCGCTCAGAGAAAAGCAGATTCAACAGAACTACCGACCGGTCATCGCGGTTCACAAGTGGTTTGCCAGGCGCCCCGGGACATTGTTTCGCTCCCTTTTGCTCTCGGAGTTTTGTGATGAGGAACTCCCACGAGCATTTTTCCAAAGCCAGAATCTTCGTGGAGTTAGAGTCGCCGATCCATTTATGGGCGGCGGCATTCCACTTCTAGAAGCAAACCGTGTGGGTTGTGGTGTGCTCGGTTTCGACATCAATCCCATGGCTTGGTGGATCGTCCGAGAGGAGATGGAGCACCTCGATCTCCCCGCCTATCGCCGAGAAGCTGACAAGTTAAGAGCAGCCTTAAGCGATACGGTCGGTCATCTGTATCGGACAACGTGTGTGTTCGATGGCAACCAACATGTACCGGTGAAAAGTTTTCTCTGGGTAAAAACTCAGAACTGCACCAGCTGTCGTACCGATTTCGATCTATTCGCGGGATACCTGCTCGCGGAAAATGTTCGGCACCCAAAAAATGTCCTCGTTTGCGCAAACTGTGGCCATCTTAACGAGGTTGATGATCTGCAAAAGCGCGGAAGATGTACGACTTGTGATTTTGCCCTTCGGCTCAGAGGAAATGTCAGCCGAGGCAAAGCGGTTTGCCCCAAATGCGGTCACGTTCATCGAATTCCAGATCTAGACGCAGCACCATACAGGCACCGTCTTTTTGCTTTGGAATACGTGAATGCAATCGACAAGTCGCGTCGAAAAGGGCGTCTCTTTAAGAAACCCGACGATCAGGACTTGGCACGTGTTCAAATGGCCGAGGATCTTTGGTTGAAAACCAAATCAAGGTTCGTACCCGACGACGAAATTCCGACGGGCGACGAAACTGATCGACTTCACCGCTGGGGTTATAAGAAATACTCTGAGCTTTTTCACCCTCGACAACTGCTGAGTCTCGAAGTTAGTGCTCGCGCGATTCACGAAATCGCAGATCCAAGAATTCGCCGCGCTCTAGCTACTAACTTCTCTGATTTACTGCGGTATCAGAATCAGTTGTGTCGCTACGATTCGATGGCACTCAAAGTTCTGGACATTTTTTCGGTGCACGGATTTCCCGTCGGTCTCGTGCACGCAGAGGCTAATATCTTAGGGATTGTCAATCCCATTACGAGCGCTCCAGTCGGAAGCGGTGGATGGGCGAATATTATCGACAAGTTCGAGAAGGCGAAGAGCTACTGCGACGCTCCATTTGAAATAAAGGCAAAGGAGAAAAAGAGAATCGCTCTTTCCGGAGAATGGATCGGGGAATTTAGGAATTTGCTTTGTACGCCTGAATCTCGGGAAGTAAACCTTTACTGTGCGGACTCGGCCCGTGCCGAGATCCCCAATGGAAGTCTAGACGCTGTTTTAACGGATCCCCCTTATTTCGGAAACGTTCAATACGCCGAACTAATGGACTTCTGTTACGTATGGCTAAAACGCATCGTCGGTTCACAAGTGGAAGCGTTCTCGGCCGAGTCTACAAGGAATCCGGAGGAGTTGACGGGAAACATCACACTTAAACGGGGAATCGAGCGATTTACAAAGGGACTCTCCGCGGTGTTCTGTAAAATGGCCAAGGCACTAAAAGCCGGAAGCCCATTGGCCTTCACGTTCCATCATAACTCACTTGAAGCATATCAAAGCGTAGCGGTTGCCCTGTTGGACGCTGGCCTGACCTGTTCCGCAACTTTCCCAGCTCCCGCTGAAATGGGTGGATCAATTCACATTAGTGGCACCGGCTCTTCCATTATCGACACGATTTTCGTCTGCCGGAGTGTCGGTAGTATTGCTCGCCGAACGCTAGCAAACGATCCTTTGAGTTTGTGCCGAATTGTTACAACGGATCTCGAACAGCTCCGACTTGGGGGCGTTAGACCCACGCCTGGTGATTGCCGGTGTATCGTGGCGGGTCATTTAACACGCCTAGCTGTCTGGAATTTGAAATCTCGTTGGCAGGCAGAAGAAACAGTATTGCATCGACTTCAAGTAGTGAGTCAGTGGATGGAAACGTTTGGCGGATTGGAAATCGTCCTTAAGCACCTCAACGATCACAATGAAGTGGGGACGATGGCTGCATCAACGAGAGTTCGCGAGGAACCCTCACACGACGGCGAGGATGGCGAGTACATATCCTTTTGAGGCGTCCTTCGAGGAGCTGTCCGCGCACGCAGACGCATTTGTCGACGAAGTTTTTGCGTCGCTTGAGTCGGGGTTCCTTGTCATGCCACGCGGACAAGGCTTCGTAGCATTTCCGGATTTCGAGAACGGATACGAGACGCTTAAACAGGTCACGGAAAACTTTTCGAAACTCGAAGAGCCAATAATTTTTGCGACTGCACTGCGGGTGCCGCTGGTCTTAGTTGTTTTGCGTACAATGCTCGGCTTCACGCCATCGGAATGGGCCTATGTAGCAGGACAGAGTTCCGGCTTGGAAATCACACAAGGTTTTGCTCGCTCACTAGATCGAAAGATTCGGTTGAATCCGATGACTCCGCTGCGTCCCTCGCCAGTGATTGAACCGCGCATCCGAGCGCTTGTTGAGATCGCTTGTAAAATGCTGAGCGACGGCGCGCCGACGACTCCGCCAGAACTCCTACATCGTCTCGACAAGGCAGATACTCGAGGCGGCCTATCATCTGCAAAGGCAGCGGCTGCGATGGGAGTGCCTTACGCCATGCTGCTGTACGAACGCTTTCTCGGAAGACCCTTCGCTGGTCACCGAGACTCGATCAGTGAACTTGTCGGTGACGTCCTTGAGCTAGCGATCGAAACTGAACTAACGAATGCCGGAATTAGTTTTCGAAAAACGCGCCGCGCCGAGCGAGTACCAGGTTTTGACCAAGCGCCTGATTTTATTGTGCCTAGTGAATTCAATCCGCAGATTGTTATCGAAGCCAAGATCACAGAAGATGATGGAACGGCGCGTGATAAGGTCACTCGTATCCAGCATTTAGCTTCTCTTAGTGCGAGCGGTGGACCTTCGCTTCCTCGCGGCTTCGAAGTGATCGCATGCATCGGCGGTCGGGGGTTCAAACAGCGCCGCGAAGATATGAAGAAAATGCTGCTCGCGACGAAGGGAAAGGTTTTCACCGTGAAAACACTCACGAAACTTATTGAATTCACACGGCTCAAGGAGTTCCGGACAACAAGATAGAGCTGCGATGGCGATTTTGATCGACGAGAAAAAGCGCGTGCTCGTGCAAGGCATCACGGGACGCGAAGGCCGGGCGCGCACGCGGCTGATGCGCGAGTACGGAACGAACGTCGTCGCGGGCGTGACGCCGGGCAAAGCCGGCCAGAGCGTGCTGGGCGTTCCGGTGTTTAATACGCCGCAGGAAGCGGTGAACTCGTTAGGCCAAATCGATGTCTCGGTTGTTTTTGTTCCCGCGGCCGGCGTGAAGGGCGCGGCGATTTCCGCGATTGAAGCAGGAATCAAACTTACGGTGCTTGTGCCGGATCGCGTGCCAGTGTGGGACGCGATGGAGATTGCAGCGGCAGCGAAAGCTAACGACGCGATGTTTCTCGGACCGAACACGCTCGGTGCGCTCAGCCCGGGCAAAGGTGTGGTGGGCATGATCGGCGGTCGCGCGGAGAGCGCGCGGCAATGGTTTAAGCCCGGCGTGCCGAAAGGCGTTGGCGTGATCAGCCGCTCCGGCGGCATGGCTTCTAGCACCGGCTATTATCTCGGCCAAGCGGGCGTACGCATTTCAACCATCGTTCACATCGGCGGTGACGCGGTTATTGGAATTCGTCTGCCAGACGCGGGTTTGATGTTTGAGGCTGATCCGTTCACCGAAGGGATCGTTATCTTTGGTGAAATTGGTTCTTCACAGGAAGAAGAACTGGCGCAGTTGATCGTCGATGGAAAAATCACGAAGCCGGTGATCGCTTACATCGGCGGCAAAGCAGCGCGCGAAGGGACGCGCTTCAGTCACGCCGGCGCGATCATCGAAGGCGGCCGCGGTACGCACGCCGGGAAAGTGAAAGCGTTGCGCGAAGCCGGCGCGACTGTGGTCGATGGGTTCGGCGAACTGCCGGATGCCGTCGTGAACATTCTCAACCAAATGAAAGGAGAAAGTCTGATGAGTGTAGCCGATAAGAATGCGGTCTGGAATACTGCCATCACGCGGGTTGAGCCTAACAAAGTCGCAGTGCGCGGCTACGACATCGCCGAGCTCATGGGGCGGGTTTCCTTTGGCGCGGCGGTTTATTTGATTTTAACGGGCGAGTTGCCGTCGCCGGCGATCGCGCGTTTGATGGACGCGATTTTAGTATCGTCGATTGATCACGGCGCGACGCCACCCAGCGCGTTGGCTGCGCGCACCGTCGCATCTACCGGCGCAACGTTGAGCGCATCGGTCGCCGCCGGGATCATGTCGATCAATCGCCATCACGGCGGCGCGATTGAGGATTGCGCGCGCCAACTGAAAGAAATCGCCGAGCGCTCCGCCCGTGAATCGATTTCAATGGACGAAGCGGCAACGCGTACGCTCGCGACCATGCGCGAAGCAGGTGAACGCATGTCGGGATTTGGTCATCGGCTGCACACCAAGGACCCGCGCACAACGCGTTTGTTCGAGCTGGCGCGCGAGGCCGGCGTGGATGGCGTGCACATGCAGGCGGCGCGAGCAGTTGAGAAGGCATTCACTGAGGCGAAAAAGGTACTTCCTATCAACGTGGACGGGGCGATCGGCGCAATTCTCGCCGACCTGGGAATGAATCCCGCGGCGTTCAATGGTATTTTTATGATTGCGCGCACGCCCGGGCTCGTCGCGCACGTAATCGAAGAACAAACGCGAGAGAGACCGATGCGCCGGATCGATCCAGTAAACCATGGCTACGACGGTCCACCGGCCAGAAGTCTTTCCGATGCGCCGTCGCCGTAGATTCCTGCGCCCGCGAATCGATTTCGGGTGCAGGGACATGAACCAAAGCAAAATTTTCAAAGATATCGACAATCTTTTTGCATTGCACCGACGATCTGGCTGTGCCATTGCAGATTCACCGCAGAGGGAAACAACTCACATTATCTATGAAGAAGAAATCCACATCACCATCAGCTCTCTTTAACTTTAACCTATTCAAACAACGCCACGGCGATGTTCTAAGCCGGTATGCCTGGATGCATGGAGGGCTGATGCGACTGAGATCTGTAGTTGCGGTCTTCGGCATCGCCGTGCTGAGCGGCGCCGAAGCAGACGCTCAGGTTAACGTCACTCAGGAACACAACAACGCTTCGCGCGACGGGGTGTACATCGATGCTGGTTTTACATTATCCGCCGCTGCAAACTTGACGCGTGACCTGAACTTCAACGGCGGCATTTCCGGCAACGTTTACGCCCAGCCGCTTTATATCGAGGAGGGGCCGAACGGGCCGATGATCATTGCGGTCACAGAATCGAACAATGTTTATGCGCTCAACGCCACTACTGGGGTGGTAATCTGGCAGCGAAACGTCGGTGCTCCAGTTCCATTAAGCCACCTCGAGTGCGGTAATATCGATCCGGTCGGGATCACCAGTACCCCCATTGTCGATCTGGCCTCGCGCGCACTCCTTGTTGATGCGTTCACCACGCCCGATGCGGGCAATACGAAAAAACATCTCATTTTTTCGCTGAACGTGGACACGGGCGCGACCAATGCGGGCTGGCCTGTGGACGTAAATACCGCCGCTCACTATAACAGCATGACGTTTGATTCCTCAGTGCAGGAAGACCGAGGTGCATTAGCTCTCGTAGGTGGCCGCGTGTACGTGGCTTATTCCGGATACGCGGGTGACTGCGGCAATTACCATGGCTGGGTTGTGGGCGTGGACATCAACAATCCTTCTAGTGTGATGGCGTGGGCGACAACGGCCATCGGCGGCGGAATTTGGGGACACGGCGGCGTCGCCAGCGATGGCACCAACATGTTTGTGGTCACCGGCAACACGTTCAACACAGGCGGTAACTGGATGGGCGGCGAAGCAATCATCCGGTTGCAGGCCGGGCCCGTCTGGACCGGTCTGCCCACCGACTACTGGGCCGCGACCAATTGGTTAAGTCTCGACAACAGCGACACCGATGTTGGCGGCGTCAGTGGGACGGTGATCGATGTGCCAGGCGCCACGCCTTCGCAGTTTGTGCTTGCGCTCGGCAAAGATCGCAACGCGTACCTCGTGAATCGGAACAATCTTGGCGGGATTACTTTGCCCGTGGCTCAGGCAAGCGTCTCGAGCACCACGCTAAGAGGCACATCGGCTGTCACGTACCACACCAGCCAGGGAACCTACTTTGCATTCCACGACGATGGCAATGCAGTTACAGCTTACAAGGTCACCGCAACAAACCCGCCGGGCATCGTGAGTGCGTGGAGTATGGGTCAGAGCGGGCTAGGCTCGCCATGGGTCACAACGACTGATGGCACAAACAACACGATTGTCTGGGTCGCCGGCGTTGCGGGCGACCAGCGCCTGCACGGTTACAACGGAGATACCGGTGCGGTCGTTTACGCAGGCGGCGGCGCTAACGAATTGATGACTGGCACACGTCAATGGAACACAGGCATCGTGGCGCGCGGCAGGATTTATTTCGGTGCCGATAACAAGATCTATGCCTTCAAGCTGCCGGCAGCGACGCCGACGCCAACGCCTACTGCTACCGCAACTCCCACCTCAACTCCGACACCTACTCCCCGTCCAAGCCCGACACCGACGGCTACGGTTACCCCTACTGCGACGCCAACCCCGGGCCAGATCACCCTCACTGCGCGTGGCTACAAAGTGCACGGAAGACAGCGGGTAGACCTCGCGTGGAGCGGAGCGACTTCGAGCAAGGTTGACATTTACCGCAACGGGACGCGCATTGTCACCGTCGGCAACAATGGAGCCTACACCGATTCCCCCGGCCGGCGTGGCCATGACACGTACACGTATCAAGTATGCAATGCAGGCACCCAAACCTGTTCGAATCAGGCGACGGTGAGATTCTGAGGTGCTTCGAAGGTTTGCCAGCGAATCACGCTAATTCACGCGAATCAAAGAGGAGAGTCTTGTCCAAGCGCTTCTAAATCCCGGCGATTGTAAACCGCCGCTTCTTTGGCTCTGTGTTAGCGTTTATTCGCGTCATTAGCCGGCTAAAATGTTTTCGGTTGCGGCTCGTCACTCAGGGTAATCCGAGGTCAAAGGGAAATTTCAAAACGAAGTTGACGCCTCCAGCATCCAACCTAGCGTCTCCGTCACCATCTCGGGTTCACCGCATAGGGAAGGAAACTTCACTTCACCATGAAAAAGAAATCCACTTCACAACTTGTCCGCCATAGCCTTTCGACCCGCCGTATCCTTGCGCGTGCGGGACGAAGACGGCTCGGCGAAGGCGGGTTCTTTAACCTTCGCGTTTTAATTGCAGGCGTCTTTTGCCTCATCGGCGTCTTTATGGCGCTGTTTGGCTTTGGCTTGTATCCAGGGGCATCCCTCCTGGCAAAGGCGAGTCAGCAACAGACACAACAATGGCAGCCCCATTGGGTTGTCGTTCACTCATCTCATAACGACGTCTCAGCGCCCCTGCGCGAAATGGCCACCTGGCGTCTGCCACCTGCTCGTGAACATGGGGCTCCTGAAAACCCAAAGACTGGCATTCCTCGCGCAAGTGGGAGCAGACCTGACACGGTCGTTCAAAACAAATTCATGACGAATCTGCTAGGCAACATAATCCCTGGTCTTAACTTTGACGGTATCCCTTACCCGGGCGTCGTCTGTAGCTGCGCCCCACCCGATACGAATGGTTATGTCGGGCTAGCGCAGTACGTTCAGACAGTAAATGACGGCTACCAGGTCTTTGACAAGGTCACCGGCAATTCGGTGCTTGGACCAGCGAGCATCCGGTCAGTCTGGGCTAGCTTTGGCGGTGTCTGCGAAACCGGCGGCAACGGCGACCCCGTCATGCTCTATGACAAGATGGCCAACCGCTGGGTCATCAGCCAATTCGCTATCAGTCCGGGTACCAGCGTCCCAAATCGGGAGTGCATCGCTGTTTCCACCACGAGCGATGCCACGGGCACATGGAACCGCTACGACTTCGATCTCCGCCCCTTCGGCCTGAACTATTACGATTATCCCAAGTTGGGCAGCTGGCCGGATGCCTATTACATGGCAATGAACATATTCGATTCGTCAAGTTTGGCTTACCTCGGTACGGAGCCGTTCGCCTTCGACCGCACGCAAATGTTAGCCGGCAACCCGGCTACCGTTATCAGCCCGGGCCTTGTTGGTTCGCCGGCGAATAATGAGGATCCGGTCATGCCTTCCGACTTCGACGGTACAATCCTGCCGCCTAGCGGCGCTCCGAATGCGTTCCTGGAGTTCCCGGACGCCACAGGCAACAATGGTGGCCACTACAGGTACTGGCAGTACACCGTGGGAGTGCCTTTCGGCAACGGCCCGACCTTTACTCAATTTACCGGGCCGGCGGCTGCGCCCTTTAGCTTTCTTTTTACCCTCGTGCCGCAGCTGGGTTCGCCTGACGGGCTCGATGGCATTGGCGATCGGCTGATGTTCCGTCTGGCCTATCGGAACTTTGGCACCCCCGCGGCGCCGAACGAATCGTGGGTGGGAAATTTTTCGGTGAGCTCAGGCGGGGTAGCAGCCCCGCGCTGGTTCGAACTGAAAAACTTGGGCGGACCCAGTGGCTTTGTCAATCAGGAGGGCACCTATCAGCCGGACAGCACGTGGCGCTGGATGGGCAGCGTCGCGATGGATCAGTCGGGAAATTTGGCCGTCGGCTTTAGCGCCTCCAGCGCTACCATCAATCCTCAGATCCATTATGCCTTTCGCCTAGCGACTGATCCACCGGGCACTCTGACTGGTGAGAACGACGCATTTGATGGGACTGGCTCACAGACCGACACGAGCAACCGCTGGGGCGACTACAGCTCAATGACGGTTGACCCGGTGGACGACTGCACCTTCTGGTATACCCAGGAATACTATTCGACGACCAGCTCGTTTAACTGGCGCACCCGCATCGTCAACTTCAAGTTTGATAGCTGCGGCGCAGCACCAACACCTACGCCGAGACCAACGGCGACACCTGGGCCAAGGCCTACTCCGACGCCGCGGCCTCGCCCGACTCCGCCGCCACGGCCATAAGGAGGGAAGCTGATAGCTGATAGTCGATAGCTGTTCGAGCGCTTCGCGCACACTCGAAAGCGGTCGCGCCTACCAATCACCGATCACTGTTCGCCGATCACCGGTTCACTCGGGAATTAGGGCCTGGGCGGCGGCGTCGGGCGCGGCCTTGGGGTTGGAGCAGGTCTTCCTGTCGTGGATTGCACGCTGCGAAATACACCGCCGCCGGCGGTTCCGGCATAGGCATAGCCTCCCGCATCGATTGCTAACGCCCAAACATTTCCACTCGGAGGGACTAACTCACTGCTAATGTCGCTCCAGCTGTCACCGTCATTTGTCGAGCGGAAAGCTCCGCCTACTGTGCCTGCAAAAATGTGACCCTGCGAATTGGGTACCACCGTGTTTATGTCTAGTGCAGTGATGCCGTTATCTTGTTCGGTCCAACTATCACCGTTGTCAGTCGATCGGAACATACCGCCGCCTTTACCCATGAAAGAATAAGTCGCGGCAAAGATGTGACCGTTGTTGCTGACTCCCAGCCCAGCAACGTCGGTCGAGGTTAGACCGTTATTGGCCAGCTCCCAACTGTCTCCGTTGTCAGTGGAGCGGTAAACGCCTGTTCCACAGCCCGCGCTTCCAGCAAAGATGTCGCCCGCCGCGTTGATGGCCAGTGACCAGATGTATGGGCAACCGAGACCCTCATTCACCTGCCTCCAACTATCGCCATCGTCCGTGGAACGGAACACCCCGCCGCCAAAGTATGTCCCTGCAAAAATGTGGCCGCTGGAATTGATCGCGAGTGCGCGGACATCGACTGTAATCACGCCTTGGCTAACATCCATCCAAGTGTCCCCGTTGTCCGTTGACCGGAAAACACCGCCGAGACCGTCCACGAAATCGGCTCCCGCGAAGACATGACCGTTTGGATTGATGGCCAACGATCTTATGAAGTGTGCAAAGAGGCCGTTGTTAATCTGTTCCCAACTCTGACCGCTGTCGCTCGATCGGAATATGCCGATCCCATAGGTGCCTGCAAAGATGGTGTTGTCGGGCTTGATCGCGCTGGCCCGGACATCGGTCGCGATCAAACCGTTGTTTTTCTCGACCCACGTATCGCCGTTGTCGCTTGATCGGAAAACGCCACCGCCAAGGTAGCTTCCTGCAAAGATGTCCCCGTTCTGGTTGATGGTGAAGGAAAGGACGAAGTGATCGGTTAGTCCAGTATTGACCTGTGTCCAGTTATCTCCGTTATCGGTTGAACGGAACACACCATCGCCATAACTCCCTGCAAAAAGAGAGGCGTTAGGAGTAGCTATCAACGCGTTAATGCCATTCTGTGTAGTTAACCCGTTGTTGACCGGCTGCCAGCTGTCGCCATTGTCAGTCGACCGAATTACACCGACAGGACCACCAAGAGGATCGCCGCCTGCGAAAATATCTCCGCTCGCGTTGATGGCGAGTGAGAGAAACGTAGCATCCGGGAATCCAGTGTTGAGTGCGACCCAACTGTCTCCGTTGTCGGTGGAACGAAATGCGCCGCCGCCAAATGTCGCGGCAAAGATGTTTCCGTTGGTATTGACTGCCAGCGCGGTCACCCAAGTGTTCGTCAAGCCGTTATCGATCAGGGTCCAGTTTTCCCCGTTATCAATGGAGCGATAGGCTCCTCCACCCGGCGTGCCTGCGAAGACGTCACCGTTGGAATTGATCGCCAACGAAATGATGCCGAGAAATTCGAGGCCGTTGTTGACCGCAGCCCAGTTCTCCCCATTGTCAGTCGATCGAAATACTCCGCCGCTCCATGTTCCTCCAAAGATGTGACCGGCGTTATTGATCGCCAGCGCACGCACATTGGTATCTGTCAGTCCATTGTTGACTCCCGTCCACGTTTCGCCGTTATCGGTGGACCGAAAGATACCGCCGCCTTGGGTTCCTACGAAGACATCCCCACTTCCATTGGTCGCTAGTGCAATCCCATCGCCACCCTGCGGACCATTCGTCTGCACCCAAAAATTTTGACTAGCCCAACGGAGGCTGCCATTCGCGTTCTGCTTTGGTGCAACGTTTGGAGCTCGTCTTGCCACCGTTGGCTGAGCGAACGCATTTGCAAACAGACCCAGAACAATGCCGACCAAAAAGACCAACACACCGATTACCAAGCGAGGATTGGGAACGGCAGAATCAGATTTCTTTTTCATTGTGCGTGGAACCAAAGACCACGAACCCTTGTAGCCAAAACCCCTGAACCGGTTCAAGCCTTTTTTTAGCCGTTGTAGCTACGGCCCTGTGGGCCGTCCTCCTGGTTATAAAAAAGCAGCGCCGAGATGGACCCAGCCATAGGCCGGTAGCACAACTTTGCTTAAAGCGCTCGAGGCACTAGTCACCGATCACTAACCACTGGGACCCAGGCCTTACGGCCTGGGCGGCGGCGTGGGGCGCGGCCTTGGGGTTGGAGTAGGCCTTGGTGCAGCCGTTGGGGTCGGTGTAGCCGTCGGCGTCGGCGTCGGAGTTGGCCCAGCACCGGCGATTGGGAAAACATAGGCGCCGCGACCGCGCGTCCAGACCGAGAGCGTCGTCGAGCCGCGATCTATTTGCATGTCCCATACCATCGAATGCGAGATACCGTTCTCAAAGCGCAGCCAGGTTGGAGATGTTACGGTTATGTCATCGGTAAAGTAAACGCCCCAGTCGGTGCCGGCAAAGACTTGCTGCGGCATATTAGGATTGACGATGATCGAATCCACCGGAATATCCGGCAGGTTGCCGGTCTTATCCGCCCAGGTAAAGGAGCCACAGTCGGCTGTGCAGGTTACCTGGAAAACATGACCGGGCGTGGCCGGCGTATTCGCATTAAAGCCGCCTACGGCCGCGTAACCGACCGGCAAATTCGCGGCCCCCACGGTAGGATCGAGAGCAACGCCTAGCACAGGGCGCAGAGGCACAATTCCTTGGTTTCCCGTAACGCAGTCACCGGTCAGGCAAACCCAGTTAGCCTGCGCCTGCGTGCCGGTGCCGAGGTTAAAGCCAATCCAGACGTTGGCGTCGTTCGTGCCAACCATCCCGACACTTTGATACTTCGGAGAGTACTTG
Source organism: Verrucomicrobiota bacterium (assembly GCA_003219695.1). Taxonomy (GTDB): domain Bacteria; phylum Verrucomicrobiota; class Verrucomicrobiia; order Chthoniobacterales; family UBA10450; genus Udaeobacter. The sequence continues at coordinate 14,098 of QHQA01000135.1, forward strand.
ACCTGATTGATGAACGAACGAGTTCCTAGTGTCTGCTTGGTCATGTTTTGGGTAGTAGGATTGTTGGTCACATACCAGTCCGCTGAACCCAATGAAGCATTCCCGCCGTGAATAGTCTCCCATACGCGTGTCGTGCCAACAACAAGATGGCCGCAGCCGCCGGGAACGCCGGCTGGCGGGCAGTCATCGCCGCCCGGAATACCACCGTGGAAAAGGTCGTATGGCATGACGAAAGACCTCGTGTCGCCGAGCCAGCCGCCCGAGACGGGGATCCATGGGGCAAACTGATTGGTGCAATTACTAACGCAACGGCTCATGGCACCCCCATTGTTACCTTGGAAAAAGCGAAGGCTTGATCCTGTGCCTACGGGATCGATGCGCGAGTAAAACCCATCACCGCCTAGTCCCAACTGCCATAACACAGGCCCAGTCGGTGCTCCGGTAAAGGTGACCGAGTCAGAGCCGTTGTCCTGTGATCCACCGCTCGCCTGTGGAGAGGCAGCATTGGCGAAGTTCCCGCTGATGTCGCCGGAGTAAAACTCGATCGTGTTAAGGCCCGTATCCATGTTAAACCATGTCGGGTCCTGCGTCTGGCTTGTAATGTCCGCGTTTGTCGTTCCGTGAGCGCCGCCATCGTTCCCGATCGCCAAAATGCTCGAAGAGCCCGGCAAGAATGCGAGCGCATGCTGGTCCACATGCACCGGACCTGCGGTTCCGCTGTACGAATAACCGCAGGTCGTATCGTTCCATACTGTCCCTGTTCTGGTTGCAAACCAGACCTCAAAGGTGTCAAAGAAAACCCGGTCCGGATCGTTCGGATCAACAGCGATACCCTGGTCGTACCAGTTCTGGGGATAGTCGCCCTGGCCACCAGTGCAGTTCCTGAGGGAGCCGCCCTGAGAACCTTCCATGTAAGTCCAGCTCGTGCCACCATCTGTCGTAGCCCATGCACCAAGCTGGCAACCGTTGGAACTGGCGCAACCGGTGTTGCTATTCCAAACAATGGATTGCGCCTGTGCGTAGATGTAATTTGCGTTACCCGGCGCGACTGCGATGTCGATGCGTCCGAGCTGGTTGGTACTGCTATCACAGGTTCCGGTCCCACCAACAATTGGATAGTCGCAAGGTGTGCCGCTGCCGGCATTCATGGGCGCACCCGTCGTGTACGGGCTGCCGGGCACCTGATTACCGAAGATGAACCCGTTGGCATTACTGGCGATTGAGGTGAAGCTGGGGCAGCCACTCGATCCCATCGTGGCGCTGTAGAGGCCGTTTGCTCCATTCTTCCCCAGATCATACTGCACATATGTGGGGAACCCGCGCGTACCGATCGCTGCGATGATCCGAGTATTGCCTCCACCCACATCGCTTAGCTCCAGGCCCGTAACATCCTGACGTTGCGTGCTGAAGTTATTGGTCAAGCACGGGCCGGTCCAGTCCGTGCCGCCGTTATACGAAAAGTATAGACCCTGTTTCGTTCCCGCCACGACGTTGCTACTGTTGTTTGGATCGACCCGCACTTTGCCGACGGCATTGTATTGTGGGAACTCACCCGGAGGCTCGGTGTAAATCATGCCGAACACATCCGCGCCCAGCACTGTCCAGGTGGCGCCTGCATCGGTGGATTTGAGAATACCCTGGCTGCCCATGGAGAACGAGCCAAAGTTGAGATCGCCTGTGCCCGCATAGATGGTGTTATGATCGTTGGGATCAATGATCACACTGTCAATGGCTATGGTGGAAATCAGCGGATCATCGCTCACCGCGCTCCATGTAGTCGTATCGCTGCAGCAGTTGGTCGTTTTCCACACACCGCCGCCGACCGCCCCGAGATAAGCCACAATACTGCCATTGACGGTCGTCGTTGGATCGACTGCAATCGCGTTAACTCGCCCTTCGGTGGTCGTGTAATTAAAACAACCTGAACAACCAGTCATCCGCTCCGGTTGCGGACCGAGCGCAGTAAAAGCGGTCGAGCCAAGAGGCACTGGATTGGCCGGGTTGATCTTTGCATAAGTTCCGGCCGGGACGCCACGCTGCATCCGCGCATGTTGTGTGGCCGCGGCGCGCACCCACGCCGGGTCAAAACGGCCAGTAGGAAATGTCAAACGATCAAACCAGTATTGTTCCAACTGTCCCAGACGAACAGATTCACTTTGTAAACTGCTGCCCGGTACAGGTGCGTAGCGATCGGGCTCGGAGGCAGGCCGCGGCGCGGCACCTCTCTCTGCTAAAATCACGAGGGCTACTCCGAACAAACAGAGAGTTAATCCGAGCAGCGCGCGGAGGTTGAAGAATCCGCCTTCGGCGGACCGCCTTCGTCCGGCAGACGCGGGACTACGGCGGGTCGAAAGACTATGGTGAGCATGTGCTGGTTTGGACGCAGATTTCTTTTTCATTGGATGGAGTATATGCTGAATGGTGGTTTTCGTTGAAACGCCCAAGGACGTATCAACGCGATTTTTCTCTTTCGCGTTTTTTTAATTTCCCTCGGTTCCAAGATTGGAATCCCCCTTGTATCTAAATCCCCCAAAGCGTGTCAACATTATTTTTGAACTTGATAAAAATATCTTGGCGCGCGGTTCCGGCCGCGCCGCAACCGGAGACAGTGCGATTGCAGACCCCCCGAGCGAGGGCCGGGGCTCTAAGCGACACCCCGCGCGAGTCATTGCGCTTAGCCAACGATTCGCCAGCTGCTTTCAGCGCCGGACGCGCGACATGTTTATAGAAACGCGCCATACACCACACTCTTAGCTTCTGGGGAGCACACAGGCTGTCAGCCTGTGGGTCTCGGCAGCAAGACAGATACGCAAGCCGCCAATATCCGCTGATTCGGGCGTGGCCACGCGCGGAACTCGCCAGATGAAAAAGCTGCAGGGGAAGCTGTCAGCTTCCCCTGCAGACTAGTCACTAGCCTTGTCCGCCCGGGAATCAGGGCCTGGGCGGTGGCGTGGGACGCGGCCTTGGCGTCGGTGTAGGCCTTGGCGCAACTGTAGCCGTTGCGGTTGGCGTAGCTGTTGCCGTCGGGGTCGGCGTGGGACTCCCACAGCCTGTGGGTATGTAATCCACGCGCACGCCTTCCGTCAGGGTGGCTTCAAAGCAAGAGAATGACGTGAACACGATGAAATCATCTTGCTGGATGCCGCTGGTTGCTGTCGCACCGGTGTCGGCGCTCGCCCCGTAGATCACCGACAGCGTATCCGAGCCTTCGGTTAACAGTACCTCGAACTCGGCGGTCCCGGAAATGTTAAAGTAGGTTGTCTTCCACCTGATGACGAACTGCCGGTTAGGCGCAGTTCCCACCGTCTGGGTGAAGATACCGCAGTCTGGGCACACATCCAACTGATCGGTGCGCAGGTCGTCATAGTAAGGGAACAAGGTATTCAGGAACGGACCCTGCATCGTCGGATCCGGATTCACCGGCACGCACTGCAGCCAGTAGAACACTTTGGCGCTGGGCGTGGCGGTGAA
>QHQA01000136.1 GCA_003219695.1 Verrucomicrobiota bacterium
CGTCTTTGATCCAATTGTCGATGTTGTCGGTGATTTTCAGCAGCGGCACGTCCTTGTTCCGGTTCTTCTCGTAAGCTTCGAACGCGACCGCGCGATTCCATTCCTGTTGTCCCATCGCCAGCAATTCCTCTGGCGTGAAAGGCATCAGCGCGACATTGCGCAAGAACCAAATGTAAGCGTCGCGACCAAGCGCAGTTTGTTGAGGAAGCGTCGCCAGTTTCTGCTTGAGCTGCTGCTGATATTTTTCCAGCGCGTCCGATGCGCGTTCACAGGCGCTGTTCAACTTGTCCTGATTTAAAGTTGTCAATGCTGCGAGCGAACCCGCCATCTTCCGGAGACGCTCGCGAATTCCCTCGAGACTCTGAACGGCGACCGTCGCGAACGGCGCGGGAGGATTCGTCAGGTTTTCCGCGCCTTGCTGCAAGATCGAAGGAATGTTTTCCACGCGCATGAGGATCTCGCGACTGCGCGCCTCATCATACGGTGCGGGCACCGTGAGCGCTTCCACAAGCGCGGTCAGCGTTTGTTCGATGTAAAAGTTCGGATCGCGTTTCCAGCGCGGGTTTCGGTCGAGCTCCCAGCGCACGCGCGACAACGCCGAACCGATCAAACGATGATCCACTTGCTGCGGAATCGGCCAGCTGCTCGGATCGATCTTTTTCCAGCGCGACTCGAACCCTTCCAAATCTTTTCGTCGCTGGTCAATGCTCGCCTGCGACCAATCGCGGATTCCACCCGGCCGCTCGATTCGCTTTACGTCGTCACCCGTAAACGGCGCGTATTTCGCGCGCCAAGTCCAGAAATCAGCTGCGAGTTTTTCAAAGCTGTCTGACTGCGCTCGAGCGCTAACCGACGGCGCAAGCCAGTTCAGCACAACGATCATCACGTTAATGATGATCAACGCTCTCAAAATCAGTCGCATCACTCCAATTTGCGAGGGATCATGTACGATCGGTTTTCAATCGTTTCTCCCGCTCGAATCTTTCAAGTGCGAGTTGGATTAGTCTGTCGATCAACTCGCTGTAAGAAATGCCGGTCGCTTCCCAGAGCTTCGGATACATGCTTATTCTGGTGAACCCTGGGATGGTGTTGATCTCGTTGACGATGATTTGTTCGTCGTTTCTCAGGAAGAAATCGACTCGCGCCATTCCCTCGCAGCAGAGCACAGCGAACGTGTTGATGGCCAGTTGGCGGATGCGCTCCGAAGTCTCCGGCGGCAGCTTTGCCGGTATTTCCAGCACAGCGCCGTTCTCATCGAGATATTTCGCTTCGTACGAATAAAACTCGTGGCGAGGCAAAATCTCGCCCGGCACTGATGCGATGGGATCCTCGTTGCCGAGCACGGAACACTCTATCTCTCGTCCCCTGATGCACTCTTCGATTAAGATCTTGTTATCATAACTGAGCGCATCGCGGATCGCGCGCTCAAACTCATTGCGATCTTTAACTTTATGAATGCCGACCGACGAGCCGAGGTTTGCAGGCTTAACGAAAAGCGGCAGACCAAGCTGATCTCGCGCGTCATCAAAACCGATTTCCTTAGGCGAATATCTGTTCATCACAAGAAATCGCGCAATGGGAATACCGGCATCCCTCAGGAGACGTTTCATCACATCTTTGTCCATGCCAATTGCCGAGCCGAGCACGCCAGCGCCGACAAACGCGATATTGGCCAGCTTTAACAGTCCCTGGACAGTGCCATCTTCGCCAAATGGGCCGTGAAGCACAGGAAAGATCACGTCCAATGAGCCCGGCCTTTGTTCGCCGGAAAGCGCTACCAGTTGTTCAATTTGTTTCCCCGGGACCAGCGCGAGATTCTCGCCCGTTTCCGGCAGCATGGGCAACCCGGATTCAGTTGCCGGAAGGAGGAACCGAGAGTCCTCATTGAGATGCCATCGTCCTTTTTTATCGATGCCGATCAAGACGACTTGATACTTATTCGTGTCGATAGCGTCGATGATGTTCTTCGCGGATTGGAGCGAGACTTCATGCTCTGCGGAACGGCCGCCGAATAATATTCCCACACGAATTTTCCTGGCCATTGCGCTTTCTCTATTTTTGTGAACTGGCCACCTCGCGGAGTGGCAATTGAATCGCACTGGCGTGCGCGGCATCGTGATATACCTGCACGTGACAGGTGCGCGCGTCTTTCGTTGATTCTTCGGCAACGATTCCGCCCGAGCAATAATTTTTCTGCCACAAAATTGAATTCACCGCGGTGACAACCAGACGCAGCCTGCTGCCTTTCATCAAACGGCGCGCCACGAACAAACCGGGATTGAAATCGCAGCGCACGATTTCGCCCGGCTTCACGAGTTTCGCTTCACGCAGCGATTCGCGGTAGCGGAGTCGGCGGATATTGCTCCAAAGCGCGATGCTGGTGCCGTCAGGCTGGACTTCGTAAAGGTCACACTCAAGATCGACATCGGGCGTGTCGATTGAGACCCACAATGTGACGGCGGGGCAACCGATTAGCGGTGTTTCGCCAGGCAGCGGGTTCATGTGATAAACCAATCCATCCTCGCCGATGCTGAGTGGGAGTCGCTGGTTGATACCCGCCGTCTTCTCGTTCGGTTCTGTTCCTTCGACAAATTCACCCCGCTTTGTGTCGAGTGGATCGTAAGTAAAATTGCCGGGCCGAATCATGAAGGCAGGTTCTTTCGGACGACTCTCATGCATAAAGCCTGAGCGGAAGGCGTCGTTGCCCAACATCGGCGCACCTTCAAGATAAAATGTTTTGAGGTTTGCGGTGAGCGAGCCGAAACTGTCGGCATATTTCCAGTCGCCGTTCGCGCTGGAGTTGCTGGGGCCGAGTAAATAATACGCGACCTGGTTTTTGAGGAAGGGCGGCCTCGGGCCGGCTTTCATCGTCCAATCATACCATTGGCGATGCAGATCATTTAGATCGAGAACGGCGGCAGGTCCAAACTTTACGCCGCCCACTTCATCGGTGGGCGTGCGCGTGCCCGCGTGATCCCATGGACCGATGATGAGAAAATGTTTGGTGCGCGCTTCCGGCGTGGCATTTGCCAGATGATCCCGGTAGTAGCTCAGCGCGCCCGCCTCGTCGTCGTCGTATTGGCCTGTGATTGTCAGGATCGGCAGTACGATCTTTTGGAACTGATCTGGCGTCGGAACCATCGCATCGTAGTACGCGTCGGCCATGGGATGTTTGAGGATGCGCTGGAAATTGACGGACGGATTTCCGACGAATGAATCGAGCGATTTGAAAGGAATGTGCTTTTTGTAAGCGTCGAGAAATTTTGTGCGCCAAAATTTTTGATCGCCGAAGAGCTGATCCTGTGCGGCCCGGCCACTGGTAAAGGTGAACCACTGCACGTCGTAACTCATTCCGATGTTGTTATAGGATGGATAATCGAGGCCCGGATGACCGGCAGCAGCGGGAACGATCGTCGCCAGATGCGGCGGGAATTCTTTCGCGGTAGCCCATTGATCGAATCCCGCATAGGAGCCGCCCCACATCGCGACTTTGCCGTCGCAGAACGGCTGCTTCGCCAGCCAATCAACAACGTCGTGTCCGTCGCGCGGTTCATTAGCAAAAGGCTCAAATTCGCGGCCGGAATTTCCGCGACCGCGCACATCGACAAGCGCGAACGCGTATCCGTGCGATGCAAAATACGCGGCGCGCGCGTGGTACGTGTCGGAAATGTACGGTGTGAGCGTGAAGATCACCGGAGTTTTCGGCCGAGAACCCTCTGGCGCCTTTGGCAGATACAACGTCGCGTTCAGTTCGACCTTGTCGCGCATGGGAATCTTGACGCCCCATCGAAGATCGTAGTCCGCAGGCGGTGACGCGGGCGTGGGAGATTGTGCTCGCAACATTTCACAGGTCGCCATGATGATGGCAGTGGGCAGATGCAAGAATGCGGCGCGCCCGCCGATGAATGATCTTGTCATCCGAGCATTGAAGCGAAAGCAGGCAAGTAAACAAGGAGCGACGGCTACCGAGCCGTTGCAGGGCCACGACGGCTGGGAAGCCGTCGTTCCTTGATTCGGCAGCTTGCAGCGAACCGAGATTGCGAGACGATAGGCCATGGCTCAGAGGACTGCGGCAGAGAAAAGGTTTCGCGATAAGCACGAGAGCAGAATCGATTCACCGCGAACTTCAAACGTGCATACGCAGTCCAATAGCGAACGAGCAATTTCGTTCGCTCGAGCGCAATGGCTCTGCGCCGGTGCAATATTCCTTATTGCACTTGTACTTTATAGCTGGACGCTCGCTCCGACGGTCACTCTGGTGGACAGCGGCGAATTGATTGTGGTCGCTCACGGGCTCGGAGTCGCCCATCCGCCAGGCGTCCCCTTGTGGGTGATGCTAGCCCATCTCGCGTCGCTCATGCCTGTCGGAAACGTTGCAGTGCGAGTGAATTTTTCGTCCGCCCTGTTCGCGGCGCTCGCCTCTGGGCTGGTCACTCTCGTTGTCGCGGAGTTCATGATGACCGCGTCATACCTCCCGACGCGAACCAAAAGAGCAACGCAACGTCCGCAAAACAGCAGAGATGCGGGCGTCGGCGCGCTTTTAATTTTCGCGCCTGCGCTGGGCGCGGGTCTGCTCATGGCATTCTCTCGTACGCTCTGGTTTTATGGGACGGTCACTGAGGTTTACGCTCTCAACACGTTGCTTATCCTCGTTATCTTCTTTCTCATGTTCCGGTGGCGGCGTCGCATCGTTGCAGAGCGAAGAGACAGCGGCGCGGCGGTCACCATGCACGACAGGTGGCTTTACGCCGCCGCACTTGTATTTGGGTTAGCGCTGGGCGATCACCACGTGACGGTGGGGCTGACACTTCCGGCCGTCGCGGTCATCGTTTTTAGAACGGAGGGGCTCAGATTTTTCGTAAGCCGCCGAATCATTTATGCCGCACTGATTTCGATTGGCGCCCTGGTAGCTGTTTATGCCTATTTGCCACTTGCTGCGTCGCACTCACCCGTAATCAACTGGGGCAATCCGCGTTCGCTGCAAGAGATATGGTGGCACATAAGCGGCCGGCAGTACCGCGTCTATCTCTCGTTCAGCCCCAACACAATCGGGGTGCAGTTTGTTGAATCCTACCGCTTGGTCTTGTGCGAATTCGGACCTGCATGGCTGCCTTTGCCACTATTGCTGGCTTTTGCCGGTTTCGCCAGTGCCTACAAACGAGACCGCACACTCTTCTGGTTTCTATTGTTTATCGTCATTGCTGATTTGGCTTACGACCTCAGCTACCAAATTGCGGAAGACAAGGATGCATACTATCTGCCGACGTTTATTTCGATCGCGATTGCCGGGGGGCTTGGCATCCGTTGGTTCATTCAGGTCCTGGTCGCGAAACCAATGTTACCCGGGAAACGCTACGTATTGGCGGCGACCATTGCTCTACTCGCGCCAGCGATCGCTTTCGCTGGCAACTGGCCGTTCAACAACCGCAGGCATTACTTTATCGCGCAGGATTACGTTGAAAATCTGTTAAGCACGATAGCGCCCAACGGGATGTTGCTCACACAAGACTGGCAAGTCGCGTCTCCGATGTTTTATGCGCAGGAGATAGAACAGCTCCGGCGCGACGTGAAAGTTGTCGATGTTAATCTGCTGCGTCGTTCGTGGTATTTCGATTATCTAAGGCACGCTTATCCGGAATTGGTCGAGCGGTCGCGCGAAAAGATTGACGCTTTCGTTGCGATTCTTAGAGAATGGGAACGCGATCCTGCGGCCTTTGCCAGAGACCAGTTGCTCAGTGAAAGAATCACCGCCGCATTTTTCGAGATGATCCGGTCCATGGTGATCAACGAGAACAGGATCGCGCCCGTTTACATTACGCGAGACTTGCTCTTCACCGACACACTCAACGGTGAGCTGACGAAGTGGATCACGCAGAATTATCAGCTTGTTCCGGAAGGCCTCGCGTTCAACCTTGCCGCCGATCAAAGCTTCCACGATTCGCCAGAGCCGCACTTCGAGACCCGCGGTCTGGCTGACGGGACGTTGCGGTTTGCTCAGGACGACGTGGTTAAGCTCAAGGTGTTGCCGGTCTATACGAGCATGTTGACCAACCGTGGACGGTACCTTGCCTTATTCAATCAACACGAGCGCGCGATTGTCGCCTTCAACGAAGCGCTCGCACTCAACCCCGGCCTCGCTGCCGCGCAAGAAGGACTTGCGATGAGCGAGGCAAAATTGCGGAGGCCTTAGCATCGGCCGCACGCATACGAAACTGAGAGAGCCCCCGACGCTGCGGTACCGGTGGATTTAGGGCGCGAAAATGTCAAATGCTGATGGCGAAGGAAAGGCGATAATTAAATCCCGGAACGAGAGCAATCTAGCTGGACGACTTCTCATCGTTCATGAGAGCGAGCAAACTGTGGGTAGTCACACTCTGCGCATCACGTTTGCGGATGGATTCCCCTGGGGATCTTGATTGTTAAGGAAATACTGACAGGCTCTGCCAATAATTGAACATTGATCGTAGCTTAGTCCGCGCGATGGGTGGTTATGCGGTTTAATTAGTAGCGTCTGAAATTCGTAATTAGGGAGTTGGAAGACTAACGGGAGCCTCGTTGGAGGTCTGCCCTTTCGATCAGTCAAAGGTAATGGCACTTCAAAGTTCAATGGGTGACATTGCTCGATTCGCGGAATGATGGTGTCCCAGACACGGTTTGTAAGGACGCAGATTATCCGCGGGCGGACATAATTGAGAAGAGGCCAGACATAATCTTTGAACCCCTCCACGAGATATTGCGGCGGAATTTTGTCTTCCTCAGTTGAATGTTGCCAGTCCAAATTCATGAGTGAAGTCATGCGAGGCACATAGTCTTTATTTCCCAGAATCTCAGCACAAAGACGCATCCAAACGGCCGGGCGTCGCAAATGAAATGTTTGGACATCTCGGCCTATAATCATCGTGTCACATTGCGGCGATTAGCGCCTCCGACCGCCACTGTGTCACCCGCGCGGCCGCCGCCCATACTTGGTCCGAGTAGTACGAGGAAAGCCGTCGGTGCTCCAATGCATCCCTTTGGCCACTGCTGCGGAAGCTCAGTGCCATATTCCGCCATTATTGCTGAAAAGCGCTGTCGGAGATCGGGGGAATAACGGTCGGGATTCATGCCCCAAAACTAATGACAGACTTTGTTTGGCGGGCCAGCTTTTTTGGAATTTTCGGTTTTAGAGTTCATTTTTGACAACGCGTGAAATACCGCTAGCTTGCCGACTCCCGCCGCTGGAATAAGCGGCCTGATATTTAAGCAGGACCCAGCTACTTCCACGCCGAGGCGCGCGCGGTCGAAATCCATGGGAGGATTGTCGATGTTGACGCGAAACGCGCCGGAGTTTTTGAAATAGCTGGGGTTTGAACTGCATCCGACAAATGCAAACGAATCGAAGCAAACGTTATCGCGCCGCGGCGCAGCAGATGGATCGGACCAAGGCTTACAACCTGACCGATGCTGTTGCGACGCTCAAAAAATTTCCACCCACGAAGTTTGATCAAACTGTGACGCTTTCATTGCGCCTCGGCGTTGATCCGAAGCAATCTGATCAGATGGTTCGCGGGACCTGTCCACTTCCACATGGCAGCGGTAAACGGGTGCGCGTTCTTGTCTTCGCGGAAGGTGAAGCGGCGAAGGCGGCCGAAGAAGCCGGCGCGGAATTTATCGGGTTGAAAGATCTCATCCAGAAATGCCAGGAAGGTTTTCAGGATTTTGACGTTGCGATCGCGACACCCGCGGCAATGACAGAAGTCCGGAAGCTAGGCAAGGTGCTGGGGCCTCGAGGGCTGATGCCTAATCCCAGGACCGGGACGGTGACCGACGACACTGCCAAAGCCGTGCAAGAGGTGAAGGCTGGCCGCGTAGAATTCAAGCTCGACAAAAACGGCAACGTAGCGGTCCCGGTTGGAAAATTTTCCTTCGAAGAAAACGCGCTGGCGGAAAATGCAAATTCTGTGATCGAAGCGGTTATGCGGGCGCGTCCTGCGACAGCCAAAGGCCGCTTCCTTGAAGGCGTGACAATCAGTGCGACCATGTCCCCGGGCGTCCACATCGATCCTGCGCCGTATTTGAGCGGCATCTAAGATCGGCAATAATTACCTCGACAATATGCGACCGGAAAAAGCCAGCATTGTTTCAGATCTGTCCGAGAAATTGAAACACTCGCCTTTTGTGCTGGTGACCAATTATCAGCGCATGAAGGTGGCTGACTTCACCGAATTGCGGAACCGGTTGGTGCCGGTTGGCGCGGAAATGCACGTGGTGAAAAATAATTTCCTTAAACGTGCCATGGCGGACTCAGGTTTCCCAGAAGTTGGTGACCAGCTGGTGGGTCAGACTGCGGTTGTCACAGGCGAAAAGGATGTAGCGCCGGTGGCCAAAATTTTTAAAATGTTTGCGAGTGAGTTTAAAGTCGCTGCACTCAAGATTGGCTTTCTCGATCGCGCAGTTCTTTCCGCAACGGAATTGGAACAATTGGCGGAACTGCCGCCGCGCGAAGTTTTGCAGGCGCAATTGCTGGGACTACTTTTATCTCCAGCAACTCGGCTGGTGCATTTACTGAATGAACCCGCCGCTGCCTTCGCGCGATTATTGAGAGCAAAAACAGAGAAGGAGGGAGCCCCCGCGACATGAATTTTGTAGGGCGGGCGCCTCGCATGCCCAAATGGCGGCAACCCGCGCGGTTGCCCTACAAACAACAAACAAAAACGAAAATTGTCCGAGCCGATGGCTATCGGCTTTAATTCTTCGAAAGCTTTTGAAGGCGGCAACTGGAGGAAAAACAAAATGGCAGATACAGATAAACTGGTGGAGCAACTCAGCAATCTCTCGGTGCTGGAGATTGCGGGATTAGTTAAACAGCTTGAGGAAAAATGGGGCGTGAGCGCAGCCGCGCCGGTATCAGTTGCGGCTGGCCCCGCTGCAGCGGGCACACCTGGCGGAGCGGCAACTCCTGCCGCGGAGGAGAAGACCACATTTGACGTGGTCCTGACGGAGATGGGCACGAACAAAATTGCTGTGATCAAGGAGGTGCGCAGCGCCGTCCCAGGACTCGGCCTCGCGGAGGCGAAGGCGCTCGTCGAAGGGGCACCCAAAACAATCAAGGAAGGCGTTACCAAGCAGGAGGCGGAGGAGATCAAGAAAAAGATCGAAGCCGCGGGTGCAAAAGTCGAAATTAAGTAAGTCCACCCCATTTTGAGCGGCTGCTGCAGCACAAAATAGTTGTGCGGCAGCCGATCTGGAGTACGGTCAAATCTGGTTAAGGCTAGGGCAGGCGTATTTTAAACCCGGCGCTAAAAGGCAAAACGGATTCCTGGCAACGAGATGGAGCTCGTCAATTTGACAGGCTACCATTTTGGTGGCATTTTTGTGCCCCTCGCTCGTCGCTGAACCGTAAATCTTGCCGCGTTGGCCCGCGATTTGGTGTAGTCGCTGCGAGGTCTTAGCTCTTGCTCTCAATGACTATGTCGGAACGCATTTACTTTGGAAGCATCAAGGAAGGCATTGAACCGCCAAATCTGATTGAGGTTCAGGCCAATTCATACGTCGAATTCCTGCAGAAAGACGTCCCTTATTCGAAGCGAAAGAATCAGGGACTACAGGCTGTTCTGAAGGAGGTCTTCCCGATCGAGAGCTATGATGAAAAGGCCGTGCTTGATTTCAGTCACTATGACATTGGCGAGCCGAAATTGACTGCTCTGGAGGCGCAGCGCGAAGGACAGACCTACAGCGCGCCGTTGCATGTCACATTTCAATTGCGAGAAGAAAAAGGCACCAAGGAAGAGAAGGTATACATGGGCGAAATCCCGCTGATGACGCCTCAGGGCACTTTCGTCATTAATGGCGCGGAGCGCGTGGTGGTAAGCCAGCTACACCGCTCCCCTGGGATCGCTTTTGAATCAACGGTCCACGTCAACGGCAAGGTGCTTTATAGTTTTCGGATCATTCCAGACCGGGGTTCGTGGATCGAAGTGCAATTTGATACGGCCGATCTTCTTTACATTTACCTCGATCGACGGAAGCGGCGCCGAAAGTTTCTCGCGACGACGTTCCTGCGCGCGCTTGGCTACGGCTCTGACGAAGACGTCATCAAATTATTTTACAACATTGAGAATCTAAAACTCAGCGAGAAACTGGACGAAGAAGAGCTCGCCACCAAGGTGCTTACTGCGGATGTCCGCGACGGCGAAGTGACCATTGCGCGCGCATTCGAACCGCTCACTCTGGCGACCGTCCGCCAAATCATGGCGCTCAAGATTCATGAGGTGAAAGTCATCGATATCTCGGGCGACGACACAATTGTCAAGGCGCTTAGAAAAGACCCCGCTCACGATCAGGAAGAAGCGCTCAAGGATATCTACCGCCGTCTTCGACCGGGCGACCCTCCGACGGTGGCTAACGCCCGCGCTTTGCTCAAACGGCTCTTTTTTGATCCAAAAAAATATGATCTTGGCCGCGTTGGCCGATACAAAATTAATCAAAAACTCGGGATCAACGTCGATCCCACCGAGCGGATCTTGACCGACAAAGATTTCATCGCGGCCATCAAGTATTTGATCAATTTGCGCCGGGGCGAAGGCACGCTCGATGACATTGATCATCTGGGCAGCCGGCGGGTGCGTACAGTTGGCGAATTACTGGCGAACCAATGCCGCGTAGGCCTCGCTCGCACCGAGCGCCTGGTCAAAGAGCGCATGACGTTGTTCGACATCAACGTGGACGGGATGACGCCGCAGAAGCTCATCAATCCAAAAGCCCTTAGCGCGGTAATCCGGGATTTCTTTGGCCGGTCGCAGCTTTCGCAATTCATGGATCAAACCAATCCGCTCGCGGAATTGACGCACAAGCGGCGTTTGTCAGCCCTCGGCCCTGGGGGTCTCAGCCGGGAACGTGCCGGATTCGAGGTGCGCGACGTCCATCCTTCGCATTACGGGCGCATTTGTCCGATCGAGACGCCGGAAGGCCCGAACATCGGCCTGATTAGTTCGATGAGCACTTTCGCGCGCATCAATGAGTTTGGTTTTATCGAGACGCCCTATCGAAGGGTGGAAAAGGGCCGCGTGACCGATCAGATCGAATATCTTACCGCTGATCGGGAGGAGAATTTCCTCGTGGCGCAAGCCAACGCGCCTGTGGACGCACGCGGGCATTTCACCGGGGAAAAAGTCTCCGTGCGCTACCGGGGCGACTTTCTGGAAGTCGATCCCTCCAAGGTCAATTACATGGATGTGTCGCCGAAACAGCTCGTATCGGTGGCGGCGGGCCTCATTCCCTTCCTCGAACACGACGATGCGAACCGGGCGCTGATGGGTTCCAACATGCAACGTCAGGGTGTGCCGCTAGTTGTCTCCGAGACGCCGCTGGTTGGTACCGGCTTGGAGGAAAAGGTGGCGCGAGATTCCCACGCCGTCGTTTTGGCCGCTGACGGCGGCAAGGTCGCTTCGGTTACAGCGGACCAAATTATTGTCACGAAAGACGGTCATCTGCCCGAAAGCAAGAGGAAGCTCAAAACCGACCCGGAGGCAGGGATTCACGTTTATGAACTCCGCAAATTCATGCGGTCAAACGCCGGCACGTGCGTGAACCAGAAGCCCATTGTGCATAAAGGCCAGCACGTAAAACGCGGCCAAGTCATCGCGGACGGGCCGAACACCGATCACGGTGAACTCGCGCTGGGGCGAAATGTGCTGGTCGCGTTCATGCCTTGGAACGGATACAATTTCGAAGATGCCATCATGATCTCCGAGAAGGTGGTGAAGGAAGACGTCTACACCTCCATCCATATCGATGAATTCGAGATCGGCGCGCGAGATACCAAGCTTGGCCCGGAAGAAATTACTCGGGACATTCCCAATGTTAGCGAAGAAGCTTTGCGCAACCTGGGACCGGACGGCGTCGTGCGGGTCGGAGCGGAAGTGAAGCCGGGCGATATTTTGGTTGGGAAGATCACGCCGAAGAGCGAGACTGAATTGGCTCCGGAAGAGCGCCTGCTTCGGGCGATCTTTGGTGAGAAAGCAGCCGACGTGAAGGATACCTCGCTTACGGTTCCCTCGGGCACCTACGGAATCGTGATGGATGTGAAGGTCTCGTCTCGTCGCGAGGTTTCACGCGAGAAACTCACGCCTGCAGAAACCAGACGACAGCTCAAAACCATCAGCGAAGAACATAAGCGCAAGAAAGACGGCTTGGTCGAGCAACTGACCGATTCGCTGTCGAATATCCTGCTGGGTGAAAAAGTCCCCCTCGACGTCGTAAACGCCAAGAATGGCGAAATTATTATTCCAGCCAATCGCAAAATCACCAAAACGCTGTTGCGAAAGCTGGCAACGGCACATGATCACATCGAAATCGACCCGAGTCCGATCCGCAATAAAATCCGCGAAATCATCGGCTCGTACGAACACAAGTTCGCGGAGCTGGAGCTGGAACGCGACCGCGCCATGGACCGCGTAGAGAGCGGGGATGATATCGATCCAGGAATTATCAAGCAGGTCAAAGTTTATATCGCGAGCAAACGCAAACTGAGTGTCGGAGACAAAATGGCTGGGCGCCATGGCAACAAGGGTGTCGTCGCCCGGATCGTGCCCGAAGAAGACATGCCTTTCCTGGCAGACGGAACGCCGGTTGAAATTGTGCTTAATCCGTTAGGTGTCCCCAGCCGCATGAATGTAGGGCAGGTTCTGGAAACACACCTGGGCGTGGCTGCGAAGGCGCTTGGATTCAAAGTCGCCACTCCAGTGTTCGACGGGATCAAGGAAAAGCAGATCCGTGAATACTTGCGTGAAGCCGGAAAAAAGGGGGGCTTCGCCTGGGTGCAGGAAACCGGTAAAGCGCGGCTTTTCGACGGACGCACCGGCGATGCGTTCGATCAGGAAGTGGTGGTTGGCTACATCTATATGATGAAGCTCGGTCACCTGGTTGCGGACAAAATTCACGCACGCGCCGTAGGGCCCTATTCGCTAGTCACCCAGCAGCCGCTCGGGGGCAAGGCGCAATATGGCGGACAACGCTTTGGCGAAATGGAAGTCTGGGCTCTCGAGGCCTACGGCGCCGCCTATACTTTACAAGAACTGCTCACCGTTAAGTCCGACGACGTGCAAGGCCGGACCCGCATCTACGAGTCGATCGTTAAAGGCGACAACTCGCTCGAAGCGGGCACGCCCGAATCGTTCAACGTCCTGATTAAAGAAATGCAGAGCCTTGGTCTGGACGTGAAGGTAGGCGGTCAAGCGCCCACCTTTATGGAGAGCGTCGCATAATTTTTAGAATCACAATCAATTCATTTTGGAAAAATCATGAACGAACATTCCTGGCGTGAGTTAGTGGGCGAAGAGCGGCCCGTGGGTTTTGACCAAGTCGCCATCGGTGTTGCATCCAGCGACACCATGCGATCGTGGAGCAAAGGCGAAGTCAAAAATCCCGAGACCATCAATTACCGCACGTTTAAACCGGAAAAGGGAGGCCTTTTCTGCGAACGCATTTTCGGCCCGACGCGGGATTGGGAATGTTCGTGCGGAAAATACAAGCGCATCAAACATAAAGGGGTGATCTGCGACCGGTGCGGCGTGGAAGTCACTCTGGCGCGCGTCCGCCGCGAACGCATGGGCCACATCGAATTAGCCGTGCCCGTTTCGCACATCTGGTTTTACAAATGCATGCCCTCGCGCATCGGTCTCATGCTCGATATGAGCGCGCGCCAACTCGAGCGCGTCATTTACTACGAGGATTACATCGTCATTGATCCGGGCAAGACGCCGTTGCAGAAGACGCAACTGCTGAACGAAGTCGAGTACCGTGAGGCGCAGGAGCAGTACGGCGAAGATTTCGTCGCCGGCATGGGCGCGGAAGCAATCAAGAAGCTTCTCGCCGAGATCGACCTTAACAAGCTCAACAAAGAGCTGGAGAAAGCGATGGCCGCCACCAAGAGCAAACAAATCCGCAAGAAACTGGCCAAGCGTCTCAAGCTCGTTCAAGGATTCCAGAACTCGCACGCGCGTCCCGAGTGGATGATTCTCGATGTATTGCCGGTGATTCCGCCGGATTTGCGCCCCTTGGTGCCGCTGGAGGGCGGGCGTTTTGCCACCTCGGATCTGAACGATCTTTATCGGCGGGTGATCAACCGCAACAACCGGCTTAAGAACCTGCTTCTGCTTAAGACGCCGGACGTGATTATTCGCAACGAAAAGCGCATGTTGCAGGAAGCCGTGGATGCTTTGTTCGACAACGGCAGACATGGCCGCGCGGTGACAGGCGCGGGCAATCGCCCGCTCAAATCGCTGAGCGACATGCTCAAGGGCAAGGGAGGCCGTTTTCGCCAAAACCTGCTCGGCAAACGTGTCGATTACTCGGGCCGCTCGGTTATTGTCATTGGCCCGGAGCTCAAGCTGCACCAGTGCGGTTTGCCGAAGAAGATGGCGCTCGTGCTTTTCGAACCGTTCATTATTCGACGGCTGAAAGACCTCGGCTATGTGCACACGGTACGCAGCGCGAAAAAGATGATCGAGCGTCAAACCCCGGAGGTCTGGGACATTCTCGATGAAGTGACCAAGGGTCATCCGGTGTTGCTCAACCGCGCGCCTACTTTGCATCGTTTGTCGATTCAGGCGTTTGAACCGCAATTGATCGAGGGAGAAGCCATTCGCATTCATCCGCTAGTTTGCACCGCTTACAATGCGGACTTCGACGGCGACCAGATGGCGGTGCATGTGCCTCTCTCAGTGGAGGCTCAAATGGAAGCGCGACTGCTGATGCTTGCGCCAAATAACATTTTCTCACCCTCCAGCGGCAAACCCATCACCACGCCTTCTCAGGACATCACCCTGGGTTGTTATTACCTCACCCAAAACCCGCGCGGCCAAAGTAAAGATGGCCAACGCCTCCCGCTCTTTACCGATGCAGCCGAAGTAGAGTTTGCCATGGCAGAGGACAGCGTTGACACGCACGACCGCATCCGGATTAAGAATCCAGATTTTGGGAGAAAAACCATCTACGGCAATGCCGAAGCCAAAGTTATCGAGACCACGCCGGGGCGTGTGATCTTCAATGAGATTTGGCCCAGACAACTTGGATTTTTCAATAAGCCTGCCGGCAAAAAACAGCTCAGCGATATTATCTGGCGCTGTTACCAAATCGCCGGGCCGGCGGAAACCGTCGCAACCTTGGACAAATTGAAGGAACTCGGTTTTGCCGAAGCAACCAAAGCCGGCGTCTCGATTGGAATTTCGGACATGATCATTCCGAAAGAGAAGCAGACGGAGTTGGAAAACGCTTACAGGCAGATTCGGCAGGTGGAACAGCAGTATCGCAGAGGCATCATCACGGATGGCGAGCGTTACAACAAGATCATCGACATCTGGACGCACGCCGGGGATGAAATTTCCAGCGTGATGTTCCGCACTCTCGAGCACAACGAGGGGCGCAAAGAGTTGAATCCAGTCTATCTAATGGTCGATTCCGGCGCGCGCGGTAATCGCCAACAGGTGCGTCAGCTCGCTGGCATGCGCGGTTTGATGGCCAAACCTTCGGGCGAAATCATTGAGCGTCCGATCACGTCCAACTTCCGCGAGGGACTCAGTGTGCTGGAATATTTTATTTCCACTCACGGCGCGCGCAAAGGTCTTGCCGACACAGCTCTCAAAACTGCCGACTCCGGCTATCTGACGCGGAAACTTGTGGACGCGGCGCAGGACGTCATTATCAATGCGGAAGATTGCGGAACGGTAAATGGCATCGTGGTACGCTCGATCTACGAAGGCGACGAGGAAGTGGTCGATCTCGGCCAGCGAATTATCGGACGCGTCAGTTGTGAGACGATCCCCGACCCGGTGGACAAAAGGAAAAAAATTGTCAAAGCGAACCAGTACATCGACGAGAAAATCGCCGCAGAACTTCAGCGGGTGGGCGTGGAAAGTTTGAAGATCCGTTCGGTTCTTACATGCGAGTGCGGCCGGGGAGTGTGCGCGATGTGTTATGGGCGCAACCTCGCGACCGGCCAGTTCGTTAAGCTTGGGGAGGCGGTAGGGATCATTGCTGCGCAATCAATCGGCGAGCCTGGAACGCAATTGACGATGCGCACATTCCACATCGGCGGCACTGCCAGCCAAACCTTTAAGCAGCCCATCATCAAGGCGAAGAACGATGGCACCGTGCAGTTCAACGATCTGCGCACTGTGCAAGCGCTCGACGGCAGCTGGATCGTCCTAAATAAGAACGGCTCAATCAGTGTGCATAATGCGGAAGGCCGCGAACTGGAGCGTTACAACGTGGTGATCGGCTCAATGATCTCCAAAGGCGACGGAGGCACAGTCAAGAAGGGCGAGACTTTCGTGCAATGGGATCCTTACAATGTGCCGATTCTCACTGACAAAGGCGGCAAGATCGAATTCCGCGACATGATCGCGGGCGTCACGATCAAACGCGATGTCGATGAAGCCACCGGCCTGATGGGTACCGTGATCATCGAGCACAAGGAGGATTTGCACCCGCAGGTCCTCATTGTGGATGACAAGAAGGAAGTGCTTTCGAGCTACTCCATCCCGGCTGGCGCTCACGTCATCGTCGAGGAAGGCCAGAAAGTGCGCGCTGGCGCCTTGCTGGCGAAAACGCCGCGCAAAATCGCAAAGACAAAAGACATCACTGGAGGTCTGCCGCGAGTGGCCGAATTATTTGAAGCCCGCCGGCCAAAAGACGCGGCTGAAATTGCCAAGATCGATGGCGTCGTAGCCGAGATGGGCGGAACCGTCCGCGGCAAACGACGTCTGATTTTAAAAGATCCAGAGACTGGAGCCGAGGAAGAGCATCTGATCCCGCTTACGAAACATATCATCGTGTTCAAAGGCGATTTCGTGAAAAAAGGTCAGCAACTTACCGAAGGTCCAATCGTGCCGCACGAGATTCTGGAAGTCTGCGGTCCGCAAGAATTGCAGGAGCATTTGGTAAACGAAGTGCAGGAGGTCTATCGCTTGCAAGGCGTGGAAATCAACGACAAGCACATCGAGATCATCGTGCGCCAGATGCTGCGGAAGGTGAAAATTACCGACCCGGGCGATACGTCACTGCTTTGGGGCGATCAGGTGGACAAACTCGACTTCGAGCAAGAAAACAAAAAAGTGGTCGAAAAAGGCGGCAAACCGGCAGAGGCCGTTCCCGTTCTTCTCGGTATTACGAAGGCTTCACTGGAAACCGACAGCTTTATCTCTGCTGCATCTTTCCAGGACACAACCCGTGTTCTCACTGAAGCAGCCACGCTGGGGAAAGTCGATAAACTGCGCGGCTTTAAGGAAAACGTGATCATGGGTCACTTGATCCCAGCCGGCACTGGGTTCGCGCAGCATCGCCAGATCAAGTTGGTGGAAAAAGGCGAACCAGTCGGCGCGCCTGTGATGGAAGAACCCGAGCCGCAACCGGCCATCGGATGATCCAAGCCGTTGGAGTAGTGGAGTGATGGGCGTCAACAAAAGCCATTACTCCTTCACTCCATCACTCCAGTCACCCGGTCCTCAGTGATGTCAATCGTCACTAAGACCGGCGATAAGGGCGAAACGTCGCTGATGTACGGACGTCGCCTACCAAAAGGCGATTCGCGCGTCGATGCCTACGGCTGTATCGATGAGTTGACCGCTGCGCTTGGGCTCGCCAGGTCAATCTCAACTGATAAATTTCTTTCAGACGAAATCTTCGCCGCACAAAAAGATTTGATCGTTGTCATGGGTGAGTTGGCAACAGCGCCGAGCGATCGGGAGCGTTACGTCAAGAATGGTTTTGAGCTTACCACACAGGCAATGGTGGACCGGGTCACAGCGGTCATTTTCGATCTTGAGAAAGACAAATCGCTTTATCCCAAAGATTGGGTGATCCCCGGGGAAACACCGGTGTCGGCGGCTCTGGATTTTGCTCGCGCAACGTGCCGCCGGGCGGAACGTCG
Source organism: Verrucomicrobiota bacterium (assembly GCA_003219695.1). Taxonomy (GTDB): domain Bacteria; phylum Verrucomicrobiota; class Verrucomicrobiia; order Chthoniobacterales; family UBA10450; genus Udaeobacter. The sequence continues at coordinate 17,909 of QHQA01000136.1, forward strand.
CATTGCGGCGTTCAGCGCTGGCGAAAAAGACTTTAATCTCGAGATCTTGCGTTACCTCAATCGGCTTTCCGATTTCTGCTGGGTGTTGGCCAGATACGCCGAGAAACAAGCGCAAACCTTGAGCTAGGCACGCGCGCTGCTCTGCGATTCTGCTGCAATCCAGCGCCAAAAATTAGCAACCGCCCGGCAGCAGGCTTTTTCGCACGATGTTATGCCATCATAGCGATGAGGTTTAGATCAGCTTTTGCGGCTACAGTTTTGTTGTCAGTTCACAATGTGCAATTACATGCAGCGGACCTGGCGTGGACCTACACAACTGATCTTGCCTCGAAAGGTGAAGTCGAGTTCGAACAATGGGTCACCGCGCGCTGGGAAAAAGAGCACGGCGCTTACAACGTCATCGATTTTCGCGAGGAGTTCGGATATGGCGTGGCCGATAATTTTCAGATCGCACTTTATTTGAATCATCACTATGTGTATGCGAACAGCGATGTCCCGGCCGAGGACCCGGCGCATCCCGGAAAGCGCTTGGCGGGCGTTTACGAAACCGGCGGCGAAAATGTGCATGCCGGACATAATCCGGTGACGCCGTTTGACGGTTATCATTTCGAATCGGTTTCGCTCGAAGCGATTTACCGGCTCCTGAGTCCCGACAAACATCCACTCGGTCTCGCGGTTTATTTCGAGCCGACGATTGGCGATGAGGAGACAGAACTCGAATGGAAACTCATACTCCAAAAGAATTGGTTCGGGGACCGGCTCGCTTGGGCCCTGAACTTCAATTACGAATTAGAGTTCGAAGAAACTGACGGCGGTTACGAGCGCGACGCTGTCTTCGAATGGTTCACCGGAATTTCCTGCCGGCTCGCGCACAATTGGTCAGCCGGGTTAGAATTTTGGAACCGTCAGGAATTTGCCGATACCACGGTGCATGAGTACTCGGCATATTTCATCGGCCCTACGATTCATTACGAACGCGGACGCTGGTCCGCCACTCTGGGATTTCTTCATCAACTGCCGATTGGCCAGGCATTCAGCCATGAAACTAAAGAGTTCGCCGCGCACGACGGCTACTTTTTCGGCGACGAGCAGGAACAATATTATGTACGGCTGAGAGTGGGAATTGATTTTTAGCGCGCAATCATCACTGAGCCAATACAGAGCCTAACTTTAGGTTGCGCACCGGCGGGTGATGTAGCATCTTCAGCCTCTCGCTCTGGAAGTTCTTCCCTCGCGGAATTTCGCTTATGCCAGAAACAACAGAACTAGTGCCTGAATTATTGGAAGCTGGCGTCCATTTTGGACACCAGACGAAGCGTTGGAATCCGAAGATGAAGCCCTACATCTTCGAACAACGCAATCAAATTTACATCATCAATCTCGATCAAACCGTGCAGCAGTTGCAGCGGGCAACGGAGTTTCTCCAGGAAGTCGCCCGCCGCGGGGGCAGGATCTTATTTGTCGGCTGCAAGAAGCAGGCGCAGGAAGCGATAAAGGAGGCGGCACTTGCCTGCGGGCAATTTTACGTGAACCAGCGCTGGCTCGGCGGCACGCTGACCAATCTCGCTACCATTCGCAAGAGCATCGGCCGATTGAAATACATCGAGCAGATCGAGCAATCGCCCGAATACAAAAAAATGGGCAAACAGGAATTGGCCGCGCTGAACCGCGAAGCCGCCAAGCTCCGGCGAAATCTTGAAGGAATAATTGAGATGTCACAATTGCCCGATGCCTTGGTGGTGATTGACACGATCCGCGAGCAAAATGCTGTGAATGAGGCGCGGCGGCTCGGGATTCCAGTGGTTGCCATCGTGGACACCAACGCGGATCCCGACATCATCGATTACCCCATCGCCGGCAACGACGACGCGATTCGCGCGATTCGCGTGATTCTGCAGAAGCTGGTGGATGCCATTGTTTCCGCAAGCAGCGAAGCGCGCATCCGCGAGCGGGTGGCAATGGCCGGCGTTTCGGCGTGAGCGGAAGAAAACGTTCAACGCCCAACGTCGGACGCCAACGCTCAATGAAAGCAACAGCAGAAATCGATCCAAAACTGGTTAAGCAACTCCGCGAAAAAACGAACGCGGGTTTCATGGACTGCAAGCGCGCTCTGGTCGAGAGCGGCGGTGATCTGGAGAAAGCCGAAACGATTTTGCGGACCAAAGGCATCGCCACCGCAGCGAAAAAGGCCACGCGGGCGACAAAGGAAGGCATCGTGGCGTCCTACATTCATCTGCAGGGGAAAGTCGGCGTGCTCGTCGAAGTGAATTGCGAGACCGATTTCGTGGCGAGGAACGAGAACTTCCGAGAGTTCGTCAAAGACATCACCCTGCATATCGCCGCGGCGCATCCGCTTTACGTCAGCCGCGCGGACGTTCCGGGAAATCTGATCGAAGCCGAGCGCGAGATTTACAAGGTCCAGGTGAAAGACAAACCGGCCCACGTCGCAGACAAAATTATCGAAGGAAAGCTCGAGAAATTCTACAGCACCGTTTGCCTGCTCGAACAGGGTTTCATTAAAAATCCCGATGTGACCATCGGCGATTTGCTCAATGCGAAGATTGCGGAGCTGGGCGAAAACATTGTCATTCGTCGCTTCGTCCGCTACCTCGTCGGCGAGCTGCTGCCCAGCGAAGGATAGCGGTGATGCCGTACTAGTTACTCGCTGCCGCTCGCTCTTCTTTCAACGCGGCGGAAGTGGACGAGGCGCCGGCGTCGGACGCGCCCGCGGTGTTGGAGTAAGTCTCGGAGTTGGACTTGGGCTAGGCACGGCGAAGGCATACACTCTATTGTCTCCGGCGACATAGATGCGCCCGCGAGCCACAATGCCGGTGGTGCTATAATAATGTGTTCCCGCCATCATAACCGCTGGTCCCCTGCCGTAATGTGATCCTCTGTGCCGACCACCCATACAATCATGTTATTCGTGCCATCAGTGGAGGTGACAAAAGGAGAACCACAACCGCCGGCATCCCGGGTCACATCCCAACCGCTGGCGATCGTCGGCGGATTGGTCGCAGTAATGCGCCAAGCTGACAGGACGGTGTTGCCATCGTTGTTCGCGCGTAGCGCGACATAGGTGCTCTGTTTGGTCCGATAGGTGACCGCTGCCTGAATGATAGTAGCGCTGGCAACCACAGATACGGCTATGGGCGCACTGATCCCGCCGAGGTTGTCTCGATTAAGCAGATACATATTGAGATCCTTACTCAAGGCGACCACCAAGTGCGAAGGCGTTGCACCGGGCACGTCCACCAGCAATGGGCCCGAGCTGCCCAGATCGAAGTCGAGACTGTCCAGAGTGAGCCAGTTTTCGGGCACCCAATAATCGGCGGGCGAGCCGCTAAAGATCGGACCGGGTTGGAAGCGAATCACTGCTTCTCCACCTTCCCAATCTGGGGGACTGAACGTGTTACCAGTGGTAACAAACGGGTTCTTCCCGTCGCTAGCGATGCCGCCGACTCCCCAAATGGCGCCACCGTGGGTGTCGGTGGCCGCGGCCCATGCTGTTACGCTGGCCGGATTGTCTATTGGTACGCCTACGAGCCAGCCGTGAAAAGGACTGCAATCCGCCATACTGCCGTAGCCGACGTAAAGAATGTTGCCCACGATGCCGAGTGCCGGTCGTTGCTGTTGGATGGACGGATCAAAGTGTATGCCGTTATATGTAGCTGTCGCTTCAACGTCCACGGGCCAGCCGGGGTTGATGTCGCCTGTGTCCACATTCAGGGAAAGGATGAGGTGTTTCTTGGTCGTGCCGCCGTCGGGCGTGATCATTGCGTCCAAAAAGAGCGCGCGTGAAGGGAGATCGACAACGGGGGTGCCAGTGACGCCCATGGGATCCAATTTGGTGCACACAAGATCATCTGCCGACACCGGCTCGCCCACATTTCGTTGCCAGATAATCGTGCCATTGCCAGCATCGAGCGCGTACACATTATTCGATTCCGTCGCGACAATGATCATCGCTTTGCCACTGGGCCCGCCCTCGATGTAAAGCGGCTGAGCGTAAACATTGCCAAAAATTGTGCCGTCGAAGTTCAGGTCGCGCGTCAGATTGACGCCTGCGCTCTGGGTGAATGCGGAATCAATGTAAAGACCGTCACGTGATTCGTGGTTGTGAAACTGCATAACGTTGACTTGCGCGCTCGCAAGAACCACTGCGTTAAAAAACACGGCAAGGACGAGCCACAAAATGGAAAACAGGGGCTTCACATCACCAATGGCAAATTCCCGCACTCCCTTTTTATCACGATGCACTGCTTTCTGGTCAAGCACCCGATAACGCAAACTGTTTTTCCTAAGGCGCTGTCGTAGCGCAGGTTTCCAAACCTGCTGTCTGGCCGATTTCCAATCCGCCGGGGCTTTCGATTTTCCTTGCCCGCAGAATTCGCCAGCGCCAATGCGGCAAAGCCGCAACACGGCAGACTTCGCACTCTGCTACTTTGTTGCGGCTCAGGCCGCCCTACATCCTATCGGCACTCGCTCGCGAAAGCTTCGCGAGTAGGCGTTCGACTCGCGTTGAAGGCTTGTTGTTGGCGTTGGCCAATCTATGGTTAATTTTCAGTGGAATGGGATTAACCGAATACAAACGCAAACGCGACTTCAAGAAAACAGCTGAACCGGTGGGAAAACCGCTACCGAAAAAAGTCAAAGGGGCGTCGCGTTTCGTTATTCAAAAACATGCTGCGCGCCGCTTGCATTACGATTTCCGCCTGGAAATGGAAGGCGTGCTGAAATCATGGGCATTGCCGAAGGGACTGCCGTTGAAACGAGGCGAAAAACATCTTGCCGTGGAAGTCGAAGATCACCCGATTGAATACGAGAGCTTCGAAGGGGTCATTCCAGAGGGACAATACGGCGGCGGAACAGTCATGATTTGGGACCGCGGCAACTACTACATTTACGGCGAGGAACCGATGAGATCGCTGCAGGAAGGAAAGCTCCACCTGGTTCTCGAGGGAAAAAAAGCGAAAGGCGAATGGACGCTCGTGCGAATTCGCGGACGAGAGGGCGAAAAAAATCAATGGCTGATCCTGAAAACGGGAGCGGACGCGAAGCCAATTTCGAAAAAGCTCGAAGATCACTCGGTGAAGACGGAACGCACGATGAAACAAATCGCCGCAGCCCGCGATGCTGAATGGGAATCCAATCGCCAAGAAGACCTGAGCGTTACCTCAAAATTCAAGGCTCGGATTCGCAAGGCGGTAAAAGAGCGCGAAATGGTAGGGCGCGACCGCCGGGCGCGCCGGGGAACCACGTCCGGGAACGGACGCGGACAGCTCGGCGAGCTGTCCCTACCAGATTTGCCCTCTGCAAACGCGGGTTTCATCGAACCGATGAAAGCGAAGCTGGTCGAGGAGCCACCGGTGACCGGCGATTGGATGTACGAGCTTAAATTCGACGGCATCCGGCTAGTCGCAGTGAAGAGCGACGAGAGAGTTTCCTTGCTATCGCGAAATCAAAATGAATTGGGCGCGCGTTTCCCGGAGATTGTTGAGGCGGTAAAGAGTTTACCGACGCATGAATGCGTCATCGATGGTGAGGTCGTTGCACTCGACCAGGAGGGCCGGTCCTCGTTTCAACTTTTGCAAGCGCGCGAAATGGAGGGACGCAAGAGTCCAGTTTACTTCTACGCGTTCGACCTGCTCCAGCTTGATGGCAAAAGCTTGCTTTCACTGCCGCTTGCGGCGCGCAAAAATCTTCTCGAAAAACTGTGCGCCCCTGTAGTTGCGGGCGGTGACCACGGCGATCCCATCCGCTACTCGGGCGCGATTGGCGGCGACGCGGAACTGTTGCTCGGCGAAGTAAAGCGGCGTGGCTTGGAAGGGATCATTGGCAAACAGCGCACTTCCGTTTATGAGCCAGGACGCCGAAGCGGCGCATGGATCAAGCTCAAGTGCATCCAGCAACAGGAGTTCGTCATCGGCGGATACACGCCACCCCAGGGAGCGCGCAAACATTTCGGCGCAATTCTGGTTGGCTACTATGACAACAAAAAACTAGTTTTCGCAGGCAAAGTCGGCACAGGTTTCAGCGCAAACTTACTCTCAATGTTGCACAAAAAGCTGCGCGGGGAGCAGCGCCAAGATTGTCCGTTTGTCGATCTACCCTCAAAGCAAAACGGCCAGTGGATCCAGGGAATCACGCCGCCGATGATGAGAAAGATGCACTGGGTCAATCCGAAGTTCGTCGCTGAAGTCAAGTTTGCTGAGTGGACGCGCGATAAGAAATTACGTGCTCCCGTTTTCCTCGGCTTACGGGAGGACAAAAAGCCGAGTGAAGTCGTTCGCGAAGCGCCGGCCGCCTGATGCTCTGCCACCGACGCCAAGGGCGGGGGGATAGTCTATCAACTATCAACCATCCGCCTCATTGACATGACCAAGTATGTTAGCTAAGTTCGTGCAAATGACCCAAGCCACCATCCATCAGGCCAAGACGCATCTCTCGAAACTGATCGGCAAAGCGCTTGACGGTGAAGAAGTCATCATCGCTAATCGAGCCAAACCGCTCGTCCGGCTTCAACCTCTGAGCAACGCGCGAAGGAAGGGCAGGATTGGCGGACTCAAACACTGGCGCAAACGCGCTGCGCGCGACTTTAATGATCCGAAGCTCAACCGCGAGATCGCGGGCGATTTTTATCGGGCGACGCGGGAGGACCGGCCTGCTTCAAAGTGACACGGCTGCTGCTGGACACCCACGCGCTGCTTTGGATGGTGTTGAATGACCCACGCCTGTCGCACCGCGCGCGTTCTGCAATCGAGCATGCCGAAGGGCTCGTCTATTCTGTGGCGAGCTTCTGGGAAGTCGCGCTCAAGTTGAGTAAGGGCGGTTTCGACATTGAGCTTCCAGAGAGGTGGGATGAGGAGTTGATCGCGGAATTGCGTGAAATCGGTTCAGTGCGTCTGGAGATTCAACCGGCCCACTGTCGTCGTCTGCAAGATTTACCATGGTACCACAACGATCCATTCGACCGCATGCTCATCGCGCAAGCCGATGTGGAGAATCTCGCCGTCCTTACGGCCGACCGCCGATTTAAAAAATACCGGGTGAAAGTGGTCTGGTGACCGCCGCGCCAAGGTCTAGCAGAACAAAGAGAATCCCATCAAATTCGCCGACTGCAGCTGGTGATTGGAAATTGCGTGCGCGCGTTTTCCCTGGCTCACGCGAAGATAAAAAGCCGGGCGAAGTTGTTCGCAAGGTTTGAAATAAGATCCATGGGTGCGCCTTGGATTTGCGCGCTTGTGATTTGACCTGGTCGGTTTGGGTCGAAAAATTTTCGAAGAATTCTGTCGAAGGGTCTTGGGATTGTTATGCGAATTGCTCAGGTAGCGCCGCTTTTTGAGAGTGTCCCGCCCAAATTATATGGAGGGACGGAACGGGTTGTGTCGTACCTCACTGAGGAATTGGTTCGTCAGGGTCACGACGTGACGCTCTTTGCCAGTGGCGACTCGGTGACGAAAGCTCGGCTGGTGGCGGGGTGCCGGGGCTCGTTGCGTCTGGACAAGAACTGCGTGGACCGATTGGCGCACCAAATTCTGATGCTGGAACGTGTGTTCCAGCGCGCTGCGGAGTTCGATATCATCCATTTTCACGTTGATTATCTGCACTATCCCCTGAGCCGGCGTCAGCCGATCACGCATGTAACCACGTTGCACGGCCGGCTCGATATCCCGGACCTGGTGCCTCTTTACCAGGAATTTCGAGACATGCCGGTCATCTCCATCTCGAATGAGCAGAGAGAACCTTTACGTTGGGCAAACTGGCAGGCCACGGTCCACCACGGCGTGCCAGCCGATATGTATCGGTTTCGCGCGGAGCCGGGAACTTACCTCGCTTTTTTGGGAAGGATTTCGCCCGAGAAACGAGTGGACCGAGCAATTGAAATTGCCAGACGAGTCCAGATTCCGCTTAAGATTGCTGCCAAAGTGGACCGAGTGGACAGGGATTATTTTGAGACTGTGATCGAGCCGTTGCTGCACGATTCGCTGGTGGAGTTCGTCGGTGAAATCGGCGAGGGCGAGAAAGACGAATTTCTCGGGAATGCCTATGCGTTGCTTTTTCCCATTGACTGGCCTGAGCCATTTGGGCTGGCGATGATCGAGGCGATGGCGTGCGGTACGCCGGTGATTGCGTATCGCAATGGCGCAGTCCCCGAAGTGATGGAACAAGGTCGCACGGGTTTCATTGTGGAGGAACTGGGAGACGCAGTGGAGGCAGTGCGGCGAGTGCCGGAATTGAGCCGGAAACGTTGTCGCGAAGTCTTCGACCATCGTTTCACCGCCACTCGAATGGCTCATGACTACGTGCAGGTTTTTGAACGACTAATCAATCAAGCATTGGAGGCCCAGCCCCAGTTTGGCTGATTATGTATTACGTTTGTTTACTACACTCACCGAAAGCTGATGACATTTACGTCCGCTTTACACCTGATCTCCGTCGCAGAATGAGCGAACATCGAACTGAGCATCGACATTGGAGGCTCGTCTATTACGAGGCATATGTTTCAGAAAAGGACGCGCGCCTCCGCGAACGACGCCTGAAGCACCATGGATCAGGCAAGGTCGAGCTAAAAAAACGGTTGCAGCATAATTTCGAGCTGCATAGCCAAACTGGAGCTGGGTAATGGCCAGGGAAGTCATCCGTGTTCGAGACGAGTTTTACATTCGCTCGTCGTCACCTCGCATCGACGTGCGCACGCGGGTTCTCAAGCAAGGAGACACCTTCGCTGTTTTCGATCGGTTCGGTGACATCGAGACGTTCGGGACTGGCGAGCCGGGGCTGTACTATCAGGACACTCGATTTTTGTCCCGGCTGACGTTGAGACTGGGCAAGGACCGTCCCCTGCTGCTCAGTTCCACCGTTAGAGAGGACAACGCCGTTCTGGCGGTGGATGCAACAAATCCAGATGTCTGTCGCAATGGCGAAACGGTAATCGGGCGAGGAACAATCCACTTCTTCCGCTCAAAGATCTTATGGGAGAAAACATGTCAGGAGCGGCTTCGAATCCATAACTACGGGCGCGCAGCCGTGGAGTTTTCTTTTGCAATCGAGTTGGATGCTGATTTTGCTGATATTTTCGAGCTGCGCGGCACGAAACGGGAACGCCGCGGGAGTCGAATAAAAACGGAGGTTAATAGCGACAGGTTGGTGCTTGCGTACGAGGGGCTCGATGAACGCCTTCGCCGGGCGCGAATCGTTTTCGATCCCCGGCCGACTCGTCTCACCGAGTCTCTCGCCACCTTCCAAATCCGCCTGGAGGCCGGTGAGGAGTGCACGTACCGCTGGGTGATTGCGTGCGAAGTGAACAGCGATTCGCAGATCGAGATTAAGCCTTGCTACGAAGCAACTGTTCATGAGGCCGCCGGCGCGCTTGAACGCGTGCAGGCGCGGGAGCCGAAGATTTTTACGGGCAACGAACAGTTCAACGACTGGCTGAACCGTTCGCTGGCCGATTTTCACATGATGCAAACAGAAACGCAGTACGGCCCGTACCCTTACGCCGGCGTCCCTTGGTTCAGCGCGGTGTTCGGTCGGGACGGAATCATCGCCGCGCTGCAATTGCTCTGGTTCGATCCATTGATTGCCCGCGGCGTCCTCGCGTATCTGGCAGCTAATCAAGCCGACGCCGAACGCCCGGAGCAAGACGCGCAGCCGGGCAAGGTGTTGCACGAGTTTCGCGAGGATGAAATGGCCACGTTAGGGGAGACCCCGTTCAGGCGCTACTACGGCAGCATCGACTCGACTCCGTTGTTTGTGATGCTTGCCGGCGCATACTACAAGCGCACTGGCGACCGCGCATTCGCCGAGTCCATTTGGCCGAACATTGAGCGCGCGCTCGAATGGATCGATCGTTACGGCGATTCGGATGCCGACGGGTTCGTCGAATATAGCCGCAAATCGAAACACGGTCTCGTGCACCAGGGTTGGAAAGATTCGCATGACGCGATTTTCCACAGCGATGGCACAGCTGCTGAAGGAGCTATCGCCCTGTGCGAAGTGCAGGGTTACGTTTATGCGGCGAAGCTTGCGGCAAGCGAGCTTGCGAAAATTCTTGGCGACACAACACGATCGCACGAGTTGTCAAAGCAGGCAGAAACGCTCGCTCAGCGGTTCGAGAAATCCTTTTGGTGCGACGACCTCTCCACCTATGCCATTGCACTGGACGGGAACAAGCAGCCATGCCGGGTGCGAACGTCGAATGCTGGTCACTGTCTTTTCGCTGGCATTGCGACAGAGGAACACGCACAGCGCGTAGCGACCACGCTCACTGATGAAACGTCATTCTCCGGTTGGGGAATTCGCACCGTGGCTACGAGCGAGGCACGCTACAATCCCATGTCCTATCACAATGGCTCGGTCTGGCCGCACGATAACGCTTTAATTGCCGCGGGATTTGCTCAATACGGTCTTAAAACATCGGCCGCGACCGTGCTCGCAGGCTTGCTGGACGCCAGTCTCTTTTTCGATCTGCATCGTCTCCCGGAACTATTTTGCGGTTTTCCCAGGCGCCCAGGTGAATCCCCCACGCTGTATCCCGTAGCGTGCGCTCCGCAATCGTGGGCGTCCGGCGCCGTCTTCCTTCTGGTGGAAGCATGTCTTGGCCTGAGCGTGTCGGCTCCAGAACACAGACTGATATTTTCCCAGCCAGTTCTGCCGGCTTTCCTTCCGCAAGTGACCATTCGTGACCTGAAAGTAAACGAGGCGCGCGTCGATCTTCTGCTCACCAGACACGCTGAAGGCGATGTAGGGGTCAACGTCCTGCGCCGCGACGGCGCGCTCGACGTGGTTGTTTTGAAGTAGTCATTGTTCGCGGCCCGGCAGATGCCAATCCACGGGATTGCGCTTGTTCGCGCGGTGCACCGCAAATTCGCTATCTCGCTGCCTCAAATGCGCAGGCGAATCCCGAGCTGTTTCGCATTGCGCTCCAGCTCGCCACCGGTGCGGGCAAAACGACCGTGATCGCGATGTTGATTGCGTGGCAAACGATTAACGCGGTCCGCCATCCCAACAGCAAGATTTTCACACGCGGTTTTCTGGTTGTCACACCCGGTATCACGATTCGCGACCGGCTCCGCGTCATTCTCCCGAGTGATTCAGACAATTATTACAAGCAGCGAGAACTCATCCCGGGCGATCTGTTGACCGATATTGGACGCGCGAAGATCGTCATCACGAACTACCACGCGTTTAAGCTGCGCGAGCGAATCGAAGTGTCGAAAGTCGGGCGCGCATTGCTCAAAAGGTCGGGGACCGGATCTGCAAACGACCGAGACCGAAGGTCAGATGCTCCAGCGCGTAATGCCCGACCTAATGGGCTTGCAGAGCGTGCTCGTGATTAACGATGAAGCGCACCACTGCTATCGGCACAAAGTCTCTGGCAACGGCGCGGCATTCCCTTTTTCAACGCCTGTAATTTTCTGCGCATCGATTAAGAACGGATGTGGCCAAGCGATTTAAACTCGTGAAAGACGCAACCGCCGTCATCTAGAAGATGCTCTTAGTCGCTGAACAAGCCTTCCGCCGACTCAAACATCCGGAGCTGATCCCTACCGTGTACCGTGGAGTGACATTTATGGATGGAAGGCAGGTGAGTAAAGAGGTCGCCGACTAATTCTATTTATTTGACAAAATGTCGGCTGCGGAGCGATGCTGCCCGAATAATCGCCCGTTTAATCTTCCTTATGCGAAGGTTCTAGTCATGAACCTGGACGATCATCCGACCGTTCGCCGTCTCTCCAAGCAAGTTCAGGAGGGCGAAAAGCAGCAGCCAGCTGAGATGATGCTGGAGAGTGCTGGATTGCGCCGTCTCGCTTTGGATTGCGGCGCGGACGATGCTGGGGTAGTTGAAATCGCGCGCCCGGGACTCGACCCGCAACGCGAGGACATTCTCAGGAACTAACCTTGGACCAAGTCGCTGCTGAGCCTTGTTGTGCGAATGGCACGAGAGCCTCTGCGCGGGGCACCGCGCTCGGTCGCCAATCTCGAGTTCCACCGTGCCGGTGAGGAGGTGAACGAGGTCGCCGCGACCATTGTGGCGAAACTTGAAGCGCGCGGGGTTCGGGCGGTCAATCCTTCGATGGGCTTTCCTATGGAGATGTATCAGCATCCGGGCCATGCCATCTGGGTTGTCTCGCACAAGCCCGTTGCGGTCGAGGCCGGGCTCGGCCACATGGGCATCCACCGCAATCTGATTCACCCCAAACTTGGCAACTTCGTGCTCTTG
>QHQA01000137.1 GCA_003219695.1 Verrucomicrobiota bacterium
ACCAACGAACTGAAGCTAATATCGCAACCCTGCAAACTGACTTTGCCGATAGAGTCCACCAATGGCTGGCGGAAGCCCGCAAGCAGGGCTTAAACCCATACATCCATTTCGGCGCGCGAAGCGTCGCAACACAGGAAGAGCTCCACAAGAAATTCTTGGCGGGAGGTCCAAAGGCAGTAGCCCCCGAGCACAGCTACCACTGCTATGGACGCGCCTTTGACTGGGTCAATATCATTGATCCCGACGGCGGCGACAAAGGGCTCGGATGGGATGACAACAAGGCTTACGCCAAAGGCGAAATGATCGCCAATCAGTTCGACATCCGTGGAATCGGCGCAGATGACAACGATCACCTGCAGGACTCGCATTTTCCGACGTTTGCTGATTTGCCGAAGGCCGAGTTCGGGAGTTTTCCGACGGCGGCTGTGGCGTAGCATTTCGGGCCAAAGATTTCTCGAAAGCAGAAAGCGACCGGCGAAAACCAAACCAAAAACCAAATACACTAATTCATATGAGCAGACTCTTATTCAAACGTGCCAGACCCGGCGTCCGCGGCGTACGCGGACAGATCGTCACCGACATTCAAAATGCCCTCGGCCGCGCCGGACATCCGGTGCCGACCGTGGATGGACTCTATGGGCAGGATACGCAGACGGCGATTGCCTCTTTCCAGAAGGAACAAGGCCTGCCGGAAACGGGCGAGGTAGATGATGTGACCTTTCAGCGGCTCACAAATGCGGCGATCCCGTCGGTGTTTCTGCGCTCGCTCCAAATCACGGCGGATTATGAGGGGACCGGCTTTGGGTTGGCGAATGGGAACTTCGACGGCGCAGGGATTACGTGGGGGATCGTCGGCTTCACCTTCGCGAATGGTGAGCTCGTGCGGATGCTGCAAGAGATCGACCAGCGGTTGCCGCAGGTCTTCTCGAATGCCTTTGGGCCGCTGACGGCGCGGCTGCGTCAGGTGCTGGCCGGATCACACGCGGACCAGATGGCGTTTGCCAATTCCATCTCGATCGGCAATGGCAACCACGTGGCGCATGATTGGGATGAGGCCTTTCACCAACTTGGCGCGGACCCCGGCGTGCGGGACATCCAGCTCGCGCGGGTCGATACGGTTTACAAAAAAATAGCCGACGACAATGCGGTGGCGCTCGGCTTGCAGGAGGAACTGAGCGCAGCGCTATGCTTCGACGTTTCCGTGCAGAATGGCGGCTTGAAGCAGTCGGAAGTCGCGCGAGTGCAGCAATCGACGGCCGGACAGAGCGAAAAGCAAAAACGCCGATTCATCGCCGAATTGGTAGCCGATCGGTCAAATCCGCGTTTCCGCAAAGATGTTCTCGACAGGAAGCTAAGCTTTGCCAACGGGGCCGGAACGGTTCATGGCGACCAATACGAACTGGATGGCTGGGGTCTCGCTTAGGGCGCGCCCTTTGCGCACAAAATAACAACTCCAGGACCAAAACCGAAACTACCTATACAACTCTCCTCAAAGCAGGCGTGAAAGCATCGAACGCTTGGGCAGAACCCTCTTCGCTCAATTCTGCAACCAAACCTGAGTGGATAATAATAATTGTTTCAATCCAGCTGCCTTCCATCGAGGAAGCCGTGACCATTATCGGCATCAACCGTCAAGTTTAGGAGCCAATGCGCCCCATTAAATTCGTCTTTCCGCGACGGGCCCTGCAACGCGAGCTTTTGTGTCATGTCCGCAAGAGCAGCGCTCCCGTAGTTATTACGAAAGAATTGGTTGAGCAACTGGCCTGCGAGTTCAATTTCAAACTTCGCTGGCCTACTCACGACGGTGACGTAAAGGACGCGATCAAGGAATTGATCCAGCAGCGCGTCCTCGCTTGTGAGGGTGAGTGGGATTTCGGGTCAGTCTGCTCTTTGGGCGCGCAACCTATCCTAGGAGAGATGCCCGAAGAGCGCTTCGCAGCGTTGCCGGAACTTCCGGAACTCCCGCACTGGATGATCTTGACCGGCAACCTACTAATCGGGTTGGATGCGCTGTTCTTCTTTGTCTTTTACTGCACCTATCTTCCGCAGTCCTGGATCGGGCCTGTCACCGGGACCGGCGCGCTCATCGGTGCCTTGCTCAGCTACGCGGGTCTAAAGCTGAGTGATCAGAGGGCGCTGATCGCACTGCACTGGACGATGAGAAAATGGCTCGCGGTCCTTATCGTGGGAGCGCTGCTGGCGACGTTGACCTGCATCGGGTATGTGAATCCCTGTATCGTCAAAGCACCGCCGGGAGCGCAGATCTTGGTCGATGGAAAAATGGTCGCGACGGTGCCCACGATTGTTTCGGACAATCCGCTCGATTGGCTTGCAAACAAACCGGAACGGTTGCACTTACGTTGGGATTCGCACGAGATTCACATCCGCAAGAAATGGTGGGTCACCGGTGAATGGCACGATGACTCTGTCGGTACGGTCGAGCTACAATGGACCCGTCCTCGGCATCTTTTCGAGAAGTGGACGATGGAGGCGCAACTCGTACCGCTGCTCCGCATCACTTCTGACTCGGTGTTGCCAGCGGATCGAACGGGTTTTACGCCGCTAGCAAATAAATCCAGCTTTGATGAAGAGTGGACGGCTGCGGTTGCAGGTTGGGATTCCGGTTTGCAGGCATCGCTGACCGCGACAGCCGCCGGCACGGACGAGACGCCGCTGAAACCCTTCGTCCTCCGCGTGGAGGTTCGAACCAAGACGGACAAGAGCGGGATGCTGGCCTTCGCCTTCTTCAACTTGAAAGGCGAAATGTTGCGGCCATTTCTTCCGATCCCGATCCGCGATGTCTCAGACCAAAGTGAAATCGAATCAGCGCGGCAAAGGGTCTTCAGTGCACTTGAGGATGAACTTCAGATAAAAAAACTCGAATTCAAAGGCACGCTTCAACGTGCGGTCGCCGCCACCACGGTAATTCAACACGTCGCCGACATGCTTCCCCACGATCCCTCCATCGCTGCGAGCGTGGTTTCGACGACTGCGGCGTTGCCAAAGATCGCCGAACAGATTCGCCAGAGTGGAACGTTTTCCTCTGAGAAATTGGCAACCCAGGCGTCGCTTTGGAATAGTGCTGCGGTCGCAAACGAAGCGGTGCGCTTGGGTTATCCCGATCAAGCTGCGCAGGTGGCTACAGAAATTTCGAAAGTAGGTGAAGCGGCAGCAGCCACTGGCAGAATTGAAACCGCCAAGGTTGCCAAGTCTTCGCTTGCGCAAATTATCGCTGCGCCCGCCGAAGGTCCTCGTGGTGCTAAGATCGCCGAGGACCTAAGAGCATCGCACGAGCGGGTCGCGTCTGCGATCGCGTTAGCAAACACCCAGTCATCCGCGACGAAGCCGCGTGTCTATCTCCACATTGGCGGAGAGTCGCAAAGATCGAGCGCAGCCGGGATCGAAGCAGCCCTGCAAAGCGCAGGTTTCGTCGTGCCCGGAATTCAAAATGTGCTGGGTCGCGCTTACATTCCAGACACGGCCGAGGTGAGATATTTTGTGTATCCACAATCGAAAACGAAGGCCGATGAAATCCTCGCGATACTCACGAAAGCGGGGTGCAAAGACGGACGCTCAAGTTATGTAAAACCGTCCGCTCAAGATGTTGCTACATCATCGGATATCTCCACACACTTTGAAGTCTGGTTCGGTAAGAATTCCTTCGGTTCGCAAGGGAGGCAGTAGTCCGTGATCGACTGGGTTGTTCACATCAAAGCTGAACACTTTCTTTCCGGTCGTATCAAAAATGACTTCGCTGAATGGGACGCGGCGCAGTTGTTGATCTTCATCGAGCAACGACGGGATCAGTTGGATCCACCGCCGCCCTCGGCGCTGGCGATGCCTGCGCCATCGTTGCGCTCGCCAGCACTATTATCGTGATCGCAGCGAGGAACCTCAGAGACGCTTCAGAGGCATCCGGCTTTGCTTCCACGGCTTTGAACCCGAACCGTTCGTAGAGGCGCAACGGCGGTTTGCCGGCCACGAAGCTCAGCGAGATTGCGTCGAATGCGTAACCACGCGGTGCAGTCAATCGCGATGGTTGCGGGGCGCTGCGCACGCGATCTCGATCTCGCGGGCAGTCAAAGCACACGCCACTTCAGTTCGCGCGAATTCCTCTTCGTTTCCCATAAACGTTTTCCGCCGAGGAATGCATTTTCATTTCGGCCGCGCACAATTCCGTGTGGCAATCGACCGAAACGATGCACAAGGCCGCCGCCGAGGACGACGTAATCGGCGATAAATGCTCGTTTCAACTGACCGACAGCGTAAAGCACTTCTTCTTTCCATTTTTTTTCGCCTAACGAGTCAAGGCCGGGAATACCGAGGTCGTTCTCGATAATCTTTGCTTCCGGATACGGCAGGTCGCCCAGTTCGAGCGGCATCAGTGTTCTGTCCCAGACCAGCGCGGACCCAAGCCCAGTCCCGAGTCCTAAAAAGAGCATCCGCCCGTTGCCGAGATAACTGCCGAGCGCTTGCATGGCTGCGTCGTTGACCAGACGCACGGGCACTCGCAGGGCTTTTGCAAAATCGAAACCGATCCAGCCTTTGCCCAGATGCTTCGGGTTCCCGCGAATCCGTCCTTTGCGCACAGGCGCCGGGAAACCAATTGAGGCGGCGTCAAAGTCCCAGCCGCGCGCAGCCTGCTTGAATCTGCCGACGAACTCCTTCGGCGCCATTTGCGGCCCGGAAGCAAATTCGCGCTCGACGCGCCCTGACATGAGCAGCTTGACGCAAGTGCCGCCGATATCGACGACCAGAATTCTTTTCTTCATGAACGCGCACCCGGTCGCAGTGGCGCGACGTTATCGGCCGCGTCCGAATAATCGCCCGACGCGCCGCGACAATCCCTTGGGTTCCGGTCTTGCCGCTGTAATGGCAGGCCAGCATTCTACTATTTCCAAGGCAAGGAAACGGAACAACAGTTGCCGGGCAGATTTCAAATCGACCCGCAAGTTTTTGGCAATTTGCTGCACGGAACGCGTACCATTGAATTGCGAGGCAAATTGGGCCTCATCCGACGTCAACTTCAACTTCTGCACACGCTCGAAACCATCCCTCGTGAAAGCCGGAATGCATGCCGGGTCGAACTTTTCGGTTTGTTCAGGATTCTGGACGAGACGCAGTGTTTCCAGCGCCCAATCGATTACATTTGGCTCCCCTGGCAAATCCGCGAAGTCGCTTAAGAGGCCGGCGTTCTTTTCAAACATCATCCACGCGCGCGGCGTGATCCAAGCTTCGGAGAAAAGCTTTTGCCCATAATGCTTCATCAACTCGAGCGCCGGCTCGCGATCGATCGATTCCTGGCGGGCAAGCCTGAGCGGGAACGGCGTGCCGTTTTCTCTCTGCTGATCCCGTGCATTGGTAACAACATCTGTATCGACATTGCTGAGAAGAGACGGCGTCTCCGGACAATAAAGATCGGGGTCCCGAGTTGTGACCAAAACGATCTCGCCGTCCCGGGCCAGAAGATCCAGCGGCTCCGCATCCAAAAACAATCGCAGCAACCCGGTGAGCTTCTCTTTTGCTATGGCTTGCAGCGCGCGGTTCAGTGGAAATAGACTCGTGCGCCCGCAAAAATAAACATCAGCCGTACCCGTTTCCTTTGGCGGCACGATTTCTGGGGCCGGCGCTTCGCTCACCGGTTGAGCCCAATCGGAGGTGGGCGATGACGCGTTCCACCAGTCGTCCGACTGAAAAACCTCCGCACCCGCGGAAGCCTCCGGCTCCGGGGCAGGCTCGTGCTCGCCCGGGAAAGGCGGCTTGTCGGGCTGTTCGCGCTCTTCGCTGTTCGAAGGTTCCATGTGGGCTTCTTTTGACTTGGGTTTGCGGGCCGATTTCGGCATCATCTTCTCCTACCAAACAAATCCCATGTGAAGGCTGTATCAAGAAGACAATCTTCGCAACGGAGAACTCTCATCGCTATCCGAGAACCGCCGCGCCAGATCGCGCCTGCTGATTTTTCCACGCTCATTCGTCGGAATTGCATCGACCATAAAAATCCGCTTCGGGACTTGCCAGGCGCTTAAGGCAGCGCGGCAAAATCGCAGCAGATCGCCATCGCTTACCTGCGGCGATGCCACCACGCATGCCGCTACTTCTTCGTTGCGCAACCCTGCGCCTGCAGTGCGACCGAACACCACTGCCTGCCGCACCCCATCGTAGCGCAGCAAATGCGCTTCGACTTCCGCCGGATTCACTTTTTTTCCCGCCACGTTGATCACGTCCGAAACCCGGCCGACAATTTTGAAGCCCGAGCCGCATCGCGCGAGCAGATCGTCGGGAACAAAAACGCCGTCGCCAAGTTTCTGTTCGTCCGGCTCGGGAAAATAGCCATCGCCCACGGCCGCGCTGCGAACGCGGACCTGGCTTGCGGAAGCAGTCGGATCGAGAAGCTCAATCTCGACACCATGTACCGGCCGGCCCACGAAACCGTCTTCGAACGCCGTTCCGTCGCGGTCGTAGCAAATTCCTCCGCACTCCGACGCGCCGTAAAACGAATGGATAGGCTGCTTGAATTTTTCGAAAAACTTTTTCGTCACAGCGGCGGCAAGCGGCGCACCGGCGGAAATGCACAGCCGAAGTTTTGGCAGCGCACGAACGCCATCCAAGTCGCCGAGTGCTTGATACAAAGCCGGCATCCCGGGGAAAACTGTCGCACCGATGCGGACAAGATCGGCGAGAATGGCACGCGGCGTTCTGTCGCAGCTCACGACCATCGGCACACCGCGCGCGATCAATGGCGTGAGCAGATTGCTAAACCCATAGGAGTGCGAGATCGGGATCACTCCAAAATTCAGATCGGTATCGCTGATGCCCATCGCATCGCAAATCTGATTGCAATCGGCCAGCAACTGTTCGCTGCGAAACCGGATTGCGCGCGGCTGCGCAGTTGTGCCAGAGGTGAGCTTCAGAAGCACGGGCGGCCTTTCACCCCAGTCCGCCGTAGTGGCCGCCGTCCTTAGCGGCGAAACCTCGAGGGAGTTTTCGCCGGGGACAGCGGACACTACTGCCGTTGCCTTGGAGATCTCCAACGCCGCTCCGCGCTGCTGCTCGCCGACGGATTGCTCCAGCGGGAGAACAACGAGCCGCCTGCGCAGGCAAGCGATGAAAATCGCCGGCCAATCTTCGTGGTTTCCGATCTGAACAGCGATAACGCTGCCAGTGCTAAACGCTACGAGCTTTGCCTCGAAGTCGCGGGCGCGTTCCTCGACGTTTGCAAAACTGCGCACAACTTCGCCGCGCACATTGAAAACAGCAGGCGTATCTTTTGCGCGGAGCAACGCTTGCTGCCAGGCTTCAAGCAGTGCGTCGGTGGATTTCATACCTTGCGCATGCCGATTGGTAAGAGTAGATTCTGCACTCCATTTTGAAGATGAAAGCCGGCATTCATCCAGAGTATTATGAGACCGATATGGTGTGCGCCTGCGGTGCGGTCTATCACACCCGCTCCACGCGTCGCGATATTAAGATCGGTATTTGTGCCGCTTGTCATCCGTTTTTCACAGGCGAACAAAAGTTCGTCGATACAGCCGGCCGCGTCGAGAAATTTGCCCGCCGTTACGGCAGCACCAAAGCCGCGCGGGCCGAGAAAAAAGCTTAGCTGAGCTGTAGCCGGGGTCGGTGACTCCGGCTGAATCAAACCTCGGACGCTTTCGAGGCAACATTTATGGACTTTAATTCCCTTATTCAACTCAAACGCCAACAGTTCGAAGAACTCGAGCGCGAAATTGCTGATCCGGCGCTCTTTTCCAATCGCCAGCGTGCCAGCGAGATCATGCGCGAGCACGCGAACATCAAACAACTGCTGGCAAAATGGGACGAGCTCCAAGCCGCGCGCAAGCAATTGGACGAAAACCGGGAGCTGGCGATGTCGGCGGACGTTGAGATCGCGGCCATGGCTGACGATGAGATTCCAGAGCTCGAAAAACGCGTGGCCGATCTTGAGCGCGAGATGCAGATCGCGCTGCTGCCGCTGGATGAAAATGAAGAGCGCGATGCCATCGTGGAAATTCGTGCCGGAACAGGCGGGAGCGAAGCGGCCATTTTCGCAGCCGATCTTTATCGCATGTACCATCGCTACGCAGAATCCGCCGGGCTGCAGACCGAGGATTTGGAATCGAGTCCATCGGAGCTGGGCGGGTTTAAGGAAGCGATCTTCCGCGTTTCGGGCGAATCGGTTTTTCGAAAATTGCGTTACGAGAGCGGCGTGCACCGGGTGCAACGCGTGCCCACGACGGAAGCGCAAGGCCGCATTCATACATCAACCGCCACGGTGGCCGTGCTTCCCGAGGCGGAAGATGTTGATGTCGAATTGAAGCCGGAAGATTTGCGAATCGAAGTCTCGCGGGCGGGCGGTCCGGGCGGACAAGGCGTGAACACGACGGACTCGGCCGTGCAGGTCATGCACGTCCCGACTGGCATGATCGTGCGATGTCAGGATGGCCGCAGCCAGATCAAAAACAAGGAGCGCGCATTATCGATCTTGCGGGCGCGTCTGCTGGAGCGCAAACAACATGAAAAAGCGGAGAAATACAGCGCGCAGCGCCGCGGTCAAATCGGCACCGGCGGACGTGAAGAAAAAATTCGCACCTACAATTTTCCGCAAAATCGCGTGACGGATCATCGGGTCGGACTAACGCTTTACAACTTGGACCGCGTGATGGATGGCGATTTGAATGAATTGATCAGCGCTTTGCAAGTCGCCGATGTGGCAGAGCGCTTGGAGCAATCGGCAACCCAAGGAACGACGGCCGTCCAGCCGTCGAAACCGTGACGGCTGGAAAGCCGTAATCTTTTAAGGGAACACCTGCGGCGAAAACTATCATGACCGTTCTCGAAGTGTTGCACGCGACCACTGTGTATTTCAAAAAGCACAACGTGGAAAATCCGCGGCTAAACGCGGAGCACTTGTTGGCCCATGTGCTGGGCCGGAAACGGATCGAGATGTATCTGGAGTTCGAGCGCGAGCTGAGCGAATCGGAGTTGGCGCCACTGCGCGAGCTCGTGAAGCGTCGCAGCGAAGGCGAGCCGCTTCAGCATCTGCTCGGCACCGTCGAATTTTGCGGACGCACTTTTCTTTCCGACAAACGCGCAATGATTCCCCGCCCGGAGACGGAGCAACTCGTTGAGTTGCTGATTTCAAATTTCAAACCGCAAATTTCAAATGGGCGCATCGTGGACGTTGGCGCCGGCAGCGGAGTGATCGCGCTCTGTCTGGCTGCCGAATTTCCGGAGGCGGAAGTTTTTGCGGTCGATGTTTCGGACGACGCATTGTCGCTTGCTCGGGAAAATGCCGAGCGGCTTGGTCTGGCCGGTCGTGTCCAGTTCCTGAAAGGCAATCTCCTCGAAAATGTCGAGGATGCTTTCGATCTCATTGCGGCGAATCTCCCTTACATCTCGAGCGAGGAGCGGCACACTCTCTCCCGCGAAGTTTTGCGCGATCCTGAGGTCGCGCTTTTCGCCGGCACGCGAGGCGACGAGTTCGTGCGTGAACTGATTGCGCAGGCCCCGTCGCGGCTGCGCCCCGGCGGGCTGCTGGCGCTGGAGATTGGAATCGGCCAGAGCGACCCGCTTTTTTCTGCCTTGGCCGAGAAAAATTACCGCGACATTTCTACGAAAAACGATTATTCAGGTGTGACACGTTTTCTGTTTGCGAGGTATGGATAAGATTCGCGTTCACGGCGGCCACCACCTTTCGGGTTCAATCAAGGTCAGCGGCTCGAAGAATTCGTCGCTGCCGATCCTGGCTGCCACCTTGCTCACGCGCGAGCCTTGTGTCGTTCACGGCGTACCTGATCTGAGCGACACGCATTACATGCTGCAAATTCTCATGCACCTGGGAGCACAGGTGGAACGCGCCAGCGGCACAGTGAGCGTCGCCGCCGAAAAAGTGCACTCGGTCGCGCCTTACGATATCGTTCGGAAGATGCGCGCTTCGGTGTGCGTCCTTGGACCATCGCTCGGCCGTTGCAAGGAAGCGACTGTCGCTTTACCGGGCGGCTGCGTCATCGGCGATCGGCCAATTGATCTGCATCTGAAAGGTTTCGAAGCGCTGGGCGCAGCGGTGCGCGTGGAAGGTGGCGACATCAAAGTTTTTGCGCCGAAATTAAAAGGAGCTGTAATCAACATGCAGGGCAAATTCGGCCCGACCGTCCTCGGCACCGATAATATCATGATGGCGGCCGTGCTGGCCGACGGCGTGACCGTTATTGAAGGGCCGGCGCAGGAACCCGAGGTGGTGGACCTCGCGACCTTTCTGAATGAAATGGGCGCGAAGATCGAAGGCGCCGGAACGCGTCGAATCGTCATCGAAGGCGTGCCGGCGTTGCACGGTGCAGAACACTGGGTGATTCCGGACCGGATTGAAGCCGGCACATTTCTGGTCGCGGGGGCAATGGCCGGAGAGGGCGTCACCGTCAAGCGTGTGTAGCCGGAACATGTCCGCGCGGTCACCGATGCGCTGGCGCGGTGCGGCTACGCCGTGGACGTTGGCGATGATTCCATTACCATCCTGCCCAATGGACAGGCCACTGCGCTCGACCTGGTGACTGAACCGTATCCCGGTTTTCCTACAGACATGCAGGCGCAGATGTGCGCGTTACTCTCCACCAGCAGAGGCACTAGTTCGGTTACGGAAAATATTTTTCCGCGCCGTTACATGCACGTGGCGGAATTAAAACGGATGGGGGCGAAGCTCCGTTTGGAAGGGGCGACCGCGGTGATTGACGGAGTCGATCGTCTTCTCGGCGCGCCGGTGATGGCAAGCGATCTGCGCGCCTCCGCTGCGCTGGTGCTCGCGGGACTGAAAGCCGATGGAATCACCGAAGTCAGTCGTGTTTATCATATCGACCGCGGTTACGAACATCTGGACGAAAAATTGATGGAACTCGGCGCGCACATCGAGCGCGTGAAAGAGACGTAGTCCGACCTTTTTTCTTGCTCTTCGCTTGGCAAGCGGGCACTCGTGTCTTACGACAACAAAGGTTAAACCATGGATCAACAACCACCACCGCCTCCTTCACCTACTTCATCCGATGTTCGAACATGGTGCGTTCTGTGCCACGCCAGCGCATTGCTCGGATTATTTTTTCAT
The DNA here is from genome assembly GCA_003219695.1 of Verrucomicrobiota bacterium. Lineage (GTDB taxonomy): Bacteria > Verrucomicrobiota > Verrucomicrobiia > Chthoniobacterales > UBA10450 > Udaeobacter. The sequence goes on from QHQA01000137.1 coordinate 11,093, forward strand.
TTTCTAGGTCACATTCTCGGCCCACTGGTCGTTTGGCTCTTAAAACGCGGCGAGTCGCCTGAGATTGATGCGTATGGAAAAGAATCACTCAATTTCCAGATCTCGATGCTGATCTATGATGCGATCGCCGCGATTCTCTGCATCGTCCTCATAGGGATTCCGATTTTGATCGCACTCTGGGTGCTGAATACGGTGCTCGTCATTATCGCATCAGTGAAAGCCGGCCAGGGAGAATTCTACCGCTATCCATTTACGATTCGGTTGATCAATTGATCAGCTTCGCCGCGTTAAATCGTTAAAAAAGTTACAAGGGTTGCAAAGGGACCGTTGTAACGATGTAACCCTTGTAACAAATCACGTTTGTTTATTCGCGAGAGCTCGCAACGTCTTTAGATTCTCCACGTCTTCGCATAAGTCTTTGCCCTTCGGTGTTTCGAGCACTTTCGGGATTTTGCTGAAACGGCGACTGCGCATGATGAAGCGGAACGCGTCCAGACCAATTCGGCCTTTGCCGATGTGTTCGTGTCGATCCACTCGCGAACCGCGACCGGTTTTGGAATCGTTGAGGTGAATGGCAACGAGACGGTCTCGGCCGATCACCCGATCGAATTCGCGAAATGTTTCTCTGATCGAGGATTCCCTGCTGATGTCGTAACCAGCGGCGAAAAGGTGGGCTGTATCGAGGCACACGCACACGCGCTCCAGCTCGCGCACGTTCTGGATGATATGCGCCAGATGCTCAAAGCGATGACCAACGCAGGAACCTTGTCCGGCCGTGGTCTCGAGCGCGATTTTAGTTTTCACCTTCGGAATTTTGCGAAACACCTCGTCAATGGAATCGATAATCCTCTCGACGCCCGCTTGTTCGCCCGCGCCAAGGTGCGCGCCCGGATGCAAAACCAGAAACGGCAGTTCGAGTTGGTCTGCGCGAATTAATTCCTCGCGCAGCGCGCGAATTGAATTCGCGTGAAATTGCGGATTGGTCGCAGCGAGATTGATAAGGTAATTGACATGCCCAAAGACGGACAACAATTCGCTGCGCTGGACATGATCGAGGAATGCGCGGATTTCCTCGCGCGTCAGCGGGCGCGCAAACCACTGCATTTTGTTTTTGACGAACATTTGCATCGCCGTGCAGCGGATCGAGCGCGCGCGTTCAATCGCCATGCTCACACCGCCGCGGATGGACATGTGCGCGCCGAGAAGAATCGCATGACCCGGCGAACCGGCGAGGGGGCGAATCGAGGAAGGCGCCCTTTCGCCCTTTCGCCGTTTCACCGTTTCCTTTTTCTTCACCGCGACCGTTCAGAATCGCTTCGGGTGCCAATCGGGTTTTTTTAAACTGCCTTCGGCTTTGTATTCGAAGAGCTTGTAAACCGGCGTGAGCACGATCCCGGGGCCTTTTGCGCTGATGTGCGCGTCCAGATCGATTTTGTCGTCGAGAAAATAAATGTCGCCGCGGCCCACCACGCTGAAAAGTTGTCCCGCTACGTTCAAATCGTCAGTGTGAATGATTCCGTCGTGGATCGTAAATTTCGCGCCTGCGTCACGGGCAACGCTGTACCCAACGCCCGGCACGATGTGATTGAGGATTTCTGAGATCGGCCCTAAAACAGGAATGGCGAACACGTCCCCGTTGGTGACCGCGACTTTCCCGGCGCCATGCATCTTGCGCGAGTCGCTGCCGAAGCCATCGAAATCATACGTCCCGCTCAACTGCCCCCGCACAGTGCGATAGTGATAGTAGCTGAAATACAGACTGGTGACATGAGGGAAATCGAGGTTTGTCAGGGCGAGCGCGGCATGATAACGCGGATTGTTTTTCGCCAGTGAAATGTCGAGATGTCCGCGCAGCGCGCCCGAAAAAATGTCGCCGCGGAAATCGAGAATCTGCAATCGATCATTGGTGATAAGCAATCGCCCCGAGACGCGGTCGAACGGCAGCGTTTTGCCGAGAAACACGTAATCCATTCCACTGGCGCCATCCACCTTGATCTCCAGACGCGTGTTCTTGCCGCCGCGAAATTGGTAAACGCCATTCGCGCTGAGATTCGGCGGACGGTGGAATTTGTACGGCACAACAGTTTTCCAAATCTTTGGCTCAATCCAGAAAATTGCGTCGGTCGGATTCAATGAGCTTCTGATGTTTGCAACGCGCACCTCGTGGTGTTTGAAATCGTAAGTGAAAGTGCCGGAGCCGGCGCCTTCATCGCGCGCCACGCGAAGATCTTCGCAAGTGAGCGCGCCGTCGGCGAAATGAATTCGCGTGTTGGCGCTGTTCATCCATGTTCCACGGTACCTGCTGCGGCCTAAAACGATTGTTCCCTCGCCTTGCCAATTTCCCGGATTGCGGTCGGTGCCGCGGATTGCGAGACGAATCGCAGGCGAACGTTGCCATTCCCACCGCCGTAGAAAATCATTCATATCGGAGGGAACAAGCGGAAGGAATGCCGCTGGCGAGATCGTGCTCTCGATGTTTAACCGAAAATCATTTGGCGCATCGAAAAGATCCGCCCTGAGCTGGCCGCTCTGATGATGCACGCGCAGATCGCGAACGAATGCGCGCTCGCCGTCCCAGGAGAAATCCGCCGTCAGACCAGAGAATGGCGCGTTTTTGTACGTGAACTCCCCGAAAGCAGTGTGCCCGATGATGTCCGGCCGAAATCGTTCCGCTCCGAAATTTAGCGAGCCGGCCATTTCGACCAGAGGCGGGGACTGAAATGTTATGCCGGCCAGCGGTTTGCCCAGGCCGAAAGCGTCAAGAAATGCTTTGAAATCCAGTGTACTGCGCATCTGGAATTTGGCGGTATTAGTTTCGCGGTTCCAATCGGCGCGCCCGGCAAAACTCCCTTTCTGGTCACTCCATTCGCACTGCGTGACGCTCAAGCGCCCGTCTTTCCATTCGGCAGCGGCGGACAAGTCTCTCATTTCGTAGCTGCCGCGTTGCAATCGGTCCCCGCGCAGCGTCGCCTCCACGCGCGCCTTTTCCATTTCTGCCAAGTCGCCGCTGAACTTTAACTGCAAGGAGGGAGGTAAAGCCGGGAAGCTGAACTTCTGTAGTTCATTCAGCACGCGCTGCGCAATCGACAACCGCTTTTGCCATTCTTCTGGCGAGATCGGCGGCGACGGCTGATAGTTTTCGCGCTTGAGTAATTGGCCGGTCGCAGAAATCCGAATTCCGCAGAGGACTCCCTCGGCCTGACTGACGTAAATTTGTTCCGGCGGAAAATAAACGTGGGCGCGGAAATCGGTCAGTTGCGCCTTGTCTGCTTTTCCCTCCCCGGTCTTGATGGGAAGCGCGATTTGCGCGTCGCGCACATCCAATGCGTTGAGAAACGGCTCATGATGGATGAGCGCAGCGTAATTGATGTCGAGCGACACTTCGCTGATCAGCGCCAGCGTGTTTTCGCGGTTCTTGTAGTCGAAAATCCTGACGTTTTTCGCGACCAGACCGCGAAACGGATCCAGCGTCAGCCGCCCGATGGACGCTTCGACGCCGCGTTTGTGTAATTCCTCGACAACGCGGTAACGCCATTCACGGCCAAATCCCCGGCGCGCGAGATAGTAGCCGCCGCCGACAGTCGCAGAAATTGCGGCGAGAACCACCAGGCGCAGCAAGCCGACAGCAACGCGGCGTGCCCAGCGCGCTCGTCGAGTGTGGGCGGAACGGCGAACCTGCGGTGGTTCAAGAACGGCGGGCATGAATCCTCGAAGGGTTACAACGTTACAAATGTTACAAAAGTTACAATGTTGAATCGCCTCTCCGATATATCGATGTAACGATGTAACTTTCTAACCATGGCCATCTCCGATCTGCCTGCTCTCAATGCCACGTTCAATCTGGTGAGCACCGTCTTTATTTCCATGGGCTGGTATTTCATCCGGCACGGCGCCTGGCGGCGGCATATGGCGTGCATGATCACGGCCGTGATCTCCTCGGTCTGTTTCCTGGTCGGCTACATCACTTATCACGCGCGGGTCGGCGAGAAATCTTCCGGATACACAGGCTGGATCGCCGGCGTTTATTTCCCGATGCTGGCCTCGCACGTGCTGCTTGCCTTTGTGACGTTGCCTTTGGTGATTTTGACCCTCGTTCAGGTTTTTCGTCGCCGCTGGGATCGGCACAAGCGGATCGCCCGTTGGACGGTCCCGATCTGGCTGTATGTCTCGGTCACGGGCGTGCTTGTGTATTTGATGCTCTACAAATGGTTCCCGCCGGGAACGTGATGCAGCAAAAAATCTTGCTTGCCGGCCGCCCGGGTTGCGGAAAGACGACGCTGATCAAACGCGTCGTGAACGATCTGGCGCGACCGGCCGGCGGTTTTTATACCGAGGAAATACGCGAGCGCAGTCAGCGCGTGGGGTTCAAATTGATCACGCTCGATGGCAAAGAGGCTGTATTCGCCCATGTGGATTTTAAAACGCCCGAACGCCTCGGAAAATACGGACTTGATCTATCCGCACTGAAAACAGTCGGCGTTGAAGCAATTCGTGAAGCAGTCCGGGCGAAGCAGCTTGTGGTGATCGACGAAATCGGGCCGATGGAAATCCGATCAGCGCTTTTCCGCGATGCTGTCAGTGAGGCGCTTGAGAGTGGCGAGTCAATCCTTGGCACGATCACTGCGCGATCGTTCCCATTCGCCGATGTGATCAAAAAGCGCACGGATGTCAGCGTGCTCGAGGTGCGCCCGGACAATCGCGAACAACTCGTCTCCGAATTGTCAGATCAATTCAAAAAATGAAACCGCGCGCACCAGATGTTTCGAAACACTTATTCAGGGAGGATGTAAAAAATGAGATTTCCAGATCCAGTAAAAGCGAAAGAATTCTTCGATCAGAAAATGACCTTCACCACCGGGCCGGTGGAACTGAACCGGATGCTGAAGGATGAAAACGTCAACGTGGTGGACGTGCGCGCGGCCGACGATTTCGCCAAAAGCCATGTGCCAGGCGCAGTTAACCTGCCCAAGGAAAAATGGGACGCCGCCGACGGTCTCAAGAAGGACAAGATCAACGTTCTTTACTGCTACACGCAGCAGTGTCACCTGGCCGCGAATGCCGCGCTGGAGTTTGCCAGCAGAGGCTTTCCAGTGATGGAATTAGAAGGCGGCTTCGAAGCGTGGAAGGAAAACGAGCTCGAAGTCCAGAAATAAAAATCGAGTGATTAGCGCAACATTTGCAGCAACATGAGCGCGTTTCGTGGAGCGGCGCCTTCGGCGTCGTTGTCAAAATAAACGTGCACGGCGCGGTTTTCTTTGAGCCAACGTCGGATGCGCGTCGCCCATTTTTTGAGCGCGGGTTTGCTGTAGCTCGACGCGTATTTGCGGGTGTGACCATGCAACCGGATGTAAACAAGATCCGTGGTCACTTCTTCCCACATCGGCCAGTCGGGCGCATCGGATATGCAGACAGCGACAGCGTGGTCCTTGAGACATCTCGCCACTTCGTCATTGAACCACGATTTGTGCCGAAACTCGATGGCGTGCCGAGTACTTTTCCAGCGGCCGAGTATTTTCACAAATTCCTCCAGGCGTTCGATGTTCTTTTTTAGCGACGCGGGGAGCTGCCAGACCACAGCGGCGAGCCGTTTGCCAAGCGGCGAAGCGGCGTCGCGGCAGCGAATCACAGGTTCTTCCACGTCGAGCAGCTTCTTGTTGTGCGTGACGTAATAGTGACCCTTGATCGCAAACGGAAAATCTTCTGGGGTCGCGTCGCGCCACTTCTTGAACGTGCTTTTCTCCGGCAGCTTGTAAAAAGTGCCGTTGACCTCGATGCCAGTAAAACGCTCGGCGCAAAATCCGAGCCATTTCTTTTGCGGCGTATCACCATAGAAATCATCGCGCCAGCTTTTGTAATTCCAGCCGCTGGTGCCGATGTATGCTTTGCCAGGCATGGCTTCGCCGCGTTAAATCGTTGAAGCGTTAAATCGTTACATCGCGACTACTTGAAACCGTACGTCGATTCACGAATCTCGATTCACGATCCACGGGCATGGGTCATTTCAACTCTTTCTTCATGATCGCGTCGAGCTGTTTGTGCGCTGCTTTGAAGGAGCGCACGGAGCGGCGGAGATTTTTCCACGGATCGGATTTTCGGCTCAGCCGCTGGAAAATGTTTTTCATGTTGAAACGCCGCGCGTTGAGCGCGCTGTCGCCGACTTCGTCCCAACTCAGGGGCGTGGCAATCGGCGCGCCTTCGATTGCGCGCACCGCGTAGGGCGCCACGGCATGCTGCGCGTAGGAGTTGCGCCCTGTATCGAGGTAAAGCCTGCCGCGCCGTTTGTTTTTACGCGGCTCGACGGTGAGACGTTTTTGGTGTCGATGTGCGAGTACCCGCGCGACATCCTGGGCAAACGCGCGCGCTCTGTCGAAATCCTGTTTGCGATCGAGCGGCACTATCACATGCAGCCCACGTGAGCCAGTGGTCTTCACGAATGCGCGCAGCCCGAGCTCGTCGAAAAGATCGTGCAGCGCTTTCGCGGCAAAACGGGCCAGCGCGAATTTCTTTCTCGGCGGATCGAGATCGAAAATCAGTTGGTCGGGACAATCGAGCTTATCGCGCCGGCTCAGCCAGACGTGCGGAGTGAAGCATGCCTGGTTGGCTAGATAAACGAGCGTCGCCGCATTGTCGCAAACCACATTATCGACTTTGCCGCCTTCTTTTCGCGGCGCGGTGACTCGTTTGATCCAGCTTGGAAAATAATCGGGCACCTTTTTTTGAAAAAAACCTTCGCCCTCGATGCCATCCGGGTGCCGACGCATCGCCAGCGGGCGTTCCCGCACGTGCGGCAACATCACTTTTGCAACGCGCCGGAAATAATCGACCACATCGCCCTTGGTAATCTTTGCCTTCGGAAAAAAAATTTTGTCCTCGTGCGAGATATCGATCTTGCGGCCGCCGATCTTCATTGTTTTTCGCGCACCACGTCTTTCGGTTTCTTATCGCGTCGCAGACCTTTGAAACGCGGGTGGCGCAGTTTGCCGTCGCCGGTCCATTCGGTGAAGCCGACCTGGCCGACCAGTTTTGGCTTCACCCAATGCACGTTCTTTTTTGGCAGGCTGTCTTTGGAAAACGGTGGATCGTCCTTCTCGATGTCGCGCAATTTTTTACCAAGATTGCGCAGCAGCTCATCGTCGTAACCGGTGCCGACCATGCCGGCGTATTTCAGTTGCTTCCCTTTGTAATAGCCGACCAGTAATGCGCCAAAACCGATGCGCGAGCCTTTCGGATCGGTGTAACCTCCGATGACAACTTCCTGCTCGTTCACACATTTGAACTTGAGCCAGTCGCGCGAGCGGCTGTGCACGTATTTGCTATTGGCATTTTTGGCGATCAGTCCTTCAAGTCCGGCTTTGCAGGCTTCCTTGTAAAATTTTTCTCCCTTTTCGCTGCGATGCGCGCTGAAGCGAAGCGGATCGGTGAACTCGAGCGCCCTACGCAGCACCTTTTTTCGATGCCACAACGGCAGACGCGTCGTGTCGTATCCATCGAGGAACAGCAGGTCGAAGAGGTAATGATAAACGGTGATGTGGCTTTTGCACGCTTTCTCGGGATCGGTAAGTTTCATCCGCCCTTGAAGTCGAGAGAAACTGGTGAGGCGACCTTGGAAAGCCACGACTTCACCATCAACGATAAAGCTGCCGTTGGGTTGCTTTTTGTAAGCATCGACAAGTTCGGGATACGTATTGTTAAGCAGCTTTTTGTTGCGTGAGACCAGACGAACGCGTTTGCCCTGGCGGAAAACCAGCACGCGCTCGCCGTCGAGTTTTCGTTCGAAAATCCAATCAGGATCGGAGAAACGTTCGTCCGTCAGCGTCGCCAGCATCGGTGCAGTCCACGAAGGCCGTTTTTTCTTTTTTAGCTTCTTGCGTGCACTCTCGGGCAGACTCTTGAGTAGTTTGTTCACTCTTCCTCCTTCTCGATCTTCTGCATCGTGCGCCCTGTGAGCGCTGACTTCGTTTCACTTTTGGTTGGTTTGCGGCGCGCATCGGCTTTTTCATCTTTCATTTTCACCAGGAGCCAACGCGGCTTCTTGCCTTTGGCGATGCGGCTAAGTGCATAACCGCCTTTGATTTTTTTGCCGTTGAGCCAGACCGCGACGTGTCCGCGCTTCAGCGCCTTGGTGATCGGCACTTTCTTGTTATCCTTTTTGGTGACGTTGCGATAGGTGCCCTTGTCCCACACCATCACTGTGCCTGCGCCGTATTCGCCCTTCGGTATCACGCCTTCGAACTTCGCGTAGCCGAGCGGATGATCTTCCACTTCAGCGGCCATGCGCTTGTCGCTTGGATTCAGCGACGGCCCTTTCGGCACAGCCCACGACTTCAACGCGCGTCTGACTTGCAGCCGAAAATCATAGTGCAGTTGCCTGGCTGCGTGTTTCTGGATAACGAAAATCGGCTTCTTCTCGCCAGCCTTTTTCCCGTCACCCTTCGGCTCGGGCGTGTGCTGCAAATTGCGTTTCTTGCGGTAGGTTTTGAGTGATCCTGCGGGCATGACTTCATTTAAAGTTTCGGAGCGCGAAGCCAAATCACGCTTCTGAAAGGTTCGTGGCGACGGATTAAAGCGATAGAAGCTTGAGAATCTCTGCCAAGAATAGCGGCTCATTTTCCCGCTCGCACGATCCTAGTTGGCGCGCGTCGCTTGCTTCGTCGTGCTTGAATCGTTATTTTGAACCGATGCGGCAGAGTGGTGTCGGCCTTTTCGTTTCGATCGTTCTAATCGCTACTGCAGTTCCTGTATTCTGCGCGGAGCGGAATTGGGCCGGTGAGTACGCGGACCGGAATTTCCTGAATGGCCAGGCTGTGTTCCAAATGAGCCTGAATCAGAGCGGAAACACGGTGTCGGTCTGGTTCAGCACCGGATACAACGACGGACATGGCTGCGGTCCCGATGCGGAGGGCAAGGGCAAAGTCACGCCGAAAGGGACGGTCCAGTTTACCTTTCACGACAGTTCGAACAATGCAGGCGCCGGCACTATCACGCGCGCAGGTGAGGGCATCGCCGTGTCTCTCAAAACCACGCACGTGGCCGACCCGCGGTGCGTCCAGCTTTACCGGCCGAATATCCGCCTCAAGCGCGTAAAATAGCGAGCGATAGCAATGATCGGACGCCGCACCGCGCCGTCCCTACCTAGACCATCGGGCGAAAACGGCCGACCACTTCCTGTAAGCGCCCGGTGATTTGGCCTAACGAACAGACCTCAGCCGCTTCTAGCAGAGCGGGGAAAACATTTTCACCGCGGTCAGCGACTTCCGCCAGTTTGTCTAGCACGCGTTTGGCGTTCTCGGCGTTTTTCTTTTTAAACTTCGCAAGGCGATCGACCTGCAACTGCTGTTTGCGGCGCGGGGTACGCACAAGTTTCACTTCCGGAATTTCTTCGGCGCCGTCGCGGTAGCGGTTCAAGCCGACGATTGGGCGAATGCCATCGTAAATTTGTTGTTCGTAGCGATGGGCTGCATTTTGGATCTGGCTGCGTTGGTAGCGTTCTTCTACTGCTGCTAGCACGCCGCCGAGTCGCTCGATCTCGCGGAATTCATCGAGAATCGCCGCTTCCACCGCACGCTCGACCGCTTTCATCCCCGGCGAACCGCTCAGCATGTTCATGGTGTGTTTAAAAATGCCGGATTCTTCGAGCAGGATCGCCTGCCCGTGCGCGGCAAGCCGGATCCATTCTTCACTTGGCGTGGTGAAAGGTTCGTCAGCGCTATTCGAATGACACGAATTCGTGGCATTCATGTAAGCCAGGACTAATTCCGCCGCGGTGCGGGTAAGATTGTTTTTGAACTCGGCGGCAATCAGCGAGCGCCCGCTGGTTTGCGTGTGCAATTTGTAAAGCTGCGCTTTCGGTCCGGCGCCGAACACGTCGCGCATTCCGATCGCCCAGATGTGGCGCGAGACGCGTGCGAGCGCGATGTATTCCGCGTCGAGACCGCAATCGAGAAAGAACGACAGGCGCGGTCCGAATTGATCGACCGGGATGCCGCGACCGGCGAACATTTCTACGTACGCGAATCCGTTCGACAATGTGTAAGCAGCCTGTTGCACCGGCGTGGAGCCCGCTTCGCCGATGTGGTAGCCACTGATGGAAATCGGATACCAACGCGGCATTTCGCGCGTCGTGAACTCGACCATGTCGGTAAGAAAACGCAGCGACGGCTCGATCGGGAAGATCGTTTCGTTCTGTGCCTGGACTTCCTTGAAAATGTCGGCCTGAATCGTGCCGCGCAATTTCGGAACAACTTTGGGGCCGAACCGACGTTTCGCCGCAGCGATGTACATGGCCATGATGATCGGCGCCGGGCCGCTAATGGTCATCGACGCGGAGAAATTCGGCGAGCCGAGATCGAATCCATCGTACAGGCGCACCATGTCTTCGACAGTGTCGATCGCCACGCCGCCTTCACCGATCTTTCCAAAGACCCCGTCGGCATCGCTGTCGATCCCGTATAGCGTCGGGCCATCGAATGCCGTGCTGAGCCGGTGGGTGCGCTGATGGCGTGTGAGATAATGAAAACGCTCGTTCGTATCTTCCGCCAGCATTAAACCAGAGAACAAACGCGTTGGCTCTTCAGCTTGCGGGAGTTTCTTGTCGACTTTACCAGCGTTCTTCTCAAAGCTTTCAATCTCCCGAACCGGCTCGAGATACATCTCGCGATAGGCCGCGTTTAAATACGGAAACTCGCCCGGCAATCCTTCGCCGAACAGGTAACGCGCGATCTCACCCGGCTCAACGATCTCCGGCAGCGCCAGGCGCGGGAGGGGCAAGCCGGTCGGTGTGCGGGTGACCGGAATTTTCGCTTTGATGTCGTTCCAGCGTCCCAGCAGTTCGCGCCCAAACTTTTCGTCGGTGCGCGCGCGCTTCACCTGATCGAGAACGAACCGGTTGTAGTTCTCGACCGCGTCAACAACGTGTCCAAGTTTGCTCATAAGCTCATCATGCTGTCATTCCCAGCGAAATCGAGGCATCTCAGTCATGTTCCGCGCTTGGAGTGTTATCGAGAGACGTATCGACTTTCGCTCAAGATGACAAAGCAGCGTTACCGCCAGTCGTCAATAACATACACACCAGCCCGACTGTAACCAGGCTCATTCGGTTTATGCATGGTGACGCCTTGAAACGCAGTCCTGAAGCCGCGAGCCAACATTTGCCGATGAGCTTCCTCTCGCGCCAGGTTCACCCCAGCTTCGACTCGCTTTAAGTCTTGAGAGGTCGCGAAGGATTCGCAAACATCCAAGAGCCGATCGAACAACTTCCCTGCCTTGCGTCCACGCCGCACCGCAGCGAATTTGATGTAGCACGTGTGGTTACCGGCCTCGGTGTCCGCGCCGCAATGACAAAGTGCGAATCCAGCTAATCCGGAGCCCTCCAAGACCAACACCGTATCGCCAAGTCCCTGAGCGGCGATGGCTCGAATCTCCGGCCCGACATCGAGTCCCTCGTAAATGGCGTCAGTAAGGTCGGCAGCCGCTCGCAGGCACTCGACCTGCTCGGTTTCACTCAATTGGGAATAGCGCGTCCAACCCTAGACATTTCTGGGTCGGAGGTCCATCGACATAACCGCCGTAAGAAACCGAGGCCAGAAACCAAATTTCTGGTAAAGACCGATATGCTTGGGACTGTGCGCAAACGTGAACAGGCCCGCGTGTTTCGTTCCCCATTTTTCAAAAATTTCCATCGTGGGTTCGAGCAAGCGTTTCGCGATTCCACGATCCCAGTAATCGGGTCGAATCGTCAGCGGACCGAAAACGCCGACACTACCCCAGTTGGCGGCAAAGTTTGAACCAACTAGTTCGCCTTCGACTTCCGCGCCGAATGCGGCCGACGGATCAGCGACGTAGCGAGTGCGGACATAATCCCGATCCGGGTAAAATTCCATGGGATTGGGTAGCCCCAGGAAAGTTCCGAAAGCGACAGGGAATATCCGCTTTGCTTCGGGCAAATCTTCTTCGCCAAGCGCGGTCGGACTGTCACGTTCGTCTGCATTCCTTTACCAAAACCTTTCGCCGGTTTCGCTCCGGCGTGCTCTGTCATTCCGAGCGAAGCCGAGGAATCCCTAATTCCTTTCCGGCTCCACGAGGAATGTCCAGAGATGTCTCGACTTCGCTCGACATGACAAACCTGACTATCAGTAGGCAGAAATTAGTGCGAACAGCCGATCCACGCCAGGATCGCGATGGCGTTTGGCCACGGTGTCGATGAGCTGTTGTGACCGGCGATTTTGTTCGAGACGCTGCTCGATTTCGGTGTGCGCGGTGCGCGCGCGCTGGAGATCGCTCTTGTTCACCACCACGATGTCAGCCAGATCGAGCATCACGATTTTTTGCAATTGCAGCCGACTGCCGTAATCGGGATTCATCACCAGCACGGTTAGATCGACAATTCCATTTTTCTGAAACGGCATCGCCTCCTGTCCGGTGCCGACCGTCTCGATGATGACGTAGTCGAAATTCGAACGCGCGAGCAGCGCGAGACAATCGTGCGTTGCGGGGGAAAGTCCGCCGGCCTGTCCACGCGTGGCCATGCTGCGCATGAACACGCGATCGTCCTGCGAGTTGATCATGGTGGCCCGATCGCCCAGCAATGCTCCTTCGCCGACGACGCTGGGATCATGCGACAAAATCGCGATCCGACCTTTTGGGTCTTGATTCAGAAAACGCAGCACCAACTCGTCAATCAACGTCGTCTTTCCCGCGCCGCCCGGACCGGTGAAACCAATCACACGCGCTTTGCGCGAATTTCGAATTTCGAATTTCGAATTTCGAATTTTTTTCCTATCCTCGATCTCGGTGAGTTTCTGCGCGAGTTCCTGATCCCGCGTCTTCGGGCGCGGCCGTTTCGTGCGCGGTTTGCCGTAACGTTGATGGACGAATTTCACCATTTCTTCCAGCGATGTGCCGGCGAAAAAAACTTTCCCGACGCCTTTGCGTTTCATGATCGCGGCATCCGCTTGCGTGATAGTCCCCCCGCCGCCGCCGAAAACCTTGATGTCGTCCGCGCCTTTCTTGCGTAGCAGATCGACAACGGCCGCGAAAAATTCGATGTGCCCGCCGTTATAACTCGAGATGCCGATGGCGCGCACGTCTTCCTGGATTGCCGCGCGCACAATGTCGGCAACCGAGCGGTGATAACCGAGATAAATGACTTCAATCCCGTGCCGGATGAACTCAAGATTGATTGTGTTAATCGCGCTATCGTGCCCGTCGCAAATGGGGACTGCAGTCAGGATTCGAATCGGAGAAGGCATCGGAAAAATCTAGCGTTGAACCGTTAAATCGTTAAATCGTTAAAATCGTCAAATGCCTGATCCACTCGATTTCACTGGCAAGGTTGTATTGGTCACTGGCAGTTCGCGCGGGATCGGCGCGGAGATGATCAAGGCGTTTGGGGCACACGGCGGCAGATGTGTGGTGAATTATGTCGCGGATACGCAGGGACAAAACAAGGCTGACGCGATGAATGTGGCGCAGGAGTTAACTGAGCCGCTGGTGCTCGAGTGCGACGTGACGCAGCCACAGCAGGTCGAGGCGATGACGAAGCAGATACAAGCTGAACGAGGCGGACTCGACATCCTCGTGAATAATTCCGGGATCATCAGCGATCGCACCATCAAGAAAATGTCGATGGACGAATTCGAGAGCGTCATTTGCGTGAATCTGATCGGCACATTCGTAGTCACGCAAAAAGCTGCTGCAATTCTGCGCAGCGGCGGCCGAATCATCAACATTTCGTCCGTAAGCGGGCAGATGGGATTGTTCGGCCAGGCAAATTATTCATCGAGCAAGGCGGGGATTATCGCGCTGACCAAAGTGTCCGCGCGCGAGTTTGCGCGGCAGAACATCACGGTAAACGCCATTGCGCCTGGCTTCATCGACGTGGGCATGAGCAAGGGCGTGCCCCAGGAAACAATGCAAAGCTTCATCCAACAAATTCCGCTCGGCCGGCTCGGTGAGGCGCGCGAGATTGTCGATGCGGCGCTGTTCCTGGCGTCACAGATGGCGAGTTACATCACCGGTCACGTGCTCAATGTGAACGGCGGATTTTACATGGGCTGAAGCGCGTCGGCACGAAACCACGCCCGCTCAGCCGAGTTTTTGCACCAGCAACCAGACGAAAGCTGAAAGCATCGCCGCGAATGTCGATAGCACCAGCGTCGCGCGTTTTGTCTGCCGTATTTTGAAAGCAGGCTTTGGAATATCGTCGTGAATGTGGCTGGCCTCGAACAGTTTCATCAGCACAAAGGCCACGACAAAACCGACAGCGGCCCATTTGAGGCATCCCAGAATAGTCTCAGGCATCCCGCGCAGACCTTAGCGCAGGCGACCCCGGCTCTCAAGGGGACTCTTGCCCTGTGCGCAGCGCTCAACCGACGCTCCCATCAGTTGAGCGGACAATTCCAAATCAGCGCTTTGAAGCGATCCTAAGGCGTAGGTGCAGGAGAAGATTCTTCTGAAGGCGAGGGAGATTCCTCGGCCCCAGCAGCCTTCTTCTTTCTCGCGGCAGTTTTTCTCTTATGCGCCGGCGACGGAGTCGGGGAGACTTTGGCAGTTGCCGCCCCCGTGGTCGAGGTTGCAGTAGTTCCCTGTTGTGTGCAGGAAACGATAAACGCTGCGCCGATCAGAGCGGTAATGAACGTTAAAACAGATTTTTTCATAGTTACGGTTAAGTTCGAGAGCAGCAGCATGTTCGGTCGCCCCCTTCCACGAGAAAACAAATCCGCGAGGATGCGCTACTCGGTTGAGGGCGAATCAACGCTCCCTGCCGTACTTTGAAGGGCATCAGCCAGCGTCTCGAAAGTCGCAATTTGGATTTCGGGTCCATAATGGAACTGCGAGAGAATATTAAGGCCAATGTCTTTGTGCGGATCGGGCATCACTCGCGTCACGGAGGCGACCCCTTTTTCGGCGAGCGCATCCATGATTTCCGCAACGTGACGCGCCGCTGCCGGATCCATTGAGTCCAACCACCGGAAATCCGCCAGAACACGGAGCCCGGGCGCAACGCCCTGCAAGAGCTCCCGTACGCGTTGCGCAGCGTACTTTGCCTGCTCGGCCGTGACCCGCTGCACAGCGCTGATGACCAGCAATCGTTTCGATCGATCGAGCTCAACCGCGTACATTCTTTTGTAATCACACGCTGCGGCTGCAGTCGCAAATCCAACCGCCGATTAAAGGAAGATTGCTCGTTTGTCTCCGGAGAGGCACTGACGTGATTTCATTCATAGTCGATTGGCACTCGGACCTGCGACGCACTTCCAGGTTTGAATCGCCACCTTCGGAAGCTAACGTTGAGCTAGTTAGCACAACCCTCTTACACGGAACGGCCAGAGTTCCTCGACGGACACGCACCAGAAAATTTCCTACCCGTTTCAGGAAGGTCAAATTGCGGCTGGTTTCCCTGCTTATGGCTTGAACTCTGTCTGGAAAGACAGAGTTTCTTTCTTACACACTGTCACCAAGTCCGTGGCTTCTTTATGCTTCTCGTAACTGCGACAGACGTTACCGTTTGGATCATTTCTGCGCTTCTCGCGCTCGGCATTGGCTGGAGTAAATACGCGAAATGGAAAATACGCGACAAATTGGTGTGCGACCTTGCAGCCATGGATCGGGAACGCCGGGAAAAAATGCTCAGCCGAATGAGCCCTGATCTCGCCATGGAGGCACGGGAGGAATTGATGCGCCGATTTAACATATTCTGATCCTCTCAACAATCGGGCTTTCATGTTGAGCGAAGCGAAACATCTCTGGTCTATTTCCGTCGCGAGGACCCGTCCAAAATTCATCCGAGATCCTTCGCTGCGCTCAGAATGACATTGTGTTCAACTCGCGTTTAATCCGACGATGTCCTCTGCCCCTTTCGAAATGACCGTTTCAGTTCTGCCGGGGGACATCGACGAACAAAACCATGTGAACAACACCGTTTACCTGCGATGGGTCCAAGAGGTTGCCACTGCTCATTGGCGAGCCATCGCCAGCCCGGAAGCGCAGAAGATCATCGGCTGGGTCGTTCTGCGCCACGAGATTGACTACAAAACTCCCGCCGGCCTGGGCGACGTAATCGTGTTGCGCACGTGGGTCGGCAAAGCCACCCGGCTCACATTCGAACGGTTCACCGAAATTCGGCGGAATAACGATGGCCAGCTCTTATCCAAGGCTCGGACGCTGTGGTGCCCGATCAACACGCAAACCGGCCGGCCCGTGCGCGTGTCGACAGAGGTGCGCGAACAGTTTTCCAGTTGAAGTTCAATCGCAGTGAAGACCGGATGCACGTCTCGAAAAGGGATGAAATCTGCATCGCAGCGGCGAAAAACGGCGCAGCAGCGCCGCACTCCAAAACGTGGCCGCGAATTCGACGCACATCGGGCGCTTGCGTTGTGGAGTGCGGCGGTATTCCGCCGCTTTTCCGGAGGACGGTGCTTCGTATTTGAACGTGGAGGCAGTGAGCGTCTAATCTTGCGCGTTGACTACAACGCTCGACACACGCCCGGTTATCGCTTGTTATTGCGCGACATTTCTGAAACCGGAGATGCTGCATATCTACCGGCAAATAACCGCGCTGAACCGATGCGCTCCGGTGGTAATTGCGCAGAAACGCGAAAACACCCAGCGTTTCCCATTTGAGGCGGTCAGGATTGTTCCGAAACCGCCCACACATTTCCTGCGGCGCTTTTGGTTCAGGCAACTGCGCGACGTGCCGTGGCAGATCTCGCATACCGAACTGCGCGCATTGCTAAATGTCCTAAGAAAAACCGACGCTCGGCTTTTGCACGTTTACTTCGGCCACATCGCCGTGCATCTCCTGCCGTTGATTCGCGCTTGGAAAAAGCCGTCGATCGTTTCCTTCCACGGCGCGGATGTCATGGTGGACATGAATAAGCCAGCCTATCGAGACGCCACGCAGCAGATGCTCGACGCAGTGAAGCTGGTTTTGGTTCGCTCGGAATCGTTGCGCCGCGCGGTTGCTGATCTTGGCTGCGACCTAAAAAAGATCGAAGTCCAGCGCACCGGGATTCCGGTCGATGAATTTCCTTTCCGCGAGCGAAGTCTGCCGGGAAACGGCGAATGGCGGTTAGCGCAGGCTGGCCGCTTGATCGAGAAGAAAGGTCTGCCAGTTACCCTTCGCGCCTTCGCACTTTTCCAGCGTCAGCATCCAAATGCGACGCTGACCATTGCCGGAGAAGGACCGATGCTGGATCAGCTTCACAAGCTGGCGCGCGAATTAAACATCGAGGGGCGCGTTTCATTCACGGGCTTTGTTTCGCCGGAGCAATTGCGCGACATCTATTATCGGTCGCATATTTTTTTGCATCCCAGCCAAACTGGTCATGACGGGAACCAGGAAGGCATCCCAAATTCGATGCTTGAAGCGATGGCCACAGGCCTGCCTGTGTTTGCGACCCAACACGGCGGCATTCCCGAGGCGATCGAACACGGCGTGAGCGGCGTGCTCGTGCCGGAGCGCGATTACGAAGGATTAGCGGGGGTGCTGCTCAACGCGGCACAAGATTTCGATTTGCTTTCACGAATCGCGCGCAGCGGCGCTGAAGTCGTTCGCAAAAACTTCGATCTCTACACGCAAGCGCGACGGCTCGAAGATATTTATCTGCGGCTGATCGGCAGTGGCGCGTGACATCAATCCCAGCGCCAATCCGAGGGAACGCCCAGCGCTGGGAACTTTAGTATTTTACCGAGCCGAATTACTTCCGATGCCAGGGCTGCGTCACGTTTTGGATGCGCGGCTTGCAGACGTCGTTGACCAAAACGAACGCCAAGGTGTTTTGGTCGGGGCGGCTAAACTTATAAACCCCGGGACCTTTACAGGATTTGGGGATGTGCCCTACCCGGCGCGTTTCCTGGATCGTAATACTATCGCCTGCGAGTGTGTAGGTGCCCCAGATCTGTGCCTTTGGCTTCGCGGCCACGACGTGAAATGTACCGTCAGCGTTGATTGTCCACACAGCTCCGAGCGAGTTGGTCCACGTGCCCGCGAGCGCAGCCGGGCCGGCGGGCTGCATGGTCGCGCAAGCGCCCAAAAGCGCGAGTAAAGCGCCTGCGAAAATAATTCGAAGAGAGTTTTGTATTTTCATGAGCGGCATCCTGCCTCGCTGCAGCTGAAAGCGTCAAGCTTAGATTGCAGGCGAAGAGATTCGTTGCCACGGACTTCAGCTTTGACATAAAAACACTACGTGGAACAGACACCGCTGCCGATACTTTTGGCGCAGAAAGCTAACTGGTGGAAGCGAAACTGGAAATGGTTCGTGCCGCTGGGCTGTTTCACTGTAGTGCTGCTATTCCTCGTCTCCGTTGGCTCAATTCTGTTAATCGTTTTCAGCGCGCTGAAATCAACAGATGTTTATAAAGACGCGCTGGCCCGGGCCAAGGCGGACCCAGCAGTGATCGGGGCTCTTGGTTCACCTCTCCAAGACGGATTTCTTGTCTCGGGAAACACAAATGTTAACGGCGCATCCGGTGAATCCAACCTGTCAATTCCGATCTCCGGTCCAAAGGGAAAAGGAACAATTTACGTTTCAGCGAAGAAGTCACTGGGCCAGTGGAACTATTCGGGGCTCGTAGTGGAGATCTCCCAAACGCATCAACGCATCGATCTTCTCCCACGCTCGGCGCCATCCGGTTCGCCCTGATCTTTTAATGCAAAGCGCGACAAAGAAAATTTCTGTCAGCGCGATTATCCTCGCGATCGTTGGCGGGATTATCGGTCTAGCTGCTGGACTATTTCTCGGGTTCGTTCTCGGAGCGGCTCTGGCGAAGGCGTTTCATGTTTCTTCCTTTGAAGGCGGCGCCGGATATTTTGCCGTTGCGATCGCCATACTCGTTACAATTATCGTCACGCCAGTCGCAATTCTTCTCACGCTTTATTGGCGCGGAATACGCGGGATTTGGCTGTTCATTGGGTTGGTCATCGTTTGCGTGTCGATGTTTGCCATCGCCGCATCTGGCCTTGGAATCTGGTATGGAGCTCAGCCGCATGCTTTGAACCTCAATGGGCCGACGCCGCAGCTGGAATTTGAGGTAAAATCGCCTGACGGACAATCCGTCGAAAACCTTGCTGATGTTGAGCCGGAGCTCGACACGGACCGCAACGCAATGCCAGGAACCTGGCACTCGGATACACCTCAAAACTCCGGCGTGCGGGCTGGCAACGTCGGTCTTTATTTCCGGACGTCGCGACGCTTGTTCGTTCTCAAATTTCCCGGACACGAAGACCGAATTTTCAACCTTCATCTGCCGGCGAATCCAATGAGGGCGAAATACCGCTCCTGGTCTGAGTGGCAAAAGCCAGACTTCGTAGCGAAAGCCGGCGAGCAACCGACTCGCTTCTCCGGCGGCAACGACTATCAGATTCGTTACAAGGTGGATTACCAGGATCGGTAAACACGCGTTTTCTTTCTGGGGAGCACAGGCTGCCAGCCTGTAGTTCGCGGCAGCTTGCCGCGAACATTGGTTGATCGCACACCGGAAATCGCGCCGAGTGCGTTCGGCAAGCTGCCGAACGCTGCAGGCTGGCAGCCTGCGCTCCCCAGACGTGGTGATGGCTCCATCCTCGCACCCGGTTTACCTTTGGGGCGCAGCACGTAAGCTTCTGGCATGTCCGTTTCGGAAGATCACGTGAAGCACGCTTTGAAGTCGGTGAAATATCCGGGCTTCACGCGCGACATTGTTTCTTTCGGCTTGGTGAAGTCGATTCAAATCGACGATCGCGAGGTGAAGGTGCAGCTCGCGCTGGCGACAAATGATCCGAATATCCCAGCAACAATCAAAAATGATGCAGAAAGAACGTTGCGCGCCATCGAAGGAGTTCGGAGCGCGAAAGTGTTGATCGACATCCACGCGCCGCCCGGCGGTGCAGGCGCTGGCATGGGCGCGACACGGATTCCCGGAGTGCGGCATGTGATCGCTGTGGCAAGCGGCAAAGGCGGCGTCGGCAAATCGACTGTCGCGGGGAATCTTGCGATCGCTTTGGAGCAAACTGGTGCGCGCGTTGGTTTGTGCGATTGCGACATTTACGGTCCGAGCATTTCGCTGATGTTCGGTACGCGCGAACGACCAATGGCCACGGAAGAGAACAAGATCGTCCCCATCGAGCAATACGGGTTGCGCCTGATGTCGATGGGATTTCTCCTCGACGACACCTCACCGGCGATTTTGCGCGGCCCGATGGTGACGCGCTACACGCAGCAATTTTTGCGGCAGGTCGAATGGGGCGAGTTGGATTATTTGGTGCTCGATCTCCCGCCCGGCACCGGGGACATCCAGCTTACGATTGTGCAAACCGTCGCGCTCTCCGGAGCGATCATCGTCACCACGCCTCAGGAAGTTGCCCTTATGGACGCGCGCAAGGCCGCCACCATGTTCGACAAGGTTAACGTTCCGGTGCTCGGCCTGGTGGAGAACATGAGCTATTTCGTGTCGCCATCCGATAGCAAACGTTACGATATCTTTGGAAGCGGCGGCGGCGAACGCGAAGCAAAGCGGTTGCGCGTGCCGCTTCTCGGCCAAATCCCCATTGATATCGCCACGCGCGAGGCGGGTGATCGCGGTATCCCGATCGTAAGCGAAGATCGACGATCGCCTGTGACTGCCGAGTTCAAAAAGATCGCCGAAAATATTCGTAAGACCCTATCATAGCGAGCCATGCACAGAGGCAGACGCAGACGGAACTTAAATAAATTCCGCGATCCTCTCGTCAAATTCCGGTGTTTGATTTTATTGACGAGCCGCAAGTTTTATGAAAGAAGAAGAACCCCAGATGCCCTCTTCCGAAGGAGATCAGTCTCAATTCGTCAGGGACTCGGCCCTCTACAAGGAGTTCCTTGCAGAGCGCGCCGAGATTTTGAAGCACAAGTGGATCGAAAGCGAAAAGGCCGGCAAAGACATCGGCTTTGAAAGAGCCTTGCTGGATTGGATTGTAAAACATCGCTCCAACTGGCGAGAGCGGCGAAGAAAGGAGGCGCGCACCGAAAAGTCCGCCTCCTAATTTTTGTACCCTTTAAGGCGATCCCGTGAGGTCGCGAAGGAACCGCATGAAACACAAAGAACAGAATTCATCAGCCGCCTCCATCATGGACGCGGCGGCGATTCGTCGGGCGCTGCGACGAATTGCGCACGAAATCATCGAGCGAAACCGGCACCTCGCCAACATCGTGTTGGCAGGAATTCCTTCGCGCGGTGTAGAGATCGCACGACGCATCGCGGCTTTCATCCGCGGGATTGAAAAAGCGGAGGTTGAGACCGGCGTGATCGACGTAGCCATGCATCGCGACGACGTGGGGACGCGCGCCGAACTGCCTGTTGTGCGCGCGTCGAAACTTCCGGTGCCGCTGGAGGATCGCACCGTCATCATCGTCGATGATGTCTTTTACACCGGACGCACCGTTCGCGCGGCCATGGACGCCATCAATTCATTCGGGCGACCGGCGCGTATTCAACTCGCCGTGCTAATTGATCGGGGTCATCGCGAGTTGCCCATTCGTCCTGATTACGTCGGAAAGAATTTGCCGACGGCGACGCATGAACAAATCCAGGTGCGCCTGCAAGAAACCGACAATGAACCCGACGCAGTGTGGTTGGAAAGAGAATGAATATGAACGCGCAACTTCCGGGTAGCGCACGCGTCTCGCGTGCTGGCGAGCGCGTCCTCGCGATCGCGGACTTCTCTTCAATTTCGTCAGCAATCGACGCGGCCCGGCACAGGAGAAGCCTGTTTCGGCGCGACGCCGAAACCAGCACGCGAGACGCGTGCGCTACCCAAAACAGATGACCACGCGCTGGACACGCAAAGATCTTCTCGGCCTTCGCGAGCTTTCGGCAGATGAAATCAATTTCGTGCTCGAGACTGCGGACGCGTTCAAGCAAGTTGGAACTCGCGAGATCAAGAAAGTCCCGGCGCTGCGCGGAAAAACGCTCGTGAACTTTTTCGTCGAGCCAAGCACGCGGACACGCACCTCATTCGAGTTGGCTGCGTTTCGTCTGAGTGCGGACGTGATCAATATCTCGGCAACCACCTCCAGCCTGACCAAAGGCGAAACGCTCAAAGACACTGCGCGCAACCTCGAGGCGTTACACACCGATATCCTCGTTTTGCGCCACAGTTCTGCAGGCGCGCCGCAGTTTCTTGCGAATCGGGTGAGAGCGAGCGTAATCAACGCCGGCGACGGCGCACACGAACATCCGACCCAGGCGCTTCTCGATCTGTACACCATCCGCGAGCGCAGAGGTAAAATTGCGGGACTACATGTCGCGATCATTGGCGACGTTTTGTTCAGTCGCGTCGCGCGCTCGAACATTTTCGGCCTGCTTAAACTTGGCGCACGCGTCACGCTGGTGGGTCCGAGCACGCTAGTGCCGCGCGAGTTTGAAAAACTCGGCGTCGAAGTTTCGCACAAGATCGAGGACGTCCTGCCGAAAGCGGATGTGGTAAATCTTTTGCGGATTCAACATGAACGCCAGCGCAGAGAATATTTCCCTGGCCTCGGCGAATACATCCGGTTATTTGGCCTCACGAAAGAACGCGCAAAACTGTTGAAACCGGATTGCGTGATCATGCATCCCGGCCCGATCAATCGCGGGGTCGAGATTGACAGCGATGTGGCGGACGGATTGCAGAGCGTGATTCTCGACCAGGTCACCAACGGTCTCGCTGTGCGCATGGCCGTCCTTTATTTATGCGGAGGGATCGCGACGTGAGCAGGCTGGCGCGCGCGATTCTGGGGAGCGCACGCGTCTCGTCCCGCGCCTGCGGGAGCGAGCGCATCCTCGCGATCGCGGACTTTTCTTGGAATTTCGCAATACGTAGCATGCCCACGCCGAGAAAAACCCTGTTTCGGCGCGACGCCGAAACCCGCACGCGGGACGCGTGCGCTCCCCAGACATGAGGGCGCTCATCATTCGCGGCGGGCGCGTCATCGATCCCGCAAATAAGCGCGACGAAGTTGGCGATCTTTATATCGCCGACGGGAAAATCGCGGAGAAGTCGGCGATCAGAAATCAGAAATCAGAAATTGAAGAGATCGACGCGCGCAATCTTATCGTTGCTCCCGGTTTGATCGACGTGCATGTGCATCTGCGCGAGCCGGGATTCAGTCACAAAGAAACGATTGAGTCGGGCGCGCGGGCGGCTGCAGCCGGCGGATTTACCACGGTCGTCTGCATGCCGAACACTTCGCCGACAGCCGATAATCCTAGCACGATTGCCTGGATCAAAGATCGCGCCGCGGCGGCGGCGTGCGTGAACGTTTTGCCGACGGGCGCGATCTCAAAAAATCTCGCAGGCGAAGAACTCGCGCCCATCGGTTCACTCGCACAGGCCGGCGTCGTCGCGGTTACCGACGATGGTCAATGCGTGCAAAATCACGAAGTAATGCGGCGCGCGGTTGAATATGCCCGAATGGTTGGTGTGCCCGTGCTCGACCACTGTCAGGATTACAATCTCGTCGGCAATGGCGTGGTGCACGAAGGCTACTGGAGCACGCTGCTCGGGTTGCCCGGCTGGCCGGCGATGGGCGAGGAAGCGATGGTGATGCGCAACATCTTGCTCGCGGAACTTTGCGATCACCACATTCATTGCCAGCACGTCACGACCGCTGGCAGCGTGCGGCTGATTCGTGAAGCGCGGGCGCGCGGCGTGAAAATCAGCGGCGAAGTTTGCCCGCATCACA
Source organism: Verrucomicrobiota bacterium (assembly GCA_003219695.1). Taxonomy (GTDB): domain Bacteria; phylum Verrucomicrobiota; class Verrucomicrobiia; order Chthoniobacterales; family UBA10450; genus Udaeobacter. Next base: position 34,768 of record QHQA01000137.1, read on the forward strand.
TCGCGCTGACGGACGAAGCGATCCAAAATTTCGATACGAACTACAAGATGAATCCGCCGTTGCGTTCGCCCACAGATGTGGATGCGCTGCTGGAGGGAATCGCCGATGGGACGTTGTCGGTCCTCTGTTCCGATCACGCGCCGCATGCCGACTTCGAAAAGGAAGTGGAATTCGATGCCGCGCCGTTTGGCATAATTGGGCTAGAGACGGAGCTCGGATTATTTCTCGATCTACTCGTGCACAAACATCGCAAGATCGACATCGCTCGTTTAATCGCGATGTACACCATCGAGCCAGCGCAGTTGTTGAGGGTTGATGCAGGCACGTTATCAGTCGGCGCACGGGCTGACGTAACGCTGATCGATCCGGAGTTGGAGTGGACAGTCAGAGTCGATCAGTTTCAATCGGCCTCGCGCAACTCGCCGTTTGACGGCTGGAAGATAAAAGGCCGCGCGGTGCGGACAATTGTCGGCGGGGAAACAGTTTGGAAATTGTAACTTGTCATTCCGAGCGAAGTCGAGGAATCCCGTAGCGTCACCTTAAGCTTGTTCTGCGGCATCCCTCGACTCTGCGGAGTTTACCCTGAACGAGCAAAGCGAGTCGAATGGACTCCGCTCGGGATGACCGATTAAGTTATCCCACGTATCCGCCGTGGATGTAGTGTTCCAAATGCGCGATCGCGGCGCTCTGGCAGGAAATGACGTGCTTGACCAGATCGCCAATGGAAATGACGCCCACCACTTTGTCGTCATCGAGCACTGGCAAGTGACGAATATGCTTGTCCGTCATCATACGCAGACAATTTTCGACCGGCTCGCGCGGATGCGTGACGGTCACGTCGGTTGACATGATTTCGGCGACCTTGGTTTCCCGGGAGCGTTTGCCGCGCAGGATCACTTTGCGGGTGTAGTCGCGTTCGGAAATGATGCCCACCACTCGCTCCTGTTCCATGACCAATAGCGCGCCGACATTTTTGGCGTCCATCATTTCGATCGCCTCGAAAACCGTTGCTTCGGGCGAAATCGAGAAAACATCGCCGCTTTTGTGACTCAGGATCGTGCGGATAGTGCCACTGACGTCCATAAGCGAGTATTTGAGGATAGGCCTGCACTGGCCTGCGATGCAAAACAATTCTTGCGGTCGGCGGTGACCTGTTCGGGCCGTCAATTATTTAGCAAGCTCAGCAAGCAAGCCGGAGTCTCGTTAGACCGTCGCCGTAAATGGATCTCTCTGCTCCCCAAACGATCAACCGCCACGCTGGTGAAGCGTGGCGGCTAATTGCGGACTCCGGCTTTTCGCCGGTGCGGGTCAAGGCCAGCTGGGGGCAGTCATCGCAAGCTAAACCAATCTGTCAGCGGCTCGCGAGACTAGTGGTCTCTCAAGACGATGGTGCCGCTGATGGTACCGCTGGTCTCGCCGGTCACAAGGTTCGAGCATTGGTCCGTGGTGAAGCTGCCTCTAGCGCCAGCGTACCGGCCCGTTCCGCCAATAATGGTAAAGGGATCCACAACGTGAAGATCGCCGTTGGCGCATAAACCAGCGTTTATTCCCAAAAAAGCACGTTAAAATGCTGTAGCCGGAGGCGGCCCGTCCGCTGTAGCTTTAGCGGAGGTGGATGACTCCGGCAGCCGCAGTCAGCGACCACGGCTACAACTAGGTTTGTTTGTGGTAAACAGGTTTGGCGCGGATGGAACGCGCCAAACCCGTAGTCGTTTCACACGTTCGATGTCGTCGTAACAGCCGAGGAGCTTTTACTACGGCACGCGTACCGCCGTTCCCACGCTCACTCCGACGCCGGCAGGACTGGGCGAGGTCTCGAGAGTCCAAACCTGCTGTGCACCCGGTCCGACGTAGATGTTAAAGGTTGGACCGTCGGTGATCGACAGGGTGCCCGTGCAGTCCGCTGCGACCGTATAGGTTCCTACCCCTCCGGTGGCGTCGATGATAATCGTGCCCCCGATATTCACAGTGCCGAATGGATTGAACGTCGTACCATCTCCGTTGAACCGGAGGCCTTGCATAATGGCTTTCGGTACAAAGTTCCCACCGAAGTTTGCGAACCCGTCGAAGGTCCACAGATACAAGCCCCTTAGCATGCCCACGCTGCAAACGCGCGCGTCGGCTGCCGCCCGCGCGGTAGTGGACGTGCCCGGCGCCAGCGCGATTGCAGCAGCCAGGCACACCAACGCACAGGCGAAGGCCAGCGAACTCATTATCGTCTTCGTTAACTTTGTCTTCATAGTTGTTGTTTCTTTCTGTTTAAGTTTTTTGTTGTTTTGGCCTTCTTTGACTTTGCGTCATTGCGAAATCATTTCCGGCCGTTCATCTATGTACTGCGGGAAATTCGGCCCGGGGTTATAGGAAGAGTTGGCTTCGTCTCGTTAAAATCGTGAAGCGTTAAAGCGTTAAATCGGAAGGGACCGCGGATGACGCGGATTGCGCGGATTGGGGAGCGCAGGCTGCTAGCCTGCTGGTTTCGGCTGCTAGCCGAAACACATTTGATTCGCGCCAATTTGCGTGATTCGCGGCAAACCAGAAAAGTTCGCGAACGCGGGGACGCCTTCGCCAGCACGCGAGACGCGCGCGCTCCCCAGAAACTTATTTCAGCGCAACCGGCTTCTTCGCTTCTTCGACGAGTTTTTCAAAACGCGGTTCGCCGCGCAACGGGTCCCAAAATGGCATCAGTTTTAATTCGCCATAGCTGACGGCGTTCGGATACCGAATGGCCTTGGCAAGCTGTTCGCAAGCGAGATCCTTTTCACCGACCCACGCAGCAGTCATTGCCAAATATTCAATCATGTGGAGACCATTGACTGAGTCCCTTTCCACGGGAAGCAGCTCGACCGCGCGCCGCCCTTCGCGCAAGGCCTCCCCCTTCCGCCCGAGAGCGGCATCGATTACACCTAGCTCGCACCATGCTGGGCCGTAATCTGGTTGGGCCTGAACCGTTTTCCCCTGCTCTGCGCGCGCAGCAGCAAAAGCGAACTGCGCCTTGTGTTCGTCATTTGTTGTGCGTGCGATAACGCCTTCCACGAAAGGACGCATGAAATGAACAGCGTCGTGAGCTAACGGGGTTTTGTCAGACGCGATCAAGGGTATATCTCTGCTCGCTGCGCATGCGGCGTACGGCATCGTCACCTGTAAGGCCGATCTGCCTATTGCACCGAAATCTTCTTCAATCTCGCGGTTTCTTTTCTGCGGCCAATTCCTGAAAGCGAGGATCGTTCCGGATTTGATCCCACACTGGATCAATTCGCAGCAGTGCCGGAGTAATCGGAGAGCTGTACGGCGTCTGGAGTAGCCGTTTGAGCATGGGCATGGCGTGGTCAGCATCGCCCAGTAGAGCGTAGATACGCGCCATGATTTCCTCTTCGTCGGGGCCCTGGAATGGATCTTTGGAACTGGGATTAATGGCCATGGCTTTTTGTCCTTCCGCGACAGCAGACGCCCCTTCGCCCAAACCTGCATAGGCCTCACCCAAAGAGGCACGCAGCGCCGCCTCGGCAAAAGAACCCGGCGGGACCTTCTCGAGCTTGCGCTGAAAATCCCTCGCCACGCTTTGGTAAGTCGCGCGCGCCGCGGCGACATCGCCGGCGCGTTGCTGACTCAAACCTAGGAGAAGTTTTTCGGGGTCGCTTCGTGGGTCGGGTTTAGTCTCGGCGGCAAGTCCGCTTGAGAGTATCTCTATGGCTGCGGCGTAACGCTGCTGGAACAGAGCCTGCGTCCCGCGCATGAACGAATCGGCACCGGGATTCGCGAGCAGCGCTTCTATCGACCTAAGATCTCCCATTGCCCAGAGCGCCCACACTTTTAGCGATAGCGCACCACGGTTTGTTGGCTCGAACACAAGGACGCGGTCAGCGGTGGCGACGGCTTCCGGAAAACGGCGCAGGCAACTGTACGTAACCGCGAGCAGCGTGGAGCCATTGACATTGCGAGGATCGAGCTCATTGGCGCGGCGGAATCCTTCAATGGCCTCGTCCCAATGCCCAACTCGCCGCTGGATAAGGGCAACCGCCAGGATGGCATCAACGCCATTCGGGAGACTCTGCTCGGCTTGCTGGAATTCCGCGAGCGCCCCGGTGAAATCGCCCTTCCCATAATAACGGTAATAACCTAGAGCAAGATGAGTTTCCGGCAGGTTCGGGTCGAGCGCGAGCGCATGATCGAGGGAATCCTTCGCCGCCGCCAGCGGCACCGGGCTTGGATCGATTGCCATCCAGTAACTCATGCTCTGTTCACAGGAAAGATATGCCCAAGCCAGGACAAAATTGGGATCCAACTTCACTGCCTCTTGATATGATCGAATCGCCGCACCCTGCAAGGTGGCACGATCCAATGGCGAGCCACCCGAAAATGCGCGACCACGCAGATACGCATCGTAAGCAGCGGGATTGTTCGTCGGCTTGCGCTCAATGGCCAGCTTTTCAGCGGGTGCAATTTTGACATGGAGCTGCCCGGCGATTTTTTGCGCGATATCGGCTTGGATGGAAAACAGGTCGTTCAAATCGCGATCATATTGCTCGGCCCAAACGTGAGTATCAGAGCGTGTGTCGATCAACTGCGCGTTTAGACGAAGATGCGTGCCGGCTCTGCGGACGCTGCCTTCCAAAACATGCGATACCCGCAGATCATTTCCGATCCGCCGGAGATTTCGTTTGCCACGGTAGTCCATAACACTGGCCCGGCTGATGACTTTCAGGTCGGCGATCCTCGCCAGCTTGGTCAAAATGTCGTCCTGAACACCATCGGCAAACGCGGTGTCTTCCTTCTGCTCGCTCAGATTTTCAAACGGCAGAACGGCGATTCCAGTTTTTACCGGATGACGCATCAATTCACTTTTCCAAGCGATCCATCCCGCAGCTGCTGCCAGTGCGATCAGCGAGGCTGCAAGTAGCGCGCTTGTTGGGTTCCGGCGCACCCATTTTTTTCCACGAGTGAAAATTCCAGTGTGTCGGGCTAGGATCGGCTCATGCTTTAGCCAGCGTCCCAAATCTTCCGCCAGCGCGAGAGCGGACGAATAGCGACGCTTTGGATCTTTCTCGAGACACTTGAGGCAGATTGTTGAAAGGTCGCGATCTATTTTCGGATTTAAGAGGCGCGGTTGTCGCGGCTCAGTATCCAGCAGTAATTTGATCGTTTCGTACGTTGTTCCGCCGGCAAAAGGCGGCTGGCCAGTAAGCAGGTAGTAGAACACAGCGCCGAGTCCGTAAATATCGGTGGCGCTGTTGACGGCCGCGTTGTTTCCCACGGCTTGTTCCGGCGCCATGTAGCTGGGCGTCCCAAGCACGTCCAGCGTGCGAGTGACACTGCTTTCCGTTTCTACCAGGCGTGCCAGACCAAAATCAGTCAAATGCGGTTCGCCATTTTCATCCAGCAAAATGTTTCCCGGCTTGATATCTCGATGCAGAATGTGGTGTTCGTGCGCGTAATGAACGGTGCGCGCCACCTTCGCGATCAATTCCGCCGCCTGCCGGATCGACATCGGCGTGCGCTTGACTACCGCATCAAGCTGGCCGCCTTCGACGAATTTCATGCTGAAATAGCATGAGCCATCGCGCTCGCCCACTTCGTAGATCGGGACAATTGAAGAATGCTCGAGGCTGGCGGCTGCTTCTGCTTCGCGACGGAATCGCTTCAAGTGCGCTTCGGTTGCCCAGTGGCCCAGGCCGATCACCTTAAGTGCGACGGTACGATTAAGACTTTTCTGCCGCGCCCGATAAACCACGCCCTGGCCGCCGCGGCCGATTTCTTCCAGTAATTTGTAATCGCCGAAGTCTGTCGAGATTCGTTCCGAGCGCGAGGCAGTCGCGGGACGCAGCATCGCTGTCGGATCAGCCGCTCCATCAACTTCTTCCTCAATCAAACCAAGAGCTGTCTCGACGAGGCATGCCGGGCACGATCCTCGCGGCGTATCGCCGAGGATCTTAGCCCCGCATCTGGCGCAGACTTTGGTTCCGCCTCTCATAGTAGGAGAACCGCTCACGTCCCCTTCTTGTACTGCGTGAAATTCCCTCACAGGTTACGCGCGCAAAACGGCGATCAAATGCCGCAGCTCATCCTCGATGTCACCCGGCACCGCTACTGTCTGAGCGATCTCCTCTCGAAATAACAAACGATAGCGCTGCCGAAATCGGTGGAACGCCTGTTTTACAGCATTCTCGGTCATGCCCAATTCAGCAGCGATATCCGCCTGCGACGGGCGATCCGGTTCGTTCATGAGCAACTTTTCAAATCGCTCAAACATTGGGCCGTTACCGGCCCTGCGGTATTCCTCCTCCAATCGCGCGAGTACTTGTTCCAGCACGGTTAATGCCCAACGGCGTTCGTATATTTGATCGGCTGTCAACGTGTCAACCGGCTCCATAATTGCCCGATCATTCGCGCGCAGTTCTTCCAAAGGAATCAGTCGTTGGCCCCGACCTCGCTTAGCGGTCATCGCACGATCGCGCTCGTCAGCGAGGAAATTTTTGAGTGAGACCAGCAGATAAGAACGCAGCCGCCCTTTCTCTTTGCGGACCATATTCAGGTCTCTGCGTTCCAGCAGCAGCGCAAAAAAGCCCTGGGTAAGATCTTCGGCCTCTTCCAGTCTGGCGCCTTGTCGCCGCACGAAACCGTAGATCGGTGGCCAATAGGTGCGGCAAAGTTTTTCGAGCGCTTCCTGCGCTGCCGGTGATTGACCCTGCGCGGCCAACACCACGCTCCAATGCGTGGTGGTAAATGCGGCAGCGCTCCCGCGGGCGCGGGACGCATCTTCGCCAACCCCAGTCAGTGACGTCACTTGATCATCAGCAGTCACGCTGTGATCTAAGTAAAAACTGGCACCAAAAGCAAGCCTGCATCTTTTCCGTCCTCGCTACTCAGAGTAAGAGCACGCGCTAGACGAACGACCGCGTCCTTTCCTTTCCAACTGGCCAGCGACATTACAAGCCAATGATACCGTTGCCGCAAAATTTGGTGGGAACGCTGCCGGGTTCGTCCTCGATGACTACGAGTCGAATTCACATTCTTGCGTTTTCGGTAGGGGAAAGAGAATAGTGGAAGGGTGCATTGGGCTTGGCGATCTAAAGCACGCAGTAGGCACGGCGGCGATAAAAAAGAAAAGCGCAATGCGGGGCCTGATTTCATGTGCATCGGAGCTCACAAAGGCGGAACCACCTGGCTTTATCAGCAGCTCGATTCCCATCCGGATTTCTGGATGCCGCCTGTGAAGGAACTGCATTATTTTGATCAACTGAGCAGGGTCCAACGCTCAGCTCCTCCGCGCTGCAAAGACGAGCGCGATCGTCTCTTTTTGGAGCGCCTAAAAAGTCTCAGCGTCGAACCGTCCATGGACCTCGAGAATTACGCCCGACTGTTCGAACCCAAAGGATTACTTCTCTCCGGCGATATTTCGCCAAACTATTCGACGCTCAGCAGTAAAGTCGTTCGGCGAATCGTCGGCTATTTCCCAAACTTGAAGGTGATCTTCCTGGCGCGCGATCCGGTGGAGCGCGTGTGGTCGCATTTGTCCATGGAAGTGCGTTCCCGGCAGATTGAACCGTTCGACGTGACAGATATCGACGCGGTCCATCGGAATTTGCTGCGCCGAGGGATGCGTCTGCGCTCGTATCCGAGCGCGGTCGTCATGCGATGGAAACGCTATGTTCATCCAGAGCGGCTTCGCATTTGGTTCTTTGATGACCTGCAAAAAGATCCCACTGAATTGCGACGCTCCATCCTCTGTTTCCTCGGTGCCGACCCAGACAAGCCAGGCGGCCAGCTGAGGGCGGATTACAACAGTTGGGCCGGGATAGAAAAGTTACCGCTCCCCGACAAAGTGCGGACGCACCTGGCTCAGTTTTTCAAGAAGGAGCTAAAGGCCTGCGCAGCACGACTGGGCGGGCCGGCCCGAGAATGGCCGGCCCGCTACGGCTTTTGATGGCTGTAACGTCCGCTGTCTCAGTGGACGATTCTTCAAGATTGGCGAATCTTGCGCTGAGGAAGCGCACTCTACAGCCCGTCGCCCTTTGCTTGTTTTGCCTGCGCGCGATTCGCCTGAAGCTCAGCCAGATGTTTTTCAGACCAGCGACAAAGCGCATGCAGCGGTTCGATCAAGGTCCGACCCAATCTCGTCAACGAGTATTCCACTTTCGGCGGCACCACCTGATGTACTTTGCGTTGCACGAGGCCGTCCCGCTCGAGGCTGCGCAATGTTTGGGTAAGCATTTTTTGCGAAATGCCGCCGATCTCGCGTTGGAGTGCAGCATAGCGCATCGTACCCCCCGCGAGAATTTGGATGATAAGCGCAGTCCACTTATCTGCGATCCGGTCGAGCACGAGCCGGGAAGGGCATCGCGGATCGAGGACAGAGGGGATGGAGGACGTTTTTGGCATTGCTTTCGTGTAAAACAATTTCCCTGCACGCGCAAGCGGAGAGTAACTTTCCAATTGGTGCGTATAGTTAGGGATTGCAGGTAGTTGACTGTTAGTTTTCAGCATTCGAAGTTTAGGCGTGACCATCACATCTCTTCCGAAGAAGAACGACGCCGCGACCGAGTTTCTCCTAAACGAGTCGGATGCTGGAGGAGGCGAAAAATTGGCGCGCGAGGAACCTGAAGCCGTGTCCGCAGCGCGAGACGATTCCGCCTTGCTCGATGCGTATTCGCGCAGCGTAGTGGGTGCGGTCGCGCGCGTCGCGCCAGCCGTGGTGAACATCGACGTCAAACAGCGCTTCAGCGGGCGCCGCGGAGCGGGCGAAATCAGCGGAAACGGCTCCGGATTCGTGATCACGCCCGACGGATTCATCCTGACCAACAGCCACGTCGTTCATGACGCCAGCGCGATGATTGTAACCCTACCGGATGGACGCGAATATCCGGCGCATGTGACAGGCGACGATCCAGACACGGATCTCGCCGTTATTCGAATCGGTGCACCGCAGCTCACTCACGTGCGTCTGGCAGACTCCGAAAATCTGCGAGTCGGCCAGCTGGTGATCGCAATTGGAAATCCGCTTGGATTTCAAGCCAGTGTGACCGCGGGCGTGATCAGCGCGCTCGGCCGCTCGATGCACACGCAATCGGGAAGGTTGATCGACAACATCATTCAGACCGATGCTGCCTTAAATCCCGGCAACTCCGGTGGACCGCTGGTCAATTCAGCCGGCGAAGTAGTCGGCGTAAACACGGCGATGATCAGACCCGCACAAGGCATCTGTTTCGCCATCGCCAGTAACACCGCCAAGCTTGTCGCTGGATGGTTAATCCGCGACGGTCGAATTCGGCGCGGCTACATCGGGGTTGCCGGGCAGAACGTGCCGGTTCACCGGCGGATCGTGCGATTCTATGGCCTGCCACTGGAGACCGGCGTCCTTGTTGTTTCCGTCGAGAAGAGGAGTCCTGCCGAACGCGCCGGCTTGCGCGAGGGCGATCTGATCGTCGCATTCAATGGCCAGCCCATCGGGAGCGTGCACGACCTCCATAAGGTTCTGGTCGGCGAACAAATCGGCGTCGGTGCCAGCCTCACAGTGATCCGGCACACCGAGAAATTGGACTTGCCGATCCTGCCGGCAGAATCACGGCCCACAACGTAGCGGGAAGCCGACAAGACAAAATACGAATTTCACGAAATCACACGAATTGACCTAAGTGTTATGAGACTCGTGACATTCGTGTAATTCGTGTCTGATGAAAATTCTCGTTAATGCCATTTTCTACCGCGCGTGACGACACGAAGCTCGGCACCGTCAAATGGTCTGTCATTCAAATAGCGTAATCGTAATCCAGAAACCAGTGTCTTCGAAAACCGATTCAGCGACATGACGAAAACCTCCCGATTCGAATTCGTGTTCCTTCATGTTCATTCGCGGTTAAGCTCACAGCAACAGAATGTCATTTGAACTTCAACCGCATCTTATAGGTGAACTAATCGAGCTTCGGCGGCTGACTCCTGAAGATTGGGACGATCTGTTTGCCGTCGCGTCTGATCCGCTCATCTGGAAACAGCATCCGGATAGCGATCGCTACAAGAAAGATGTCTTCAAGGTTTTCTTCAGAGAAGCACTGGAATGCGGTGGGGCTTTTGTCGTGATTGATAGGAAGAGTCAACAAATCATCGGATCGACGCGGTTTTACGGTTACGATCCAGAGAACTCGGAGATTGAAATTGGATGGACACTTCTGGCGCGAAAATATTGGGGCGGACGTTACAACCGGCAGATGAAACAATTAATGCTCGCTCACGCCTTCAAGTTTGTTGAGACCGTGGTGTTTCTTGTCGGACAAAATAATATTCGGTCCCAAAAGGCCATGGAGAAAATTGGCGCAATCAGAAACGGTGTGGTGAAACGGGTGTTCGGGAACCACCCACCGCATCTCAGCGTAAAGTACGTGATCAAGAAGCCGAGTAAGTGATTATCGGTGTGCAGGGCACGATGGCCGGATGGCGACGCGATGACTCGCGAAATGCTGCCCGTCGTCCCTCGGGCAACGGGCAAGCTTTACTTCAGATTAGCGACGATTGACCTCAGGGGCGCTCCGCTTTTGGCGCGTCCCCTGCAGCGGCCTGTTGGGCGTTTTGTTGCAACCAAGTGAGAACCTCCTCAGCGTTTTCGTCGGGAGGAAAAACAGGATAGAAAACCTTTTGTATCCGTCCATCCTCGACGATGAGCGTCAGCCGTTTGTACAGCTCCACACCCGCCACGGTAAACGTGGGTAAACGGAGCAACCTCTTCAGACTATGTCCGCTGTCGCTCAACAATTCAAAAGGAAGACGCAGACGTTCCCGCACTTCCTTCTGATACTCCGTGGTCTGTGTGCTCAGTCCGAACACGGAAGTATTCAGGGCGTTCAGCTCCGCAAAATGATCCCGGAAACTACAGGACTGTGGTGTGCAGCCACAAGCCCCCGGTATGCCCTCCCATCCATTCGGCAACGGCACTCCAGGACGGCCAGTCATCGGATAAATGTAGATCACAACGCGCCCCGGGAGGGCCGCAAGATCGACCATAGCGTCGTTTGTCGCCTGAAGTGCAACCTTGGGCAGCCTCATACCGCGGAGATGATTCGCTGCACCGTCGTCCACGGGACGCGGTAGATCTTTCGGTAGTTCGGAGAGATTAGTACTCAAGGGAGCCTCCGCCAAACGTCTAACGTCAGAACTCAGCCACAGCCGCTGGAGACTGACTCCGAAATCCAACTGTGACAATCAAATTGCCCGCTCCGATCCAACTAACCTGTGTGGCGGCTGTTGGCTGAAGTGATTTGTTAGAGCACCTTTTCATACAGAAGTAATCTTCGTCCTTCATGTTCGGACTCGCCAAACCTTTGGTAGCCGCACTGCTCATAAACATGTCGTGCCCGCAGGTTAGTCTCGAATACGTCCAACCACACCCGAAGTCTGCCGAATTCGCTGCGGCATATCTGATCAACCATTTTGACGATTCTCTTTCCGTACCCGAAACCCGGCTTGGACACAACTATTCTGCGAAACTCGACGTTTCGAGCATCTTGCTCCAAAACCAAAATGAAAAAACCAATAAGCTGAGCATCGCACCAGACCGACTTGTACACGACGTTTGGCTTCGCAAATTCCGAGTGATGTTTTTCGATTGAATACGGTATGACAAAGTCCGGCGCCCCACCTCGCTCCATGTCACAGATAAGTTCGAGTTCCTCCCGTTTCGTATCGCGAACGACAAGTTCTTGATCTGGCAACATAGCTCGGTTCGTAGTGGCCTAACGAGAGACAAGATCAGCGACCGCGAGACCTGAGAAGCGATCAACGCAGCCAACGGGTAGATGGTAAACATTCATGAAGTGGATCGTACGCTATCTCGCGCTTCGCTGAATCGCCTGGTTAGGCGATATGGGACCCAACCCCAACCTGTACCGGCGGCGATAGCGTGCTCCGCCACGATATATCTCGTGATCATGTGGAATCCGCACAGTCTCGATATACTTTGCCCCGATGATCTGGCAGGTCTTCTGCGACGGAATGTTCGCGGGATCTACGGCCAGCCAGAGGGCTTTTAAACCATGCGCATAGGCGAGCGGCAACAAAAGCTGGCAACTCCTAGCTGCATATCTGTGACCCCGAAATCGTTGTCGAACCTCGTATCCGATATGACCATGATAACGCAACGCTCGCGCCGAGCCAATGCGGAGTCGAACCTTACCCATCGTCACCAACTGGCTGGAATGCCGGAGGTCGAACTCATACATGGGGACGTGATGTTTAGTCGGGTCGGCCTCAACTGTGCGGGTCAACACCAACTCCAAATCTTCATCAACAAGCTTTCCAGGTCGCAGGAACGTGAACGGCGTCTGCATTATGCCGCCTAACGAGACCCAAAATCAGCGACCGCGTGAGTTAGAAGTGATCTTCCCATGCTCTTAACTCTAGGAATTAGGACGGTCCGCGGTTCGCTGCATCGCAGTGTTAGGTCGCGCCTACCCCCTCGGTATTCCGACGGGATAATACCGACAGAGGTAGGCAACGTCGGTCTCTGATTCCACCTCGAACTTCGTGTCCGCCGGTACAACGTACGCGTCGTTTGTGGGGGCTTCGACCCAGTCGCGACCCGGCAGTTTAACGCGCAATGTCCCCGACAAGATGAGAACGTGCTCCTCGTAATCAGACGTGAATTCATATCGTCCCGGCGTGATAACGCCTATGGTGACATAGCCGTGCGATGTGCCAAAGCCCAGGCTCCGCACCCGGCCATCAAAGTAGCAGTTGTGCTTGACGGTATAAGCCTCGCTCGGTGGGGGCGGCTGAGTTCCGGGATAAGGCACCCCAACGACACGCGTGGAACCGTAGAGTGGATAGATCTTCCGATCGGCGAGCGACTCGAACTCCGTGTAGACCTGGGGCTCCAGGATACCCTGCATCTGGAGCCACTGCAGCGAACGTCCGAGCAAGAACTTCCCGAGGCCTCGCCGCTGATGGTTAGGGTGCACGCAAACGCCGGTGAGAAAGTTCTGGTCGGTCCAGTGCGAGACCGCTACTCCAGATAAGGCAGCAACCTCGTTGCCGCTTTCGATCATGAGGTAGACCGCCCCTGGATGCCCAAGCGTTTGGCAAATCCGGTGGTGCATGCGAGTCGCGATGGCGGGCAGATGCGGTCGCCATATTGGGTCAGAGCCGTAGGCGCGAAGGATCACATCTAGGACTCGAACCCCGTCGGCGGTCGTAGCGCTCCGTTCTTGGTACCCCGGCGGCACAGAGAGAGTGAAATCGACCCCGCGAAGGTTCCAGCGGTGTCGCACCCAACGAGTCGAAACAGTACGCATAGGCTTGCTCCACTCGACCACTGCGCGATCTAACGGGAAAGAGATAAGCCACGGCAGGGTATCGCGGCAAACACGCTAAATTTATTTCGCCATGAGGCCGTTGGCTGAGTCGTCATTAATTAGGGTTTGGTTAGGCGTTTTCATTTCTGCTCCGGCGAAAAGCAGGCCGACTCGGATCGAGCTTTACCCACGGAAGTTTGTCTTCTGTCCATATCGCGGCCTCCGGGTGAAAGGTCTTAGGATCATCGAACGACGCCACTGTCACGTCAATCCATTCAGAACTGACTTCGTCCTGGATAAACAGAGGCGTGCCACAACAAGAGGCGAACGAGCGTAATCGGTCTGCATATGAGACTCTACGCAATTCACCGCTCAGAACCTCTATCGCCTTGCTGGGAACGCTACACCAAGTCACATACGGAGCAGCACTAGCCCGCCGGCAATCTTCGCAATGGCAGTCACTCCCCTGCTTTGGCCTAACGTGTAGACGATACCGGACGCCTCCGCATAAACACCCGCCCTCGATTGTGCTTGCCATACGCCTAACGAGAACAAGATGAGCGACGGCGGACGAGAGCGCACGTCGCTGGATGGAAAAGAGTCGAAGTCATTCCAAATGTAGACGCACAGCGATCCGCCGTTCGCTCCATCGCATGGTTAGACCTTCGTATCGAACTCGCGCTGGACGTAATCAAAAAGTCGTTGTTTTGCATCGTGAAGGCCAGGGTAATCGATGTTCGCGGTATGCTGCACGCCGACGCCAGCAAAAAGTGACCTGATGATGAGGTCGTAATCGTGACGGAACTCTTTCGGAATGAAAGCGCCGCTGCGGAGTGCCGTGCCCTCGAGATCATGCCAAGCAGCGATTGTGATGTCGTCCCGAATCTCGTGGCTTCGCATGCGCTCGATCAACTCGATGGCTGAGAGCAAGTGTTGCATCGCGAGTAGGCGTTTCTGGAACAAGTCCTCGGTCCGTGCTCCACGCGTCTGCCGCAGAATCAAATCGCGCTGAAGGAAGTAGCCGATCAGACCCGTGACGATCACACCGCTCAGTGTGCCAACGATCGCGAGCAGGGCGGGGTCCATTTTGGTCAACGCGTCATAGCGCCTTGATAGGTCTAACGAGAATTCGACCCAATTTTTGGGTGTTTCAAGAGAAATGCCGGATTTTTGGTCTAATCCCGCTTGAGTTTGGAGTTGAAGACGGCAGAATCGGCGTCATGCAGCCAAGAGTAATGGGCAGGCAGGCGGAAAACAAACCCAAATTACTGGACCAAGTGCGCAATGCCATCCGCATTAAGCATTACAGCATTCGCACTGAGCAGGCTTACGTCGATTGGCGCGTAAAGCCTTCGGCCACGCGCTAAAGATCCGGCGCTTCTTTTCTCATGCATTATGTAAAAGCGTCGCTCACGCGCTGTAGCTTTACGCGTCACACGCACGTGCTGAACAAGCCAGGACTGGGAGTGAAGAGCGCGCTCGATTAAGGACAAAGGAAACGCCGAACGCTCAACGTCCAACGCCCAACGTCAAATAGGGGATTTACGCTGGTGCGCCGCCGAGCATTTGGATGTTACCTCACATTATGGACAAAGTGGGCCCCCTTGAACCGCCACGCCAAGGCGCACCGCTGCGCGTTCCGCGATCGCGCGTCGTCTCGATTGAGCGGCCTCGCGCGCATCGGTCACGCGTCGCACCACGCTTTTGGGCGCGCTGTGCGGCGAGCCACTGGCAAACGGCGGCGAGGGATTGTATTCAAGCATCAACTGAATCTCGTGCGCTACCGCCGTTCCGAACACCTCTCCGGCCACTGTCAGTCCGAAATCGATTCCGGCCGTCACTCCGCCACCAGTAATACGGTCCCGGTCGATGACGACCCGTTCGTTAACGGGTATCGCCCCGAACAGCGCCAGTAGCTCATGTGACAGCCAGTGCGTAGTTGCTCGATACCCCAGCAACAAACCAGCCGCGCCCAGCACCAACGCGCCGGTACAAACCGATGTGACGTACCGTGCACTCGGCGCACGCTCGCGGAGGAACTGCAGCAAGAGTTCGTCCTCCATCATGGAGTCAACGCCCGGACCGCCCGGCACGCAAATGACGTCCAGGGCGGGCGCGGTCTCGAACGTTGCGTCAGCGGATATCGTCAAGCCGCGTTCGCTGGGGACCGGCATTAACGTTGCTGCAATGAGGCACACCTTGGCTCCAGGCAAACGCGAGAAGACCTCGTATGGACCGGTTAAGTCGAGCTGCGTAAGGCCCGGAAACAGAACCATCCCGAGCGTCAGCGCCGGACCTGTTTGAGGGAGTGCTTTGGTTTCGTCGCTCATCGTGCGACCAGTTAACGTAGAACTGGAGCAGTTAGTTGGGCCTTCACTTTTGATCATCTCAGGAAATAAAACCGCGGTCGAGTCATCGTGCCAGCCTCCCTTGCTCAAAAAACTGTTATAGATGATCACTTCCTCATCGGTCAGCCGCCGGCCATTGGCCAGGCACCAGTCCAGACGGTCTTTTTCTGGAGCGCTTCCTCTTCCTTGTTGCTTCTTGGTTTTGTTTTTCCAGCGATGATGCGGGCAATGGGGTTGAAACTTACAGCAACGCGGACGATTTCAAAGAGCTGTAACTTGTCCCGTGACGTCCTTGGCCATCGTGGCGAGCGGGGTGCCGAAAAGATCCGGCTTCTCGCCGGTGTACCGAAAGCCGTGGCTTTCGTAGAGGTGGATCGCCGCTAGCAAAAAGGGGGTAGTGTCGAGCAGTAATCGGCGATACTGATGGTCGGCAGCGAAGACCTCGACCGTCTCCAGAAGCCGGGCACCGATGCCGAACCCTCGGGCTGCCGGAAGAACAGCCATACTCCGGATATAGAGTTCAAGGCTACGGGGCACCGCGGCGACAGTACCCACTGCCTTGCCAGCGAGCTCGGCAATCCAGGTCGGCCCCTCAGCAAAGCGCTCGGCAATCTGCTTCGCGCCCGGCGTCGTCGCCCTAAACGCAGCTGGCGTGTAGAGTTGTTGGAATTCGGCAAACGCTGCTCGCAGGGTAGCAGCAATTACCTCTGCGTCGTGCGGCTCGGCGAGCCGAACAGTTGGCTTTAGCGACTGGTTAGCCCTTTTTGCCATTCGATCTATCCCAAAGCTTTCTGCTTATCGGCATTCTCAGCGCCGATGAGCCGGCCAGCATTCCAGACAATCATCTAGGCGCGTTAACTGTCTGACTGGTGCGAAGGTGAGTTGCACCGTGCAGGAACCGAACCTGCAACCCAGTCATTTACCGTGAGTGGTTTTTAGTGTGCAAACAGCTTCGTTTTGACTTTGTAAATGATTGACAGTAGCCACCATTATTGACTCATCTGACCGCTTCTCTCCTGAGGATAGCGCCACCGTAACCCACGGTCGTTCCGCTGCGGGAACCGGTGCAGGCAACGTTCGAAAGACCATATTGTGTTGGGGTGCTCTCACGCATCCAAGTTTGTCCTCCGTCTGTTGTCCGTAGTATGATACCCAAATCGCCGCTAACCATGCCGTGGTTTGTGTCGAAAAAGGAAACTCCGGCGAGCCCCTCAGATGTTCCACTTTGCTGCGGTACCCAATGGCTGCCTCCGTCTGTAGTTCTAAGGATAGTGCCAAATTGACCGACAGTAGTTCCAGTATTTGCGTCGGTAAAGGACACCCGTAACAGATCAACTGTTGTTCCGCTTGCTTGCTGAACCCAGTTATTCCCTCCATCGGTGGTTCTGAGGATTATGCCTGCTCCGCCCACAACCGTTGCGGTATTGACATCTGGACGTGAAACTGCGGTAAGAGGAACATAGAAGCCGAATTGGTAGATTGCCCAGGTGCTTCCCCCATCTGTTGTAGTAAGGATCGTGCTAGGGAAATTAGCGCCCCCTCCGACCGCTGTGCCATGAATCGTGTCCGCAAAGGAGACGCCCCACAGATCAGCCATTGTTCCGCTTACTTGCGGGACCCAGCTGTTCCCTCCATCTGTCGTTCTCACGATTGTGCCGAAGTCACCTACAGCGGTCCCGGCATTCGCATCTGTAAAGGAAACACCATGGAGATCATTGTTCGCCCCGCTCGTCTGGCTAAGCCATGTATTTCCGCCATCTGTTGTTCTAACAATCGTGCTTTCCCCAATTGCTCCGCCAACGGCAGTTCCATTGTGAATATCAGTGAAGGAAACGTCCTCGAGCGAAAGAAGCGTAACCGCCTTGGATTGGCTAAGCCAGTTGTTCCCTCCATCGGTTGTTCTTAGGATGGTACCAAAGGCGCCAACAGTCGTCCCGTTATTCGCATCGGTAAAGGAAACGCCGACAAGGTTGGAGGTTCCGCTTGACTGGCTAACCCACGTATGCCCCCCGTCTGTTGTTCGAAGGATCGTTCCACCGTTAGCAGCGGCCGTTCCGCCAACGGCCGTTCCGTTATTTGCATCTGTAAAGGAAACGCCCCAAAGAAAATTGGTTGTTCCACTCCTCTCGCGAACCCAGGTATGTCCCCCATTTGTCGTCCGGCGGATGGTTCCCTGTTCGCCAACAGCCGTTCCATTGTTTGCGTCAGTAGAGGAAACGCCCCAAAGAAAATTGCCGGTCCCACTTTGCTGCTGGATCCAGTTGGCTCCGCCATCTGTTGTCCTAATGATTAACCCATACCAACCAACAGCCGTCCCATTGTTTGCATCGGTGAAGGAAACCGCATTAAGGTCGATGGACGTTCCACTGGTCTGGCTTATCCAGGTTGCTCCGCCATCGGTCGTTCTGACGATTGCCCCATACCCGCCAACCGCAGTTCCCGTATTGGTATCAGTAAAGGAAACCGCCTTAAGGTAGTCGGTCATTCCAGTCGCCTGCCTCTGCCAATTGGCTCCGCCATCCGTTGTTCTGAGGATTGTCGCATTAGTGACGCCGCCAACCGCAGTTCCCGTATTGGCATCGGTAAACGAAACCCCATAAAGCCCAATACTTGTTCCCAAGATTCCGCTCGACTGAAGAACCCAGCTCTGTCCTCCATCGGTTGTCCTGAGGATGGTCCCATACCAACCAACAGCTGTCCCGTTGTTTGCATCGGTAAATGAGACTCCAAAGAGCCAATTACCCTGAGGCAGCGGGTTTTGCCAAACCCATTGCGCCCTGGCGTGAGTCGAAGATTGGTTGCTGCTGTCGCCCTGTCCCATTACCACCGGTGTCGCATCGTTGAGGAGAAAAGGGATCACGAGCAAAAACGCACCCTGAAAGAGGCGCGCTTTAACAGTAGGCTTAATTTGTTTTTTCATATTCGTTATCCTTGTTTTTTCATTGTGGAGTTTGGTTTCGAAGCCTTCTTAAAGAACGCGCAGACATGCCCTTCTGGGCACACTAATGTAATGCTATGTCTGCTCACTTCATTCCAAAGGAAAAAATGGTGCGGCATTGCAAGAAATTTGTGGTGCGCTCCCAAAAAAACTGTGAATAATCCCATCCTTGCACGCACGAGCGCTCTCGATCGGGTTTCGAGTGAGACTCTGTCGGGCGTCCGGGCGCACTTCCCAGAAATTACTTTGGTGCCAGTGAGGCAACGATCTTTTCGAAGCGTGGATCGCCGCGCAACGGGTCCCAAAACGGCATGAGTTTCAACTCGCCGTAACTAACCGAGCCTGGGCGCCTGCTCGCGATCGCAAGCTGTTCACAGGCGAGGTCCTTGTCACCCGCCCACGCAGCAACCATCGCCAGATACTTGATCATAGCGATGCCACTGAGTGCATCTTTTTCCACCGGAAGAAGTTCAACTGCTCGCTTTGCTTCACGCAACGCTTCCTCTTTCCGTCCTAGAGCAGCGTCGATTAAGCCGAGCACGCACAGGCGCGGGCTGTAATTTGGCTGAGCTTGGATGGTTTTTTCCTGGTCGCCCCGCACAGCACTGAAAGCAGACCGTGCCTGTTCATCATCATGCATCATACGAGCGATGAGGCCTTTTAAGAAGGGACGAGTGAATTGAACAACATCATCGTTTAAGGGCGTGTCACCTAGCGCGATCAAGGCATCTTTTGCCGCAGCGGGGTCGCGCTCGGCTAATGCGCAAAGAAGCCGACTACCAGCAATACTCGCCATCGTAGACGGGTTTGTCACCCGCATTGAATCGATCGTTTGATGCAACGGTCGCGTATCGGCTTTCCAGTCCAACTCCACGAACGCCCGGTCGACTTTCGTCTCGACGTCGTTGGGGTTGATAGCAAGCATCCGGTCAAAGACTGACTTTTCCTCGCGATAGCGCCGGAGATGATCGTAACTAAGCGAAATTTGCTGCAGGAGTAAGAAGTTCCGTGGGTCGCGGTCGATCGCGCGCTCGAAATCGCGTAAAGCCTCTTCTTCATTACCACCAGGGCGGCGACGTTCGATGTATGCTTTGAGCTCGAATAACCGAGCGTCATTGGGAAGGGTCTTGCCAGCAGTTTCCAGTTCAGTTAATGCGCCGTCAAAATCACGATACCCACGATAAAGATGTCCCGCACGCGCGAGGTGTGCTTCGCCTCCATCGGGACGGATGCGAAATGCCGCTTGGATGGCTGCGTCTGCCAGTTCCAGGCGCCCAGGTGTGCGATCGAAGCCAAGCGCATAAAGCTGGTCGTGAATCCAAGCAAGTTGGCAGTGCGCCTGGAAAAATGTTGGATCATGCCCGAGAGCTTGGTTCAGCAGATCAGCCGCTCGCGGTAAATTGTCTTTGCTGCTCATACGATAGCTCCACTCCAGAACCAGATTTTTGGCGCGGCTGTAGAGATCGAAGGCGGTGAAATCGGCCGTTGGTGGACGTTCAATGGCCAGCTTTTCAGCAGGAGAGATTTTCGCGTGAAGTTGCTGGCCGACTTTTTGGGCGATTTCGCTCTGGATGGCAAAAACTTCTTTCAAATCGCGATCGTACTGCTCGGCCCACACGTGCATGTCGGTGCGCGTGTCAATCAACTGGACATTTATATGCAGCCAGGCTCCTGTCTTTCGCACGCTACCTTCCAACACGTGAGACACTCGAAGCGCGTCGCCGATCTGGCGCATGCTCCGATCACCGCGGTACTGCATGACGCTGGTGCGGCTGATAACCTTCAGGTCGGCAATTTTTGCCAGCTTCGTCAAAACGTCGTCTTGAATACCGTCGGCAAAAAACACGTCTTCTCTGTCGTTGCTGAGATTTTCAAATGGCAGCACGGCAATGCTTTTTTCTGGCACTACCGGCGCCTTCGACGACGTACGTCTATTGACATATTGGTGATACGAGAAATAACTCGTTAGGCTTATACCGCTGATGGCTAGGAGCACAGTCGCCGCCAACGCGGCGAATTTGAGACGCCGGGGTCTTGCTTCTATCGCTTCGCGGCAGTATCGCAATTCGGTCAGAAGCTCTCGGGCCGATTGAGGTCGCTTGGCCGGGTCAGTAGCCAACATCGAGCGGAGAAGGCCAATCAGCGGCGCGGGCACTTTTGCTGGAGCGAGCTGTTCCACTGGTAACTCTCGCAATTGCTGGTCGCGGAATTCTTTCAGCGTTCGCCCCGCGAAAGGCATTTTACCACAGAGTAAATACCACAGCGTAACGCCTAACGAGTAAATATCGGAGCGAACGTCGAGTGCTGCATCTGCCGGATCGCTGGCAAGCTGCTCAGGGCTGGCGAACCCCGGCGTTCCCGAAAAACTGACGTGAGTTTGGTTTGATTTGTCCTCTGCCGCGGCGACCGCTTTCGCAAGACCGAAGTCAATCACTTTGACGGTTAATCCATCAGCAGTGTCTGCATCGCTCGCGACAAGCATTATGTTACTCGGTTTGAGATCGCGATGGACCAATCCGTGTTTTTCAGCAGCGGCTAATGCGCGCGCAACTTGCTCCGCAACCTCCAGCACGGCCAGAACTGGCAATGCTCCGTCGCGACGAATCCGCGCTTCGAGCGTTTCGCCTTCGACTAATTCCATGGCGTAGAAACACTGGCCCGCTGAAGTTTCGCCGAAGTGAAAAACCGTGGCGACATTCGGGTGGCGCAGTTGGGCGGCGGTCCGCGCTTCGCGCCGAAAGCGCTCGCGCGCTCTGGCATTACCTGAGTAGCGGGCGCTGATCACTTTCAGCGCAACCGGAGAACCAAGATTGATGTCAACCGCATGATACGTGATGCCCATCGCACCGCGTCCCAGCTCCCACAGCGTCGTTTCGTTGGACAAAACCGAGAGTTCGTAATGCT